>NZ_JAAARL010000016.1:0-189425 GCF_009908205.1 Pseudomonas sp. Fl5BN2 | reverse complement strand
CCTCAAGGACGCCCTGGGCTGGGGGGAATCAGCCCAGGGCGTCCTTGAGGAACCCCGGGGCGATGTAGCGCTGGTAATGGGCTTCCGATAGCAGGAAGAATTCCCGATCAATGGCATCGCGCAACTCTGGCAGGCTCCAGTCGCGAAACTCCGGCAGCAACACCATCCCATAGGCATCCAGCTGGTTGATCACCCGGGCGCCCCGGGCAATCAGTTGATAGGCCCAGCAATACTCCGACTGATGCGGCACGAAGCGAATCTTGCGCTGCTCCAGCTGCTCGCGCAGGCGTGGCGAATCGAAGACTTCCAGCTTGCCCGCCATCACTTGCACCAGCAGTTGCTCCAGACGCAACCAGACCGCGCGTTTCTCTTCCTCGTTGTAACCGTTCCAGTTGATCACTTCATGGTGGAAACGCTTGCAGCCACGGCACACCAGGTCACCGTAGACGGTGGAGCAGAGGCCGACGCAGGGGGTCTTGATAGTCTGATTGGGCATAGATAGACAGCACGCGGAAAAACAAAACAGGTCGGCATGTTAGCCCTTTGTCTAACATTGATCACCCCTCAAACTTTAATACGCCAACTTACGTTTAGATTTTTTTTGCCGTAGAATTAGCCAGCCTTTTTAGGCGCCAATGTCCGTTTGAAGCTGTTTTCAAAGCGTCACGAGCACAGTCGTTCCTTCAGAGCGGTGTTGGCGAGGGGTTTTTCCAGCGGGGAAAAACTCAACGCCAACCCTCATCAGCTCCCCGTTCTGCAGGCGTAAAACTTTGAAAGCAGCTTCTGTAAGGAATTGTCGGTAATTCTGGCTAAGTGGCCCACAACGCCACGCAGCGCATGAGTACGGCAATTTCGGGATGAGCGTCCCGGACACCCATTTGGGACCACTGATGAGGGTAATAACTGTGCTTGAAGCCTACCGCAAACATATCGAAGAGCGCGCAGCACTGGGTATCGTTCCCCAGCCGCTTAACGCCGAACAAACTGCAGGCCTGGTCGAGCTGCTGAAGAATCCCCCGGCTGGCGAAGAAGCTTTCCTGGTTGACCTGATCACCAACCGCATTCCACCTGGTGTGGACGAAGCAGCCTATGTTAAGGCTGGCTTCCTGTCCGCCCTCGCCAAAGGCGAAGCCACTTCCCCTCTGATCGACAAAAAGCGCGCTGTTGAACTGCTTGGCACCATGCAAGGCGGCTACAACATCGTGACTCTGGTTGACCTGCTCGACGACGCCGAACTGGCACCGGTCGCTGCCGCGCAACTCAAGCACACCCTGCTGATGTTCGATGCGTTCCACGACGTCGCGGAAAAAGCCAAGAACGGCAACGCTCACGCCAAAGGCGTGCTGCAATCCTGGGCTGACGGCGAGTGGTTCCAGAACCGTCCGGTACTGGCCGACAAGATCAGCCTGCGGGTGTTCAAGGTCACTGGCGAAACCAACACCGACGACCTGTCCCCTGCCCCGGACGCCTGGTCCCGTCCGGACATCCCGCTGCACGCTCTGGCCATGCTGAAAATGGCCCGTGAAGGCATCGTTCCTGACGTCCAGGGCGTTACCGGCCCGATGAAACAGATCGAGGAAATGCGCGGCCAAGGTTTCCCGATCGCCTACGTCGGTGACGTGGTCGGTACCGGTTCGTCGCGTAAATCGGCAACCAACTCGGTGCTGTGGTTCTTCGGCGACGACGTTCCTTACGTACCGAACAAGCGTGCCGGCGGTTTCTGCTTCGGCAGCAAGATCGCTCCAATCTTCTACAACACCATGGAAGATGCTGGCGCACTGCCGATCGAATTCGACGTGACCAACATGAACATGGGCGACGTGATCGACCTGTACCCGCATGCTGGCAAAGTCTGCAAACACGGCACCGACGAAGTCCTGACCACCTTCGAAATGAAGACTCCGGTTCTGTTGGACGAAGTTCGTGCCGGCGGCCGTATCCCGCTGATCATCGGTCGCGGCCTGACTGACAAAGCTCGTGCCGAGCTGGGCCTGGGCCCTACCGATCTGTTCAAACTGCCTGAAGCACCTGTCGACACCGGCAAGGGCTACACCCTGGCACAGAAAATGGTCGGCAAGGCGTGCGGCCTGCCAGAAGGCAAAGGTGTTCGTCCAGGTACCTACTGCGAACCGAAAATGACCACCGTCGGCTCCCAGGACACCACCGGTCCAATGACCCGTGATGAACTCAAAGACCTGGCGTGCCTGGGCTTCTCCACCGACCTGGTGATGCAGTCGTTCTGCCACACCGCGGCGTATCCAAAGCCGATCGACGTCACCACGCACCACACCCTGCCCGACTTCATCATGACCCGCGGCGGCGTTTCCCTGCGTCCGGGCGACGGCATCATCCACTCGTGGCTGAACCGCATGCTGCTGCCGGACACCGTCGGTACCGGTGGTGACTCGCACACCCGTTTCCCGATGGGCATTTCGTTCCCGGCCGGTTCCGGCCTGGTGGCATTTGCTGCAGCCACTGGGGTGATGCCGCTGGACATGCCGGAATCGATCCTGGTGCGCTTCAAAGGTGAGATGCAACCGGGCGTTACCCTGCGTGACCTGGTGCATGCCATCCCTTACTTCGCGATCCAGGCTGGCCTGCTGACCGTCGAGAAGAAAGGCAAGAAGAACGCTTTCTCCGGCCGCATCCTGGAAATCGAAGGCCTGGACAACCTGAGCATCGAACAAGCTTTCGAGCTGTCCGACGCCTCGGCCGAACGTTCGGCTGCCGGTTGCACCATCAAGCTGTCGAAAGACTCCATCACCGAGTACCTGAACTCCAACATCACCCTGCTGCGCTGGATGATCGGCGAAGGCTACGGCGATGCGCGGACCCTGGAACGTCGTGCGCAAGCGATGGAAGCCTGGGTTGCCAACCCTGAGCTGATGGTTGCCGATGCTGACGCTGAATACGCCGAAATCATCGAGATCGACCTGGCCGATATCAAGGAGCCTGTGCTCTGCGCGCCAAACGATCCGGACGACGCCCGTCTGCTGTCCAGCGTTGCTGGCGAGAAGATCGACGAAGTGTTCATCGGCTCGTGCATGACCAACATCGGTCACTTCCGCGCGGCCGGCAAGCTGCTGGATCAGGTCAAGGGTCAGCTGCCAACTCGTCTGTGGTTGTCGCCACCGACCAAGATGGACGCTCACCAGCTGACCGAAGAAGGCTACTACGGCATCTACGGCAAGGCCGGCGCGCGCATGGAAATGCCGGGCTGCTCGCTGTGCATGGGTAACCAGGCACGTGTAGAACCGAACTCCACCGTGGTCTCGACTTCTACCCGTAACTTCCCGAACCGTCTGGGTGACGGCGCGAACGTCTACCTGGCCTCCGCCGAGCTGGCGTCCGTTGCATCGATCCTGGGTCGCCTGCCGACCGTCGAGGAGTACATGGAATACGCTGGCAAGATCGACAGCATGGCAGCGGACGTGTACCGCTACCTGAGCTTCGACCAGATCGCCGAGTTCCGTGAAGCGGCCGCCAACGCCAACATCCCGGTGGTGCAAGCCTAAGGTTGTAGCGTTGTAGAAAGGAACGCCGCGTATCCCACGATACGCGGCGTTTTTTTATGCCTGGGATAACTCCCCGGCCCTCCAGCCCCGCAGGCTCTCCTGCAGCGTGTCGTCGACACTGGTACCACTGAGCAGCACCTGATACTCGGCACTTGATGGCAAGGCCGCGAGGGCATTCCTGGCCTCGTGCTTGAGCCGAGCCAGGGCCAGCTGCTTGTGCTCGAGGCTGACCTGACGGAAGAACTCGTCCAGTGCCTCGATGCTGGTGCCGTCCAGGTCCGGGGACTCCTCCAGGCTGAGGATGATGGTGTGGATCGGCGCCTCGACATGGCGGATCAGGCTCAACGCACCACCGAGGATGCGCTCGGCGTTGGCAAAGAACAGCGCCTCACCCGGACGCAGGATCAGGATACCCGGCACCTGACGGGCCTGGGGATGGCGGCTCAGGTCGACAAAGTCGTGACCACTGCCCAGTTGGCCGAGAATCTGGATGTCCGCTGACGACAACTGGCGCAGCATCAACAAAATGCTCACGCCCACGGAAAGCAGCAGGCCGTCCAGCACCCCCAGCACCAGCACTGCCATCACCGCACAGATCACCAGCACCCGGTCCCGACGCCAAATGAAATAACGCCCCAAAGGCTGCAGGCTCAAGCCATGGCCCAGGGCATACATGACGATCGCCGCCAGTACCGGCTCCGGGGTCAAGGCAATGTAGGGCAGCACGGTGAGCACGATGACCAGCATCACCGCAGCGGCAGTCAGCCCGGCCAGCCGCGACCGGGCCCCCGCCGCCTCGTTGGCCGAGGTGGCCGAGTAACCGGCGCCAGCAGGCATGCCATGGAACAGCCCCGACACCAGGTTGGACGCACCCAGGGCCAGCAAGTCGCGGTTGGACGACACCCGGTCGCCGTGCTTCAAGGCAAAGGAGCTGATGGAACCATAGGATTCGGCATACAGGATCATCACCAGCGCGAACGCCAGCTCTCCCAGCCGCAGCCAGTCGGCGAACGGCAGCTGCGGCAGGCTCGGCACCTCCAGATTGAGCTCGATAACACCGATCAGGTCGACACCGTGGGCCGGCAGGTTCAACCACTGCCCGGCCCCGATGCCAAGGACCACGGCCACCAGCCCCCCGGGCACATAGGGAATTCGCGAACAGATCGCCAGCACCAGCAAGGCCGCCGCCGCGACTCCGGCGCCGGCCCAGTTCCACTGGGGCCATTGCTCGAGCAACTGCGGCAGAAAGCGCACCAGGTTGCCGGTGCTCAAGTGCACCCCGACCACCGTGGCGAACTGCTTGAGCACAATGGTCAGCGCCAGGCCGAAAGCAAAGCCGCGCAGCACCGGTTTGGCGATGAAGGCGGTCACGCCGCCCAGGCGAAACAGCCCGGCGAGCAGGAAGAAGACCCCGGTCAGCAGCACCAGGGCAAACGCCAGGGTCAAGCGCAATTGCGCATCGCCCCCGGCCAGAGACAGGGTTGCCGCTGCCAGCACCGCCGCCGAGGAGGACGTGGCCGAGACGATGGCAAAGCGGCTGGTACCGAACAGGCCATAGCACAGCAGCCCGGCGAACAGGGCAATGACCCCGGCCTGGGGCGGCAAGGCAGCGATGCTCGAATAGGCCACCGCTTCCGGCAGCAACAGGCCAGCGATGGACAAGCCAGCCAGCAGGTCCCGAGAACGCCGGGGCGCGGGAGTGGCAGCAACCTGCCCTTGATCAGTCGACAATCTGGCCCACCCATCCTGGCAAGTAACGTGCGTCCTGGCTGCGGGCCAGCTTCATGCCGCGGGCCCGGACCTTGGCCCCCAGCTTGCACAACGTCTCGATGTCGATGCGCCGGCGAAAAAAGTCCGCCCAGAGGAACTCGCTGAACGGTGTGGCGTCCTTGGCAAAACCACCGGCGCGGCGCAACAAGCCGGCCAGGCTGCGATACGGATCGTCCTGCAGGTCGAGGATGCGCCCGGGGATGCGTTCGAAGGAGCGCCGCACGCCCTGAGCGTCATAGGGATGGGCCCACTGGTTGAACCCCATCACTTCCCAGAAGCTGTCCGGCTCGACAAAGGACAGGTCCTTGAGCACCAGCAACGGCACCTCTTTCACCTCTTCCTGCAGCAAGGCCAGGCCGAAGTGGTGGTGATCGACGATGTAATAACGCTGCCGGGGACCCAGCACGCAGGGAAACCAGTGATCGTTCAGCGCAGCCGTCCGCGCCTTGCGCTTGAGCTGTTGCCATTCCTGGCGCTTGGCCTGAACTTCGGCCAGCCCCACGGTGAGTTGGGTCGGGTGCAGGGTCTCCAGACGGGCGCGGATCAACTGCGGGCGGGCACGGGCCATGAAGTGACTCCAGACAGGAACAAAATCATCAGCTTAGACCTTTATTCCCCGGCGGCAGAGGATCTCCGTCAACTTCCTGCAACCGTGCTTGCTCACCCCGCGCCTGCATCCGCACTCCCGAGGCCACCAGGCGCCACACCGCCAACCGCTCCCAGGACGCAAACAAAAACGCCGCCGGTGCTTTCACAGCACCGGCGGCGTCGTTTGCAACCGCTCACCCCATCGGACCAACCCGCCTGATGGGCAAGCCAGGACTCAAGAAGCCAGCGAGTACACCAATGCGGTAATAGCTACCAGGCCCACCAGGGTCACGAACACATTGGACGCCTGGCCGCGATAACGGGCCATGGCCGGTACCTTGCGGATCGCGTACATCGGCATCAGGAACAGGATCGAGGCGATCACCGGGCCACCGAGGGTTTCGATCATCCCCAGGATGCTCGGATTGAGGGTCGCCACCACCCAGCAGATCACCAGCATGAAGGCTGCGGTCATGCGGTCCAGGGTTTTCGCCGCCGGACGTCGACCACTCTTGATGATCAGGCCCTTGAGGCCCTCGCTGGCACCGATGTAGTGACCCAGGAAGGACTTGGAAATGGCCACGAAGGCAATCAACGGCGCGGCGAAGGCGATGGTCGGGTTGCTGAAGTGGTTGGCCAGGTAAGACAGGATCGACAGGTTCTGCGCCTTGGCTTCCGCCAGTTGCGCAGGCGACAGGGTCAATACGCAGCTGAAGACGAAGAACAGCACCATGGCCACCATCAGCAGGTGGGCGCGGGAGAGGATCTGCGAGCTGCGCTCTTCAGCGTGCTGGCCATAGCGACGCTTCTGGTCCACGGCAAAGGCCGAGATGATCGGCGAGTGGTTGAACGAGAACACCATCACCGGAATCGCCAGCCACAGGGTATGCAGGAAGGCCGAAGGGGCCGGTACATCGCTCGCGGTAGCGAGGATGCCGCCATTCCAGTGAGGCACCAGGAACACCGCGAGGAACAGCAAGGCGACGATGAACGGATAGACCATCAGGCTCATGGCCTTGACGATCACCTGCTCGCCGCAGCGCACCACGGCCAGCAGGCCGAGGATCAGCAGCAGGGACAGGATCGCCCGCGGTGGCGGCGCGATATGCAACTGGTGCTCCATGAAGCTGCCGACCGTATTGGTCAGGGCCACGCTGTAGATCAGCAGGATCGGGAAGATCGCGAAGAAATAGAGCAAGGTGATCAGCGCACCGGCCTTGATCCCGAAGTGCTCTTCCACCACTTCGGTGATGTCCGCACCGTCACGTCCAGAGAGCACGAAGCGGGTCAGCCCGCGGTGCGCATAGAAGGTCATGGGGAATGCCAGCAGCGCCAGGATCAGCAGCGGCCAGAAGCCACCCAGGCCGGCATTGATGGGCAGAAACAGGGTACCCGCACCGATCGCGGTGCCAAACAGGCCCAGCATCCAGGTGGTGTCTTGGCGGTTCCAGCGGCTCAGAGTTGCTGGGGCTGCCGCTTCAAAGCGTTGATCGACGCTGTTGGCCTGATCATTCATCCGGTGGGATCTCCACATTCCGGTCGTTTGCCATTCGGTCAGGGCGAGTCGGAGTACCCGACGATAAGTGCCTCGACCGAAACAGGGGGGGCGCGATTGTCCGGGATTCCAAGGGCGCTGCATAGACTCAGCTGAGGAACGGTTTGTACGCCGCAGATAAATTCTTCCTGCGGACCGAGGTGTCTGGCCCGCCACTTTGCCGATACTCGGCAACACCACCACGGGCATCGGCCGGTGCTTCGGGGGGCGGGCCAGAGCCGGGTATCGCGTTGACAAGATTCATCTGACGACGGCATGATCCGCCCCATGAATATTTACGCGCTCAACCCTGTCACTAGCACCACGACTGCCTTCGGCGGGTCGTGTGGTGGCTGTGCAGGATGAAGCAAGCACAGTAAAACCAAGGCCCCGCCAGCAATGGACGGGGCCTTTTGTTTCTCCGTCCACCTGGCCTACAAGGAGAGACAAGATGCCTTCAACCCATGCCAAGCGTGCCCTGCTGGTCATCGACATGCAGGTCGGACTGTTCAACGGACCGGACAAACCCTACAAGCGCGAACAAGTCCTGGAAAACATCAACCAGCTGATCCGCCGCGCCCGCCAGGCCGGGGCGCCGATCTTCGCCATGCGTCATACCGGCCCCGCCGATTCCCCAATCGCCGCCGGCAGCGCGTTCTGGCAGTTGCTGCCCACCCTGGAGCTGGATGAAGAACAGGACTGCGTGCTGAACAAGACCCGCCCCAGCTGCTTTGTCGGCACCGGGCTGGCCGAGCACCTGCAAGACGCCGAGGTCAATGAACTGGTGATCGTCGGCATGAAGACCCAGTACTGCGTAGATGCCACCTGCCGCGCCGCCGGCGACCTGGGTTTCACGGTGCTGCTGGCGGAGGACGCCCACACCTGCATGGACACACCGCTGCTGGGGGCGAAAAAAATCATTGCCCACCATAACGCCACCTTGAACGGCCCCTTCGTGCGCCTGGCCAAGACCCATGATCTGACTTTCTAGAAACCTGCCCCCTACCCGGGTCGCGCCGGCAACGGCGCAGCCCCCCCGGCAAGGGCCTCACCGAGCATTGCCAAAGTTCCAGCAAAACCGCACTCTTGAGCCCTTTCCTCGCCTTTATGGAGTTCTCCATGAGTGCCACGACCGTCGCCGGATGCGTGCTCTACAGCGTTCACCCGGCCACCCTCGCGCAGTTCTATGCCGAACTCCTCGGCTGGCCAATCAGCGAACGACACGACGACTACCTGCAACTCGAGCACCAGGGCTTCGAACTGACCCTGGTCCAGGTGCCTGCGGCGCTTGCCGAACGCATCCAGTTAGAGGTCCCGCCCCGCCCCCGCAGCGACTCGCCCTGCAAGCCAGTGTTCCAGGTCGACGATCTGCAACAGGCCCGCCAGCGTGCTGCCGCCGCCGGTGGCCAACTGTACGAAAGCCAACGCGAATGGCTGTTCAAGGAGGCCCGGGTCTGCGACGGCGTCGACCCGGAAGGCAACGTCTTCCAACTGCGCCAGCCCCTGCCCCGTTAACCCCCGGAGGAAATCCTTGATGCACGCCACCGTCCTGGTCCTGGTTGAAAACGTCAACGCCTACCTGCCCCTGCTCGAACAGCAGGGCTTCCAGCTGATCCTGGCGCCGACGCCCGCCGAGCGTGCCCAGGCAATCAAGACCCATGCCGGACAGATCGACGCGGTACTGACCCGTGGCCCCCTGGGCCTGACAGCGGCGGAGATCGCTGCCCTGCCCCAGCTGCAGATCATCTGCGTGATCGGCGCCGGCTATGAGCAGGTGGACCTGCAAGCCGCGAGCAACCACGGGGTTGCCGTGACCAATGGCGCCGGGGTCAATGCCTCCTCCGTGGCCGATCACACCCTGGCATTGCTGCTGTCCCTGGTGCGCGGCATTCCCCAGGCCGATGCCGCCGTGCGCCAGGGTCAATGGCCAAAAGTCATGCGCCCGTCCCTGGCCGGCATGCGCCTGGGGATCCTTGGCCTCGGCGCCGTGGGCCAGGCGATCGCCCGGCGCTGCGCCCTGGGTTTCGACATGACGGTGGGTTATCACAGCCGTCAGCCAAGACCGGACCAGCCCTACCGCTTTTACCCAACCCTGGTTGAGCTGGCGCAGGACTCGGACGTGCTGGTAATTGCCACGCCCGGCGGCGCCGAGACCCAACACTTGGTGGGCTCCCCCGTGCTCGAGGCTCTTGGCCCGGAGGGGTTCCTGGTGAACATTGCCCGCGCCAGCGTGGTCGACACCGACGCACTGCTGCAGGTCCTGGAACAACGGCGGATTGCCGGCGCGGCCCTGGATGTGTTCGATGACGAGCCAGGGGTGCCGGAACGCCTCAAGGCCCTGGACAACACAGTGCTGACACCCCACGTCGCCGGGCTCTCGCCCCAGGCCAGCCAGGACACCGTGGCAATGGTCGGCCGCAACCTGCTCGCGCACTTCGCCGACCAGCCGCTGCTGACCCCGGTGGCACTGCCCGCGCCGAACCGAAACGTCCCCTGATAGAAAGCACGGCCTATGCTCGTAACGGCGACCGGGGGTTGTTGCGTTCGCCAATGACAATGATCCAGCGACCGCCTCGCAACCAGGAACACTCGGTTGGCCGGCAAGCCGGTTGCTACAGATTCAAACGCTTGTATCAAAAGCAATGATTGTCCAGCAACACGCGCACCTATAAAGGCCCGCCGCGATTGTGAGGGGCCAGTAGGCGCATTAGATTAGCCAATAATCTCTGGCCTCCAGAATAAGCAGAAGGGATAAGCATGGCGCTTACAGACCAATCCACCCGAACGCGCTCCGGCGAGGAACTCGATGCCAGCCTGATCGATCCGTACCTCAAGGCACAGATTCCAGGCCTGACCGGCACGCCGCAGATCAGCCAGTTCCCGGGCGGTGCCTCGAACCTCACCTACCTGCTGGAATACCCCGGCCAGGAGTTCGTCCTGCGCCGCCCACCCTTCGGCCACAAGGCCAAGTCCGCCCACGACATGGGCCGCGAGTTCCGGATCCTCAATCAGCTGCGCGAGGGTTTTCCGTACTGCCCCAAAGCCTACGTGCATTGCACCGACGAAGCGGTGATCGGCGCCGAGTTCTATGTCATGGAACGGGTCAAGGGCATCATCCTGCGCTCCGATTTGCCGCCGGAGTTGGGGCTCGACGCGAACCAGACCCAAACCCTGTGCAAGAGCTTCATCGACCGCTTGGTCGAACTGCACCGGGTCGACTACAACGCCTGCGGCCTGGGCGACCTGGGCAAGCCCGAAGGTTACGTGCAGCGCCAGATCAAGGGCTGGAGCGATCGTTACGAAAAGGCCCTGACCCCCGACGCACCGCAGTGGCAAGCGGTGAAGGCCTGGCTCAACGACAAGATGCCCGCCGACCATCCGACTTCGAGCATCGTGCACAACGACTACCGCTTCGACAACGTGATCCTCGACCCGCAGAACCCGATGCAGATCATCGGCGTGCTGGACTGGGAACTGACCACCCTGGGTGATCCGCTGATGGACCTGGGCAACACCTTGGCCTATTGGATCGAAGCCGCCGACCCGGCGCCGGTGCAACTGATGCGCCGCCAGCCGAGCAACGCTCCGGGCATGCTGACCCGCCAGCAGTTCGTCGACTACTACGCCGAGCGCGCAGGTCTGCAGATCGGCAACTTCGACTTCTACTACACCTATGGCCTGTTCCGCCTGGCCGGCATCGTGCAGCAGATCTACTACCGCTTCTACCACGGCCAGACCCAGGACAAACGCTTCGCACAGTTCATCCACATGAACACACTGCTGGAGCAGATGAGCCTGCAAGTCATCGGCAAATCCAGCCTCTGACAGCGCCCAGGCACCCGACCGCCCAACAAGGAAACACCATGTCCAAGACTCAGTTGTTCGACCTCGACGGCAAGATCGCATTCGTCTCCGGCGCCAGCCGCGGCATCGGTGAAGCCATCGCCAAGCTCCTGGCCCAGCAAGGTGCCCATGTGATCGTCTCGAGCCGCAAGCTCGACGGCTGCCAGCATGTGGCCGACGCCATCATCGCTGCGGGCGGCAAGGCCACCGCCGTTGCCTGCCACATCGGTGAAATGGAGCAGATCAGCCAGGTCTTCGCCGGGATTCGCGAGCAGTTCGGACGCCTGGACATCCTGGTCAACAACGCCGCCACCAACCCACAGTTCTGCAACGTCCTGGACACCGACCTGGGCGCCTTCCAGAAGACCGTCGACGTCAACATCCGCGGCTACTTCTTCATGTCGGTGGAAGCCGGCAAGCTGATGCGCGAGAACGGCGGCGGCAGCATCATCAACGTGGCCTCGATCAACGGCGTGTCGCCGGGGATCTTCCAGGGCATCTACTCGGTGACCAAGGCCGCGGTGATCAACATGACCAAAGTCTTCGCCAAGGAATGCGCACCGTTCGGCATCCGTTGCAACGCCTTGTTGCCGGGCCTGACCGACACCAAGTTCGCCTCGGCCCTGGTGAAGAACGACGCCATCCTCAAAACCGCCCTGGCACAGATCCCACTCAAGCGCGTGGCCGACCCGAGCGAAATGGCCGGTGCGGTGCTCTACCTGGCCAGTGATGCATCAAGCTACACCACCGGCGTTGCGCTCAATGTCGACGGTGGCTTCCTTTCCTGAAGCCCACTTGCGCCACCCAAAAGGCAGCCTCCCTGGCTGCCTTTTTCATTTCCCGCAGGAGCTGGCGTGCCAGCGAAGAGGACCTTGAACCCAGCGCCCCGCCACAGGCCCTTTCGCCGGCAAGCCGGCTCCTACACGACGAGGTCAAAACTTTTATTCCAGTAATTGCAATTAGAGAATATTTATTCCATAACTAGCCCTTCCTACAACAATAATCCTGCAGGTGCGGTTATGGATGAACTTGGCATTGGCTTGATCGGTACCGGCTTCATGGGTCGCGCTCACGCCCTGGCGTTTCGTAGCGTCAGCGCGGTCTTCGAACTGCCGGTGCGCCTGCACCTGGCAGCCCTGGCGGATGCCGACCCTCAGCGCGCCGAACAGTGTGCCGGCGCCTGGGGATTTGCCCAGGCCCACGCCGACTGGCAACAGTTGATCGACAACCCCCGCGTCAACCTGGTGGCCATCACCACCCCCAACCACCTGCACTTTCCCATGGCCATGGCAGCACTGGCGGCTGGCAAGGCGCTGTATTGCGAAAAACCCCTGGCGGTCAGCGTCGAGCAGGCCCGGCAAATGCATCACGCAGCCCAGGCCGCCGGGGTGGTGACGCGGGTCGGCTACAACTACCAGCACAACCCGATGATCACCCTGGCCCGGGAGCTGATTGGCAACGGCGAGCTGGGCCAGTTGGTGAGTTTCCAGGGGGAGTTCAGCGAGGACTTCATGGCCGACCCGGACTCGCCCTGGTCCTGGCGCTGCGAGCCGCAGCATGCCGGTGGCGCCCTGGCGGACCTGGGCAGCCACCTGCTGGCCATGGCGCGTTTTCTCATGGGCCCGGTGCAGGCCGTGTGCGCCGACACCCAGACCGTGCATCTGCAACGGCCCATCAACGCCGGCAGCCAGGAGCGGCGCAGTATCAACGTGGATGATCAGGCCCACGCCTTGCTGCGCTTTGCCAATGGCGCCCGGGGCACGGTAAGCAGCAGCTGGATCAAGCATGGCTACAAGAACCACCTGAGTTTCGAGATCAGCGGCACCCTGGGTACCCTGGCTTTCGATCAGGAGCGGCTCAACGAGCTGCGCCTGTACCGGGTTGGCCAGAAAGGTTTCCAGCGACTGCTGGCCGGCCCTTCCCTGCCCGGCTATGCGGCCTTCAGCCCGGCACCTGGGCATCAGTTGGGGTACAACGAGCTCAAGACCCTGGAGGTGCAGGAGCTGATCATGGCCCTGGGCGGACAGGGTCGCCATGGCACGGATTTCCAGGAAGCCTGGGAAGTGGAGCGCCTGGCGGCGGCGATCCGCATTGCCGCCGAGGAACAGCGCTGGGTGACACTGTAGGAGCCGGCTTGTCGGCGCAGGCGATCTTGCGGGCCCCTTCGCTGGCAAGCCAGCTCCTACGGCTGGCAGATATATCGCGGGGGTCTGTAGGAGCCGGCTTGCCAGCGAAGGCGGTCTTGCGGGCCTCTTCGCTGGCAAGCCAGCTCCTACGGCTGGCAGAAATATCGCGGGGGTCTGTAGGAGCCGGCTTGCCGGCGAAGGCGGTCTTGCGGGCCTCTTCGCTGGCAAGCCAGCTCCTACGGTTGGCAGAGATATCGCGGTGGGGTTACAGGGGGAGCGCGGCCAGGCGTGCGGCCAGGGCCTTGGCTTGCAGGGCCACGTCGGTGACCGCGGTGCTTTCCCACCACATGCCACGCAAGGGCGGGCCCAGGGCGAACAGACGCGCGGATGCCTGGCCCCGGGCGTCGTACACGGCGCCATCGGCAGCGGCGCTGATGCCCAGGGCCAAAGGCCCGGGCGTGACCAGGCCACGGGCCAGCAGTTGCCGGGGAAAGGGCCGCGCTACCCGGCGCCAGTCGTATTCGATGCCGCTGGAGTTGATCAGGGCATCACCTGCCAGGCGCACGCTCTCCTGGCTGCCCCGATACCGCAGGCGGATCGCCAGCCCTCCGTCTTCGCTCGGCTCAAGCCCCTGGTAGGACCCGGCATGAATCCGCAAGCGCCCTTGCCCATGCAGCCGCGCCACCAGTTCCGCGCTCAGGGGCGGCGAGCGATGGTGATGGCTCTCCCACCACGGCCGCACATGGCGCACGAACTGGCGCCGCTGAACATCCGTGGCCTGGCTCCACAAGCGCCCGATATGCACCCGCACCGTGTCCAGCGGCGCCTGCCAGTCGATGCCTTGGGCCTGGGCCGCGTGGCATTGCTGGCGCAGCGCCCGCAGCAGTTGCCGGGGGCGGCGGATGCTCAGGTCGGCGGCGAGAAAGTCCTCCCAGGCCGGGGGCTGGCGGCGTACGTGGGGCAGTAGCCCATGGCGGGAAAACACCTCGATCGGCCCGCGATGCCCGGCCTGCTCCAGGGACACCACGGCGTCCACCATGGTCAGCCCGGAGCCGATGATCAGCACCCGCGCCTGGGGGTCAAGAGCGGCCATGGCGGCTACATCCCAGGGGTCCAGCGCTGCAGCATTCAGGCCGCTGGAGCGGGTCTGCGGGGTACGCGCCGCGGGGAACATGCCGGTGGCCAGCACCGCCACGGCGCCGCGCAGTTGCCGGCCATCCGCGAGGCTCAGCCGCGCGCCGTCGCGGTCGATCTCCAGGTCCACCGCTTCGCCCTGCACATGGGTCACCGAGGAACCCCGGGCCCGGCCCTGCTCCCGGGCTTCGGCCAGCCGCTGCTGGACGTAAACGCCAAACAGCCCGCGGGGCGCAAACAGCTGACTGACTGGCAGATGCTGGCGGTCCGACTCGGGCCAGCCTCCAGCGGCGATATGCTGGGTGAGCCAATGAGTCAGGTCATCGGGATTGTCCGGGTCGACGCTCATGCGCGCGGCATTGCCGTTCAAGGTATGCCCAAGCTCCACGGTGCTGTAGGCCTCGCCACGCCCCAGCTCACTGCGCGACTCGACCACCAGGATCCGCCGCCGGCCCGGCAGACGCAGCAGTTGCGCCGCCAGCAAGGCGCCACTGAGGCCACCACCGACGATCAGAACCTCGGCATCACGGGTGGCAGGGTTTGCCTGTGCAACGTCGGTTTGGCTCATGGAATGCTCACGGTCAGTGTTTGCCCAGGTAAAAGTCGTGCAGGTCGCTCCGACCCCGTCGTGGCTCGGCGCTGCCCGGCAAGTAGGCACGGGAAACGCATTTGAGCGCCAGATCAATCCGTCGCTTGGCCCACATAAAGCGCGGCTCACCCCGTGCTTGAGCTGGGCGACGCTCTGAAAATCGCCGGGACGATAATAAGCGCCAAAACCATGGACGGTTCAGCAACCGGTACCAAAGTAGGACGCTTGCTCAGCGCACCTGCGCTGGCGACCAGGGCAAAGGGCGGCGCCGTGAGGGATCGACTCGACCCGGGTCATGCAATGTTCCGTTTGAATGCGCTGATCCAGGCCGGGACTGTGGGCTGTGGGCTGTGGGCTGGACGGCGGT
Source organism: Pseudomonas sp. Fl5BN2 (assembly GCF_009908205.1). Classification (NCBI taxonomy): domain Bacteria; kingdom Pseudomonadati; phylum Pseudomonadota; class Gammaproteobacteria; order Pseudomonadales; family Pseudomonadaceae; genus Pseudomonas; species Pseudomonas sp. Fl5BN2. The sequence goes on along the minus strand of NZ_JAAARL010000016.1, from coordinate 173,959 downwards.
TGCCAGATGAACTGCAGGCGCTGAAAGCCCAACAGACGGCGCGCGGACTGTATGAGCAGCCTTGGCAGGGTGCGATGGGAATGCGCGATGACCCACTTACACAGGCGCCGCCGCCAATTGTCCGCAGGCGCCAGGCGGCGCTCGATCTGGTTCGCCAGGTGTTGCAGGCGCTGGGGCGAAAGCAGCAGGCCGCTGGGGGCTACGTCGCGGCGGTCGCGACAGGCCGAGCGGCGGGCCTCGGGAAAGGCCAGGCTGTGACCGCTGCTCAGCCATTGCTCCAACAGCACCGCCAAGCCGCCCTGCCACTCCGTGCCCTCCTCGCTCCACAGCTGTGCAGCGCCGATCGGGTGTCGCCAGCAGGTCTGGCGCCGAGGCGTTTCACGGGGCTGCAGCAACTCGCTGAAGACCCGCAGCCGCCCGGATGAAGTCGCAGGAAGCCGCGGCTGGGCCTGTCGAGCGATCAACAGCTGCGGGGCCATGCAGCGTTCTCCGGCAGCCAGCCAGCGCAACACCTGCTGGCGCGAATCGACCAGCGCGTGGGTCGGCCGCAGGCGCCACAGAGCCTGGCGCAAAGCCTCGGGGCCCAGCTCATGGTCGATGCTCAGAACTTTGCCACCGATGCTCAGGGCGGCCAGGGCCAGCAGCAACAGGTCAGGCTCGAACAGCGCGCTCAGGGCCAGCCGCGAATGCTGATTGAAACCCTGCTGGTGCAGGCCGTCGGCCAGGCGCTCAACATCGCGCAACGCGTCGATCCAGCGCCAGGCGTACCAGTGACCGTGGCGCTTGTGGCGCAGGGCGTTGTGCAACGGGCTGACCTGGGCCCAATGGTGCAATTGCTCCAGGGCTCCAGGTAGCTGGAGCAGGGCCTGTGGTTGCGGCGAATCCGCAGTCGACGGCGGTTTGAGTAGCTGCACGCTCATGGAGCAACCTCGCGGGCTTGGCAAAGCGTGCGGTGTTCCGCTGGCTGAAAATGAACATCGAACTGATCGCCCACGGTAGGAGCGTACTTGCCGGCGCAGGCGACTTCACCAAGCCTCTACGCTGGCAAGCCCCCATCTGCACCGGCGCCTCACTGGATACGTTGTCCAATACACCGCAGCGCCAGTTGCAACCGTCGCTCGCAGGCAGGGCCGTCAGGCAGATGCACGTTTATGCGCCTCCTGGCGTTGTCCGCCAAGGTTGCGCCAAGCGCTGCCGGGGTGGCTCTCGGGCAGCTGTGGCGCAGCGCCGAAGAGCTTCTCCCGCAGAGTGCCCGGGGCGTAGTCGGTTTTGTAGACGCCACGCTTTTGCAGCTCGGGCACCAACAGCTCCACTGCGTCGATAAAGGTTTCGTGGGTCAACGCGTAGGCCAGGTTGAAGCCGTCGACGTCGGTCTCTTCGACCCATTCCTGAAGCAGGTCCGACACAGTCTCCGGGCTGCCGACAAACAGTGGGCCAAAGCCACCGATGCCAACCCAGTCGGCCAGCTCATGGGGCGTCCAGACCTTGTTCGGGTCCGCTGTGGAGAAGGCGTCCACCGCCGACTGGATAGCGTTGGTGTGCACGTGCCTGAGGGGTTCATCAGGCTTGAAGCGGCTGAAGTCGATGCCGGTCCAGCCACAGATCAGCGCCATGGCGCCTTCGTAGCTGACCCAGGATTTGTACTCCTCGAACTTGGCCTTGGCCTGGGCATCGGTCTCGCCAAGAATCACCGTCTGCAGGTTGAAGACCAGGATCTTCGACGGATCGCGCCCAGCCTCGGCGGCGCGCCGGCGAATGTCGGCCACGGTCTTCTTCAGCAGCACCTTGGAGGGCGCGGCGACGAACACGCATTCGGCGTGCTCGGCGGCGAACTGCTTGCCGCGGCTCGACGCCCCGGCCTGGTAGAGCAGCGGGGTGCGTTGCGGCGAGGGTTCGCACAAGTGAATCCCCGGCACCTGGAAGTGTTTGCCGACGTGGCGGATCTCGTGGATCTTGCTCGGGTCGCTGAAGATCCGCCGCTCCCGGTCACGCAGGACCGCGCCGTCTTCCCAACTGCCTTCCCAGAGTTTGTAGCAGACCTCCAGGTACTCCTCGGCATAGTCATAGCGCGCATCGTGTTCAATCTGGGCTTGCTGGCCGAGGTTCTTCGCCCCGCTCTCCAGATACGAGGTGACAATGTTCCAGCCGGCGCGGCCCTTGGTCAGATGATCCAGGGTCGACAGGCGCCGGGCGAACGGATACGGGTGTTCGAAAGACAGCGACGCCGTCAGGCCAAAACCCAGGTGCTCGGTGACCAAGGCCATGGGCGGGATCAATTGCAGCGGATCGTTCACCGGGACCTGGGTCGCCTGGCGGATCGCCGCGTCGCCATTGCCGTGGTAGACGTCGTAGATGCCCAGCACATCGGCGATGAACAGTCCGTCGAACTTGCCCCGCTCGAGGATCTTGGCCAGGTCGGTCCAGTACTCCAGGTCCTTGTACTGCCAGGAGCGGTCGCGAGGATGGGCCCAGAGCCCCGGCGACTGGTGACCGACACAGTTCATGTCAAACGCATTCAGGCGAATTTCACGAGGCATCACACCGCACTCCCGAGACCCTGGGGGAGCACGCCGTTGAGGCGGTAGTTGCCGATCACTTGGTACTTCCAGCGCAACGGGTCTTGCACGGTTGGCGGCTGCGGGGTGCGCTGCCCGGTGAGCTCGAACTCGGCGTTGGCGGCCGCCAGCAGTGCCTCGGCAGCAGCAATCGCCGCTTCTGCCAGGGCGATGCTAACCTCGGCCGGCTCCTGATCCTCCGCCAACTGCAGCTCAGCCCGCTCTTGCAGGGCCGCCGCCACTTCGATACGGACCTGCAGGTCGCCAAAGCGACTGATCACATAAGGGTCGTCACTGGCCTTGGCCAGGCCACTGGCGGCCCAGGGCTGTGCCTGCTCACGGATGAAGTCCAGGCTGCGCTGCAACAGCCCGCGGGCTCGTTGTAGATCGTCGGCGCTGCTGGCCAGGGCGGCCTGGGGGCTGTGGGCTTGAGCGTGGATCAATGCATTCATGTCCGATTCCTTCAGTTCCAGGCGTGACGGGCCGGCTTGACGCCGTTGAGCAGGAAGTTGCCGATCAGGTGATATTTCCAACGGACCGGATCATGCAGGGTGTGAGTTCGCGCATTGCGCCAGTGCCGGTCGAGGTTGTACTTGCCCGCCACCGAACGGGTGCCGGCCAGCTCGAACAGCTTGCTGGCTGCCAGCAAGGCGCTTTCCGCCGACAACACCTTGGCCTGGGCCACCACTATCGAGGCCTGGGCGACACTGTCCTCATTGGCATTGACCAGGGCCTGCTCGATGGCCCGGGCGGCCTTGGCGAGCACCGCTTCGGTGCCATGAACCCGCCATTCCAGATCGCCGATGGCGGCGATCGTGAACGGGTCCTGCCAGCCATGATCCAGGCCGCTGTCGATCCACGGCCGGGATTGCCGGGCATGCTGCTTGGCGTCTTCCAGGGCGGCGACGGCGATGCCCGTGTCCACCGCGGCCTGGATGATCTGCGAAATCGGACCATCGGCGGTGGGCTGCTCGAATGCCCGGTGGGCCGGGATCACCGCGCTGCGCGGTACCTGTACGGCCTTGAGGCTGACGCCGCCGCTGGCGGTGGTGCGCTGGCCGAAACCGTCCCAGCTGTCGATCACCGTCAACCCGGGGTTGTCCCGTTCAATAAAGGCAATGTGGGCCTGGTTGTGCTCATCCACCGCCACCGCCGGAACGATGTGGGCAAACAAGGCGCCGGTGCAGTAGAACTTCTCACCGTCGATTTGCGCCTGGTCGCCGGTAAAACGGATCTGCGTCTCGAAGGCCCCGACGTGCTTGCTGCCGGCTTCGGAAAACGCATTGCCGAAGCGCTGACCCTGCAGCACCTTGGCGAAGTAATGGCGCTTCTGCTCCTCGCTGGCGGTCTGCAGCAGGATGTCCACCACCCCCAGGTGGTTCTGCGGCAACTGGCCCAGGGAGGGGTCGGCGGCGGAGATCAGCTTGATCACCTCCACCAGGGTCACATAGGACACTCCGGCACCGCCGTAGGCCCGGGGAATGGTGATGCCCCACAGGCCGCTGGCGGAGAATTCGTCGAGTTCCGCCAGCGGCAGGCGCCGTTCGCGATCGCGTACCGCCGCCTCCACCGCGAAGCGCTGGGCCAGCGCCCGGGCAACGCTGATCGCCTCGGCATCACTGCGGATGATATGGGCACTGAATGGGGGTTGAGCTGGGGCTGTCATGGGCCGACTCCGCTTCCTGAAGATCAAGATGAACACCCGTGGAGGGGTTCCTGTCAGCAGCGTTGCAGGAGTCGAGCCAAAGATTTAAATGGCTCTATTTCAATCAGTTATAAAACAATTCAAATAATCGACATCAACTGAAAACCAGCAGAATGTTCAATCACTGTTGCTGGGCCAACAGTAGCCACCGAGCCTCGCCCTCAGATCACCACGTTGCGTACGAAGCGCGTGGCCTGGGCGCCATCATTGCGATAGCCGTGGGGCACATGGCTGGCGAACATGAAGAACTCACCGCTTTGCAAACGCCGCTCGCTGTCGCCGAAGAACACCGTCAGGCAGCCTTCGAAGACATAGATCTGCTCGCTCCAGCCCTGGGCGTCGCATTCCGAACGGTAGATCTCCCCTGGCTCCAGTTGCCACTCCCAGAGTTCCACTTCGCGCCGGGCCTCGGCCTTGGCCAGCAGTACCGCCTTGCTACCGGGAATGACACCGGCCCAGGCCAGTTCGTTGATACGGCTCGGGTCCGGGGAACCGGGGGCCTGGATCAGGTCGCTGAAGGCCACATCCAGGGCTTCGGCCACCCGGTCCAGGGTGCCGAGGCTGACATTCTTTTCCCCCGCTTCGATGGCCACCAGCATTCGCCGGCTGACATCGGACTTTTCCGCCAGGGCGCTCTGGCTCAGGCCCGCGGCATGGCGCAGGCGCCGCACATTGAGGCTGACGTGTTGCAGGACCGAAGCCCGTTGGCTGTTTTCTTTGTGCACTATATTGCTCACTCTCCAGGCCTGCGCAGTATACTGCCCAACTTCCGGCGCATTGTGCGTCCCCCTCAGGTAGCACGCAAGGCCATGACGTCCAGACCCTTCCGCGGATTGCAGTTCAAACTCAGCAAGGCCGAAGCCGTGCTGGTGCTGATCACCATGATCTGGGGCGGCACCTTCTACCTGGTGCAACAGGCCATGACCGTCAGCGGGCCGATGTTCTTCGTCGGCCTGCGCTTCGCCGCGGCGGCCTGCATCGTCACCCTGTTTTCCCTGCGCCACCTGCGCGGCCTGACCCTGTTCGAGCTGCGCGCCGGCAGTTTTATCGGTACCGCCATCATGCTCGGCTATGGCCTGCAGACGGTAGGCCTGCAAAGCATTCCCAGCAGCCAGTCGGCGTTCATCACCGCGTTGTATGTGCCCTTCGTGCCGTTGCTGCAATGGCTGTTCATGGGCAAGCGCCCTGGCCTGCTGCCGAGCATCGGCATCATGCTGGCATTCACTGGGTTGATGCTGCTGTCCGGGCCCAACGGCGCCTCCCTGGACTTCAGCCCGGGGGAGATCGCCACCCTGATCAGCACCGTGGCGATAGCCGCCGAGATCATCATGATCAGCAGTTTCGCCGGGCGCGTGGATGTGCGCCGGGTCACCGTGGTGCAACTGGCCGTCACCTCGCTCCTGGCCTTTGCCATGGTGGGACCGACCGGCGAGGCGCTGCCGGGGTTTTCCTGGCTGCTGCTGGCCAGCGCCCTGGGCCTGGGCGCCGCCAGCGCGGCGATCCAGGTGGCGATGAACTGGGCGCAGAAAAGCGTCTCGCCGACCCGCGCTACCCTGATCTACGCCGGTGAACCGGTGTGGGCCGGGGTGATCGGGCGGATCGTCGGCGAACGCCTGCCGGGGCTGGCATTGCTGGGCGGCGCCTTGATCGTGCTGGCGGTGATCATCAGCGAATGGAAACCCAAGGCAGAAGCCGGGCAACCGAGCGGCGAGGCGCTGGAGTCCTGAGCACCGGCCCGCGGTAGGGGCCCGCTTGCTGATGAGGGTGGTCTTGAGGGCCCTTTCGCTGGCAAGCCAGCGCCTACGGCTGGCAGGGATAGTTGTGGGGACTGTAGGAGCCGGCTTGCCGGCGAAGGCGGTCTTGAGGGCCCTTTCGCTGGCAAGCCAGGGCCTACGGCTGGTAGGGATAGTTGTGGGGACTGTAGGAGCCGGCTTGCCGGCGAAGGCGGTCTTGAGGGCCCTTTCGCTGGCAAGCCAGCGCCTACGGCTGGCAGGGATAGTTGTGGGGACTGTAGGAGCCGGCTTGCCGGCGAAGGCGGTCTTGAGGGCCCTTTCGCTGGCAAGCCAGCGCCTACGGCTGGCAGGGATAGTTGTGGGGACTGTAGGAGCCGGCTTGCCGGCGAAGGTGGTCTTGAGGGCCCTTTCGCTGGCAAGCCAGCGCCTACGGCTGGCAGGGATAGTTGTGGGGACCGTAGGAGCCGGCTTGCCGGCGAAGGCGGTCTTGAGGGCCCTTTCGCTGGCAATCCAGCTCCTACGGCTGGCAGGGATAGTTGTGGGGACTGTAGGAGCCGGCTTGCCGGCGAAGGCGGGCTGGATGCCAGCGCCTACAGGGACTCGGGGCCGTAAAGCCAGGTGGGGACGGTCAGCGAGCCCTTGTGCTTGGGTTCCAGTAGCACCCGGTCGTTTTCGGGCTCGCCGTGATAATAGAAATAGGCGTGGTAGAGCATGTGCCCCTCGGCAAAGGCGTGGTCGAAGTAGAGCACCGTGCCCGGCGGCAGCACGTAGCTGCGGTCATCCCCCAACGGGCCTTCGATGACCAGGGCCTGGCGGGTCTTGAGCATCTCGGGACGGTTGAGAAAATGATCCAGTCCGAGCCCCAGCGCCGCGCCGAAACAGGTGAACAGCAACGCGAAACATACACGTCGAATAATCCGAGCCATGGTCGATCCTTGAATGAGGTGCACCGTCAGCGATCCTTGTAGCGGGTTGTCTTGGGCAGGACATTTGCCCCACAGCTCCCGGTAAGTGGGCGCATTGGGCATTTGTCTCCTACCTTTGAAAGCGCATGTAACATTTCTTATGAAGGCCTGGCTGCGCTTGGCGGTTGGTGATCCAGAGCCTGGCACGTATTATGCCTCATACTTTTCCGCAGATTAGAAGCCTATGTCCCTGATAGTTCTACTGCTTCTGCCGTTCGTAGGCAGCTGTCTGGCGGCCCTGTTGCCGCACAACGCACGTAACACCGAATCGCTGCTGGCCGGCCTGGTGGCATTGATTGGCACCATTCAGGTGGCGTTGCTGTACCCGCAGATCGCCGATGGAGGGGTCATCCGCGAGGAGTTCACCTGGCTGCCGAGCCTGGGGGTGAACTTTGTGCTGCGCCTGGACGGTTTCGCCTGGCTGTTCTCGCTGCTGGTACTGGGGATCGGCACCCTGGTGTCGCTGTACGCGCGCTACTACATGTCGCCGGAAGATCCGGTGCCGCGCTTCTTCGCCTTCTTCCTGGCGTTCATGGGGGCCATGCTTGGCCTGGTGATCTCCGGCAACCTGATCCAGATGGTGTTCTTCTGGGAGTTGACCAGCCTCTTCTCCTTCCTGCTGATCGGCTATTGGCACCACCGCTCCGACGCCCGCCGCGGCGCCTACATGGCGCTGATGGTGACCGGCGCAGGAGGACTCTGCCTGCTGGCGGGGGTCATGCTGCTCGGCCATGTGGTCGGCAGCTACGACCTGGATCAGGTATTAGCTGCCGGCGACAAGATCAGGGCCCATGCCCTCTACCCTGTCCTGCTTCCTCTGATACTGCTCGGCGCCTTGAGCAAAAGCGCACAATTTCCCTTCCACTTCTGGCTCCCCCACGCCATGGCCGCACCGACACCGGTTTCGGCCTACCTGCACTCCGCGACCATGGTCAAGGCCGGGGTATTTCTCCTGGCCCGCCTGTGGCCATCGCTGTCGGGCAGTGATGAATGGTTCTGGATGGTCAGCGGCGCCGGCGCCTGCACCCTGGTGCTGGGCGCTTATTGCGCGATGTTCCAGAACGACCTCAAGGGCTTGCTGGCCTACTCCACCATCAGTCACCTGGGCCTGATTACCCTGCTGCTGGGCCTCAACAGCCCCCTGGCGGCGGTGGCGGCCGTGTTCCACATTCTCAACCACGCCACCTTCAAGGCCTCGCTGTTCATGGCTGCGGGGATCATCGACCACGAAAGCGGCAGCCGCGATATCCGCAAGCTCAACGGCCTGATCAAGTTGATGCCCTTTACCGCGACCCTGGCCATGGTCGCCAGTGCCTCCATGGCCGGTGTACCGCTGCTCAACGGCTTCTTGTCCAAGGAGATGTTCTTCGCCGAAACGGTGTTCATCAACTCCACCGCCTGGGTGGAAACCGCCCTGCCGGTGATCGCCACCATCGCCGGGACCTTCAGCGTCGCCTATGCCCTGCGCTTTACCGTCGACGTATTCTTCGGCGAGCCGGCCACTGACCTGCCGCACACCCCGCACGAGCCGCCACGCTGGATGCGCGCGCCGGTGGAACTGCTGGTGTTCACCTGCCTGCTGGTGGGGATTTTCCCGGCGCAGATCATCGGCCCGTCACTGGCCGCCGCGGCCCTGCCGGTGGTGGGTGGCACCCTGCCGGAATACAGCCTGGCGATCTGGCACGGCCTGAATGCGCCCATGATCATGAGCCTGATTGCCATGGCCTGCGGCATCCTCCTCTACCTGTTGCTGCGCAAGCCGCTGGTGCGGGGCCGCTTCGCCTTCCCGCCGGGAGTCGGCCGCCTCAACGGCAAGCGCCTGTTCGAACGCAGCCTGGTGGGCATGATGCGCCTGGCGCGGCGCCTGGAACGCCGACTGAGCACCAAGCGCCTGCAGACCCAGTTGTTCCTGCTGGTGCTGGCGGCGGTGATCGCCGGACTGATCCCCATGCTCTACAGCCAGCTGACCTGGGGCGACCGGCCGAAGATCCCCGGTTCCATCGTCTTTGTGACCTTCTGGCTGCTGGCCATTGCCTGCGCCCTGGGCGCCGCCTGGCAGGCCAAGTACCACCGTCTCGCCGCCCTGACCATGGTCAGCGTCTGCGGGCTGATGACCTGCGTGACCTTCGTCTGGTTCTCCGCGCCGGACCTGGCCCTGACCCAGTTGGTGGTGGAAGTGGTGACCACGGTGCTGATCCTGCTCGGCCTGCGCTGGCTGCCGCGCCGGATCGAAGACGTCTCGCCGTTGCCCAGCAGCGTGCCCAAGGCACGTATCCGGCGCCTGCGCGACTTGTGCCTGTCGATTGCCGTCGGCCTGGGCATGGCCGTGCTGTCCTACGCCATGCTGACCCGCCCGACCCCCAACGATATTTCCTCGTTCTACCTGAGCCGTGCGCTGCCTGAAGGCGGCGGCACCAATGTGGTCAACGTGACCCTGGTGGACTTCCGCAGCTTCGACACCCTGGGCGAGATCACCGTGCTGGCAGCGGTGGCCCTGACCGTGTTCGCCCTGCTGCGACGCTTCCGCCCGCCCAAGGAAAGCATGCAGTTGCCGGCCCAGCAGCGCCTGCTGGCACCTGACGTGGTCACCGACCTGGTCAACCCACGCCAGGCCAGCGACACCGCCCTGGGCTTCATGATGGTGCCCGCGGTGCTGGTGCGCCTGCTGCTGCCGATTGCCCTGGTGGTGTCCTTCTACCTGTTCATGCGTGGGCATAACCTGCCGGGCGGCGGTTTCGTCGCCGGGCTGGTGATGTCGGTGGCGTTCATTCTCCAGTACATGGTGGCCGGCACCCAGTGGGTCGAGGCGCAAATGAGCCTGCGGCCGCTGCGCTGGATGGGCACCGGGTTGCTGTTTGCCCTGGCCACCGGGCTCGGCGCCCTGGCCTGGGGCTATCCGTTCCTCACCACCCACACCCTGCACCTGGACCTGCCGCTGTTCGGTGACATTCACCTGGCCAGTGCACTGTTCTTCGACATCGGCGTGTTTGCCGTGGTGCTGGGCGCGACCCTGCTGATTCTCACGGCACTGGCGCACCAGTCGGTGCGGGCCCACAAGCCTGCCAGCCAGTCCAAATCCCTGATCAAGAGCGGAGCCGCCTGATGGAAGAAGTCATTGCAATCGCCATTGGTGTGCTGGCCGCATCCGGCGTCTGGCTGGTGCTGCGGCCGCGGACCTTCCAGGTGGTGATGGGCCTGTGCCTGCTGTCCTACGCGGTCAACCTGTTCATTTTCAGCATGGGCAGCCTGTTCATCGGCAAGGAGCCGATCATCAAGGACGGCGTACCCCAGGACCTGCTGCACTACACCGACCCCCTGCCCCAGGCACTGGTACTCACCGCCATCGTCATCAGCTTCGCCATGACCGCATTGTTCCTGGTGGTGCTGCTGGCCTCCCGGGGCCTGACCGGCACTGACCACGTCGACGGCCGGGAGCCCAAGGAATGAGTGCGTTGTCCCATCTGATAGTTGCCCCCATCCTCCTGCCGCTGTTGACCGCGGCGATCATGTTGCTGCTGGGCGAGAAACACCGCCCGCTCAAGGCCCGGATCAACCTGTTCTCCAGTCTTTTGGGGCTGGGGCTGGCCTGCTACCTGCTGTACTGGACCCAGGTCCAGGGCGCCACCGGCTCCTTTGGCGTGTACCTGCCGAGCAACTGGCAAGTGCCCTTCGGCATTGTCCTGGTGGTGGATCGCCTGTCGGCGCTGATGATGGTGCTCACCGGGATCATCGGGGTCAGCGCGCTGCTGTTCGCCATGGCCCGCTGGGACGGCGCCGGGGCCAGCTTCCATGCGTTGTTCCAGATCCAGCTGATGGGCCTCTACGGGGCCTTCCTGACCGCCGACCTGTTCAACCTGTTCGTGTTCTTCGAGGTGCTGCTGGCGGCCTCCTACGGCCTGATGCTGCACGGTTCGGGGCGAGCGCGGGTATCCTCCGGGCTGCACTACGTCACCATCAACCTTGTGGCTTCTTCGCTGTTCCTGATCGGCACGGCGATGATCTATGGCGTGACCGGGACCCTGAACATGGCCGACCTGGCGATGAAGATCCCCCTGGTGCCGGAAGCCGACCGCGGCCTGCTGCACGCCGGTACCGCGATCCTGGCCATCGCCTTCCTGGCCAAGGCCGGGATGTGGCCGCTGAACTTCTGGCTGGTGCCGGCCTATTCCTCGGCCAGTGCCCCGGTGGCGGCCCTGTTCGCCGTCATGACCAAGGTCGGGGTGTATACCGTGCTGCGCCTGTGGACCCTGCTGTTCTCCGGGCAGGCCGGAGCCTCGGCCTACTTCGGTAGCCAGTGGCTGGTGTACGGCGGCATGGCAACGATGTTCTGCGCGGCCCTGGCGATTCTCCCCGCCCAGCGCTTGGAACGCATGGCCAGCCTGAGCATCCTGGTCTCGGCGGGGATCCTGATCTCGGTGATCGGCTTCGCCCAGCCAGCCCTTACCGGCGCGGCGTTGTTCTACCTGTTCAGCTCGACCCTGGCGCTGTGTGCACTGTTCCTGCTGGCGGAACTGATCGAGCGCTCGCGCTCGGCCAACGAGATTCCCCTGGAAGACGAAGGCGAGGTCCTGCCGCGGCCGCTGGAGTCGCTGCATCCACCGCGGGGCAGCAACCTGGATGACGAACAGAAGGTCGTAGTGGGCCAGGTGATTCCCTGGACCATGGCCTTCCTCGGCTTGAGCTTCATTGCCTGCGCCTTGCTGATCATCGGCATGCCGCCGCTGTCGGGGTTCATCGGCAAGCTCAACCTGATTGCCGCCCTGCTCAACCCGCTGGGCCTGGGCGTCAGCGATGGCACACCGATCTCGGTGGCGGCCTGGTGCTTCCTGGCGCTGTTGATCCTCTCCGGCCTGGCTTCGCTGATCGCCTTTGCACGCTTGGGTATCCAGCGTTTCTGGACTCCGGAGGAACGCCCGTCGCCAGTGCTGCGGCGTCTGGAGTGCGTGCCGATCGTGGCGCTGCTGGGGCTCTGCGTGCTGCTCAGCATCAAGGCCGAGCCGCTGCTGCGCTTCACCCAGGCCACCGCCGACAGCCTCAACCACCCGGAGCATTACGTGATGGCGGTGCTCGGCACCCGTACCGTACTCAGCCCTGAAGCCAAGGCCGCCGCCGTGCTGGAGGTGCAACCATGAAGCGCCTGTTTCCCGCCCCCTTCCTGTCCCTGGCGCTGTGGCTGCTGTGGCTGGTGCTGAACCTCTCCGTGAGCCCGGGCAACCTGCTGCTGGGCGCTCTGCTGGGCTTTCTCGCGCCGCTGTTGATGCGCCCGCTGCGGCCGCTGCCGATCCGCATCCGCCGCCCCGGCACCATCCTGCGCCTGTTCCTGCTGGTGGGCCGCGATGTGCTGGTGTCGAACCTGCTGGTGGCCTGGGGCGTGCTCAATGACAGCCGGCGCCCGGTGCACTCGGCCTTCGTCAAGATCCCCCTCGACCTGCGGGACGCCAACGGCCTGGCGGCGCTGTCCACCATCACCACGGTGGTGCCGGGCACGGTCTGGTCCGAGCTGTCCCTGGACCGCAGCCTGCTGTTGCTGCACGTCTTCGACCTGCAGGACGAGGCGCAATTCATCCAGCATTTCAAGGCCACGTACGAGCGGCCGCTGATGGAGATTTTCGAATGAGCGTCCTGTTGACCAACGCGATCCTGCTGAGCCTGTTCCTGTTTTCCCTGGCCATGGTCCTGACCCTGGTGCGCCTGTTCAAGGGGCCCTCGGCCCAGGACCGGGTCCTGGCCCTGGATTACCTGTACATCCTGGCGATGCTGATGATGCTGGTACTGGGCATCCGTTATGCCAGTGACACCTATTTCGAGGCGGCGCTGCTGATCGCCCTGTTCGGCTTTGTCGGCTCGTTTGCCCTGGCCAAATTCCTCCTGCGTGGCGAGGTGATCGAATGAACAGCCTGGAACAACTGCCGTTGTGGGTGGAGATCCTGGTGGCCCTGCTGCTGGTGATCAGCAGCGTCTTCGCGCTGATCGGCGCCCTGGGCATCCTGCGCATGAAGAGTTACTTCCAGCGCATGCACCCACCGGCTCTGGCCTCGACCATGGGTTCCTGGAGCGTGGCCCTGGCCTCGATCCTGTACTTCTCGACACTCAAGTCGGAGCTGGTACTGCACGCCTGGCTGATCCCCATCCTGCTGTCGATCACCGTGCCGGTGACCACCCTGCTGCTGGCCCGGGCAGCGCTGTTCCGCAAGCGCATGGCCGGCGACGATGTGCCGGCGGAAATCAGCAGCAAACGCAACGAGACCGGCAATTAGCCACGCCCGCCAAGCGTAGGAGCCGGCTTGCCGGCGAAGAGCTCCGTGAACCTTGCAGCGACTCTGAAAACGCCTTCGCTGGCAAGCCAGCTCCTACACCCGTCAGCGCCTGCAGCGAGCTGGCGGCCCTTCAGGCCCAGGCCAGGACCAGCAGCCCGGTGCCCAGTAGCACGCACAGCGGCGAGTAGAACAGGGTATCGAGGCGGGCGAATTTCGAATCCCGTACTTGCTTGAAAAAACCCACCAGTTCGGAGTCGCCAATGGCCCGGGCGAACATCAGCAAGGCAATGGCGCTGATCACCCACTGCAGTGAGGGATGGCTCACCGTCGGCAGGTAGAGCCCGACCCGCAGGCAAACCAGCATCGCCACCAGCAGCAGCCCCACCGACACCAGCATCGTGGCCAAGGCCGGCGGGTGAAACGCCGGCTGGGTCATTCCCGGCAACGGCCCCGGTACTTGGGGAATCACCGCATCACTGCCACGCTTGCCACCGGTGGCCCAGTACAGATGGGCCATGCTGATCAACAGGAAGCTGCCAGCCACTCCCTGCGCAAGCAGAAGATTCATGTTCCGACATCCTTGTAAAAAAGTCGTAAAGAGAATGGACCCGAATCGCCACTTTTGTAAGTACGTCTGTCACCTTCGATGATAAAGTGCCGCCCCATGAAATTTGCCCGATCCGATCGCTCACTCGTTGCCTGGATGCTCTATTGCTGCGTCCTGTTCAATGTGTTCGCCTGCAGCATCGGTCACGGGCAGATGCTCGGCATGCAGCTCAACGGCATTGGCGGGCAGTTCTGCAGCATCGATCCCAACACCCAGGCACCGGCGCAGAACCCGGCCGAACAGGACTCGCTGCCGACCCTGTCCAAGGCCTTCGGTTGCCCGCTGTGCTCCACCGGCGGCATGGGCCCGGCGCTGAACTCCAGCCTGAGCCTGGTCGTGCTGCCGCAACCCCAGGCACCGCCGCTGGCACTCCCGGCCCTGCCTCATCTCCCCGCCCGCTACACCTGGCCCGACGCCGATCCCCGGGCACCGCCTCTCGCCTGACTCTTGCTCGTGCTCAATCAGCCCACTGCGCCTTTGCGCGGCGCTGTCTCGTGGGCCTTTTCCTAGTCAAGAATTCAGGATGCACCGATGAAACACCTTCCTTTACTGGCGAGCCTGCTGGGCTGCCTGTGCGTTAACGCCTGGGGCCAGCCGAGCCTCGAACTGGCCCCTACCACCGTGGGCGCCGATGAGGCCGATGCCGAACCGGGCCTGAGCCTGGACCAGTCCAGCGGCATGGCCTCGCGCCTGGGCCTGAGCCTGCGGGAGACGCCGGCCTCGGTGGCCGTGGCCAGCCGCCAGGACCTCGAACGGCGTGGCGCCCGGACCTTCCAGGACGCCGCCAATGCCCTGCCCGGGGTCAATGCCAGTGCACCGCCAGGCTTTGGCGGTTTCATCTCCTACCGAGGTTTTACCAGCAGCCAGATCACCCAGATGTTCAACGGCATCAACGTCGCCACCGGCCTGGCGCGGCCGGTGGACGCCTGGATCTATGACCGGGTGGAACTGCTGGGCGGGCCCTCGTCGCTGGTCAATGGCGCAGGCTCCGTGGGTGGCTCGCTAAACTACGTGACCAAGCTCGCGGAGCGTCGCGAACAGGCGGCCGAAGGGCTGCTCAGCTATGGCAGCTACGACACTACGCAAACCGCCTTTGGGGTCAATCATGGCCTCAGCCCGGCCGGCGCCGAGGTACAGCACTACGCGCGCTTCGACGTCAGCCACAACACCAGCAACGGCTACATCGACCGCCAGCAGCGGGATGCCTGGAGCCTGGCGTTTTCCCTGCTCAGCGACCTGACCCCTGACCTGTCCCACACCCTGGCCCTGGAGTACCAGGACGAGCACGAAGACAGCCCCTACTGGGGCACCCCGGTGCTCAACCCCAAGGCCGGCGAACTGAAGATCGACAAGCACAACCGCTTCAACAACTACAACGTCGCCGACGGCCTCTATGAACAGCGCACGGTGTGGCTGCGCTCGATCATCGACTATCGGATCAACCCCAGCACCACCCTGCGCAACACCCTCTATCACCTGGACAGCCAGCGCGACTACCGCAACCTGGAAACCTACCGCTACAGCCCCGACAACAGCCAAGTGAACCGCTCCACCGCCTACCTGGTACGGCACCAGGGCGAGCAATACGGCAACCAGTTCGAACTGCGCCACGATGACCAACTGCTAGGGCTCGACACCACCTGGTCCGGGGGCTTGGAGTACAAGGTCAACAGCACCACCAGTTCGCCGTGGAATGTGCCGGCCACCAACAGTGTCGATCCCGGCAATTTCCAGCCGGGGTATTTCTATGACCTGAAAGGCACCCGCCAGGGCTTCGTCAAGGACAAGACCAATCAGGTCACCACCCACGCGCTGTTCGTCGAGAACCGCCTGGCGCTGACCGATGAACTGTCCCTGCTCAGCGGCCTGCGCTATGACGCCATCGACCTCGACGTGACCAACCACCGGGTGATCAGCGCCAGCAACCCAAGGCACCTGAAACGCAGCTGGGAGCCGATCACCGGCCGCCTGGGGCTGACTTACCAGTTCCTGCCCAGTGCCAATGTCTATGTGCAATACAGCACCGCCGCCGAACAGCCCAGCGGGACCCAGAACTTCGAGGTGTCGACCGGCAAGCAATGGGAAGTGGGCAGCAAGTTCGACTACCTGGACGGACGCGGCTCGGCGACCGTTGCCGCCTATCGCATCGAGCGCAAGGACTTTGCCGTCACCGATCCCCTGGACCCGGCCAACAGCATCCCGGTGGGCCAGCAGACCTCCAGGGGCATCGAACTGGCCAGCTCCCTGCGCATCACCCCCAAGCTGCTGGCGGAAGCCAACTTCGCCTGGGTGGATGCCGAGTACGGTGCATTCAACGAGAAGATCGCCAGCGGCGCGGTGGTCTCGCGCAAGGGCAACACCCCGACCAACGTCCCGGACCAGGTGGCCAACCTGTGGCTGACCTATGACCTGACGCCGAGCTGGCAGACCGGGGTCGATGCGCGCTACGTGGCCTCGGTCTACACCGACAACGCCAACACCCTGACCATGCCCGCCTACACCTTGTACGGCAGCTTCCTGCGCTACAAGGTCGACAGCCATACCAGCGTCACCGGCCGCGTACGCAACCTGACCAACGAGGTCTACGGCCAGTTTGCCCATGTCTCGCCGGCCTACTACCTGGGCACCCCGCGCACCTTCGAGGTCGCCGTGCAGACACGCTTCTAAGCCAGACCGCGCCCCGGTCGACTAGCAGGTCTGCCGGGGCCTTAGGTTCGGCGCCTACAGGGCGGCGCTGAGTTTATCGGCGACGTCTTCGGGCACCCAGGCGCGCCAGATGTCGGGGTGTTGCTTGAGGAATGCCCGGGCCGCTGTGGTTCTCACTCATCTGCGCCAGGGCCTGGTTCAAGGGCTCGATGGGCAGGTCGGCCTTGCTGAAGAAACCACCAACTGCGGGTACTGCTTATGAAAAGACGCGGACACACCAATCGATAATTTCGAGGCCAGGGAACGAGTCGGGCGCGGGTAGGGATTGTCGGCGTCGGTCAGGGTCTTCCAGGCTTCGGCATCTGGAGTGGTGGTTGGCCAGGGCCGTCTCCAGGGTGATGGTGGTACCTGGCAAGGTGTCGGTGGGCAGGCCATAACCGCTCTCGACAATAATCCGCAGGAGGTCGGTGATCAGGCTGCCGCTTTCCCAGTTCCGGTCGGCGATGTGAATCGGCTGGGGCGCCGCGGCCACCGGCGGCGCACTCAGCGCGGCCAGGGTCAACAGGTTGCCGGCAAGCAGCGCTCGGAATCCTTGCGTGGGGTGCTCCTCTTGGCTCGGGATCAGGGCCAAAGGGTCTTCCTGCGTATGCACGCCAGGCCCCTGAAGCATTAAGTCAACTGACTGTAGTAGAGGTTGCGCATTTTCCACCCGGAGTGACGCCGGATCGGGCGGTCATCGCTCCGCCGGCTCCTGCAGGCGCTGCAATTCACGGCGCACCATGCTGGCGTAGGCCGCCGGGCGCAGGCCGTAGATCTGTGCAGCCACCCAACTCAGCCAGGCCCCCTGCAACACCGCCTTCTGTGCGAACAGGCGCTGGGCCTCGCTACAGGCGGCGGCCAGGTGCTGCTGATGAAACTCGGCACGGCTCTGGCGCGTCACTCGCTGGCCTTGAAGCTCACCAACTCACCCTTGCGAAACTTGGCGGCCTTGGCGGTGACGGCCTTGAGGGTCTTGGTCAGGCCTTCCTGCAATTGCTCGTGGGCGGCGAAGACCGTCACCACCGAATGCCCTTCCTTGAAGACGATCCCCTGCCCCAGAGGGCTGCTGACAAAGGCGTAGTCGCCCAGACCATAGACCGTCAGCTTGATCTCGCGAAAGCGGATCTCCAGCTTGCCGCCTTCTCGGCTGGGCAGCACAGCGGCGCGAAAGTGATCGCCGACCTTGAGTTCCAGGCGCTGCTTATCGTCCACCACCAGAGCCGTCTCGGTGTCGATCTCGGCGATGTAGGTACCTTCGGCGGATTGTTCGGTGACATAGACAAAACGAGATTGGAATTGCTTGACCAGTTTTGCGCGCAAATCGCCCAAAACGAACAACGCATGCATTTCAAGATTACTTACTGCCAAGGAACACTCCCCGATACTCAAAATGATGCCGCCCGAGGAAAAACGGACAGCACGAAAAAACCGCCATGGCGGCGTAGTGACTCCAATCAATCATCCATCAATTGCTCTAGTGAACCTGGCACTCCTGCGGCCACGGCGCTGGGCAAAGCGTAATTCGCCGATGCATCAGGCACATGTCGAAGGCTCAAGGAGTAGGCTCTGACAGCCCGATGTGGCAGCGCATAATCCGGGACAGGGCTGAAACAGGCCAACTGGCCGGACACACCCAGATCATGAATCCCGGTTCGGCAGCCACTGCGGGTTGCAGAGGCAATTCTAGAGCAACTTTGTGCATTTCGACTATTTAAAGCGACTTGTCACTTCGCACCTGCGTACTCAAACAAACCGCTCTTTTGCTCTTCGGCGGGTAATGTTGCCCTGAACCAGTGCTCAACGGCGTCTCTATTCTAACCACTGACACTCTGAAACGCTGCTGCACATTGCCGGAGTTAAACAGAAGAAGTTTCAGTTTAGGCCATCAGACTCCTCGCCACCTAGAGCCCAGGTGACATAACTCAGCCCACCACAGCGCAACAACTGCCATACTCCGCTGTTGGTTGAATGACCGCAGCATGCGGACGTTCAAGCACTCACTCATCTCCAAGGGAAGGCTAGAAGTGATCGAACTAGATATTGGCGAGTTTTTCATTCGTGGCGAGTGCAGAGAAGTCGAGGGCGAATTCCAGGCCGTGATTGCCATGCGCGCCAAACCTCCACTCACCCAGATCACCTTCCACCAAGTGGAACGCGACCGTTGGTTCAAGACCTCGGAAGAGGCGGCAGCGGCAGCCAGGGAGTCCGCCAAGGCCCTCAAGCTGGCCGTCGACCAGGGCGCCCTGAACGCCTGATGTGTGCCGCGCCGATCAAGGATCCGGCGGCGCGACCGACACAAAGGCGAGATCCGTTTTAAGAGCATCACGATGATTAACTTAAATCCACCGACTCGCCTTGCCGAACTGTTCACCCCGCCTCCCGGCACCGCCACACTGGAGCCCTCGGACGACGGCGAGACCCTGGTCCTCAGTCGCTCCAGTGCCAACAGCGAGGCCGAGGCATTACTGCTGGCCAAGAAGAAACGCATCCGCCAGTTGAAAAAACAGATCGAGCTACTGCAACACAAACTGCTACGGGCCAAGGTACGCCTGGAGACAGTCAAGGGGGCCACCTCCAGCTCCGAGACCGGTCACGCCATGGCCCGGTCATCCGCGCAGGCCCAGGTCATGGCCTACAGCACCGCCCTGTCGATGGCCCAGTCCGCGCTGTTCCAAGCCCAGAGCGGCACCCTGACCTGACGACGCCGATCGAACTTGCGAGCCCGCACTGCCTCAGAGACTCAGAGGCAGCGCCGGTGCTGCCACGCCAAGCAAGGGGATCATCATGGAAGCGCCAACCCACACCCTCGAAGGCCTGTTCGATCAATTGGGCCTGGACTCCAGCCCCGCGGCCATCGACGCCTTCATCAGCCAATATTCGCCCCTGGCCGAAGACTGCAAACTGGTGGACGCCGAATTCAGGACCGCACCACAAGCGGCCTTCCTCAAGCAGCAACTGCGCGAAGACGCCGACTGGACCCCGGTAGTAGACGAACTCAACCTGCGCCTGCATCAAGCGGGCTAAGCCGAGTGCTTGAGGTGTCGCTGGCCAGGCTGGCAGACCGCCAGTTGCTGCTGCCAGGCCTGGCGGCACTCTTCGGCCTCGGCGCGACTGGCAAAGGCCGTGCCGCGCTGTTCGCCATTGACCAGCACCACCCAGCAGGCCTTGCGCCCCAAGGCTCGCAGTGAGCTCGGTACGCCACTGCCTATCATCACCGCCACATCGACTTTACCGTGCATGGAGAACCCTCCAGGAAATTAGTTAGCTGCCTAACGATGTTGGGCATACTAATAACTTCCTGGTCCTCGCAACAGCCTGATTCTGCACAGCTGCGTTACATCACGCGTAACAATCGCCGTTCTCAGCCCTTGCGCTGCGGCGCTGCCTGCTCGGGTTTGTAGCCCAGGCGCAGGCCGCCCCAATGCCGCCCCTGAACCATGATTGGCACCGATAAGTCATGCATCAGCTCGCCGGTATCGCGGGTGTAGGTCTGCAGCAACAGCGGTTGCTGGTGGCTGCCACAACGGATGCCGGTGCGATCGGCAAACTTGCGCTTGCTGCGGTTATGCAGGTTGTCCACCTGCGGGTCACCGGTCAGTGGCTGGGAGAACACCTGGTTGTGGGTCGGCACATAACCTTCCTGGGTACAGGCGATGGCGAACACCAGGCCATTGTGGCGCGGCAGCAGGGATTCCTGGATCGGCGGCAGCACCTGATCGGTATAGCGGTCGAAACGGGTCTGGTACTTGGCTGGATCGGTGTTGGCGATCAGCTGGTAGTGACGGTCGAACAGGTCATCCTGGCTGATCCGGTTCTCTGCCAGGTCGGTCTCGAACTGCTCGGTGATGCGTTTCGCACCTTCACGCGCCAGGTCATAGATGCGCTGGTGGTAGTCATCCAGGCCAACTGCGGCCAGGCGCTCACTGATGGTTTCCGCCTGCCCCTCCATCTGTACCGCGGCCTGGGCCAGGCTGCGGGTCTGCTGGTCACTGACCGCCAGATCGCTGCGCATCTGTTCCACCGCATGGAACAGACTGTCCAACTGCTCGCGATTGGTCTCGGCGCCCCGGGCGATCTCGCCGACCTGCCCTTCCACGCCTGCCGCCAAGTGAGCGATGGTGTCCAGGTGCTGGCCGGTGTGCTCCACCTGCTCGACCCCCAGGTTCAGGTCGTCGGACAGCTGGCGGATCTGCTCCACCACATCACTGGTGCGTTGCTGGATATCGGCCACCATCACCCCGACTTCATCGGTGGCGGTGGCGGTACGCCCGGCCAGCCCGCGCACCTCGTCGGCAACCACGGCAAAACCGCGGCCATGCTCCCCGGCCCGGGCCGCCTCGATGGCGGCGTTCAAGGCCAGCAGATTGGTCTGGCTGGCGATCGACTGGATCACCAGGGTCACCCGCTGGATCTCCTCACTGCGTTGACTCAGGGCCTCGATCAGCTCGCGGCTGCCATTGGCGCGCTGGCTCAAGGAGTGCATGCGGCTGATGGACTCGCCCAGCACCGTGCGCCCTTCCGCGCTGCGGGCGTGGGCCTCACTGGCGGCGCTCAGGGCCTGGCGACTGAGTTGCGAGGTGGCCTGTTCGGTCTTGATCATCACTTCGGCGCTGCCGACGATGCGTGCCGCAGCGTCCAGCTGGGATTGCAGCTTGCCCGCCAGTTGAGTCACCGAGTAGGCCACTCCGGCGGCGGACAGCGCGTTATGGGTGGTGCTGTAGGACAGGTCGCGGGTCAGCGTGGACAGTTCATTTTCAGCGGTTGCCGTCGACGCCTCGGGCGCCTTGCGCGTCCGCAGCCTGGGTAGCCAGACCACCAGCACCGCCAGCGGCAGGCACAGGTATAGCGGCCACTCGCCCAGGGCCTGGCCACCCAGCAACCCCATCAAGGCCGCGCTCTGCAAGCTCGGCGCCCACCAGCTGGCAGTCCCGGGTGTTGCCAGCGGTTGCGCGACAGGCACCGCTAGAGATCCTTCTCTTGACATGTTGCTCACCCCACATCGTTCTATTTGTTTTCCGGCATTAGACGCCACTAGAAAGCCATTATCCATGGTCCCTTAGTAGGACAGCGCAGCGGCAGGCTCCAAACCATAAACGGCCAGAGGCATGCGTCGGCCATTATTCAGGGTCTGTGGGGGCGGGGGTTGCAGGAGATCAATAAAGCAGCGGCAGGCGCAGGGCTTTTTGCACTCGGCGATGAGGGCTGGGGTGGAACCTGGGAGGTTCGCTGTGGGCGCGTTCCTTGCGCCCGCACTGGCGGAGCTTCAAGCGAATGGACAATGCCAGGATTGAGCAGGTCGATCCCCGGAGCACATGGTCATGGGCCCGGCGCCTCTCTTGCCGCTTGAAGCTTGCAACTTGCAGCGGCTATCAAGCCTGTCGCTGATGCTTGTCGATCTGCTCGTGGCGTTCTTGGGCTTCGATGCAGTACTTGGTGGTCGGGCTGATCAGCAGGCGCTTGAGGCCAATCGCCTCGCCGCTGTCATCGCACCAGCCGAAGCTGTCGTCACTGATCCGGCCCAGGGCCTGCTCCAGTTGCGGCAGCATGCGCTGGTCACGATCAATGGCGTTGACCAACCAAGTGCGCTCTTCTTCAACGGAGGCGGCATCAGCCGGGTCAGCCGGGGTGTCCAGGCTTTCAATGGCGATCCGGTTCTGTTCGATGCGCTCGTGGGTTTCCACCTTCATGGCTTGCAACAGATCGCTGAAAAAAGCGTGCTGCTCGGCATTCATGTAGTCATCCGCCGGCATGGCCAGCAACTTTTCCTTGGTCATTGATTTCTCTATAAAAAATACGTGCATTAAGGCGAATTCAAACTGTTTCCGGTTGACCCGTCAGGTCATCAGAAAGGCGCCATACCTTCTAAGCGCCACCCGGCACTCAATTTACGAGGGGCGGCAGTCTAAGGCCGGTTTGAGGGCGCAGCAACTGAAATGACAGCGAATCTGTCCGACAAACCGAGCAAAGCCCGCAATTGCGGGCTTTGGTGGCGATTATCGGAGTGCGTTTATAACAAAAAATTCCATAACCGCGGGCCTGTTAGAAGACAAACGGCAGTACCAGACAGCAGATTCACGGTTTTCTTGCAGTTTTCCAACCTCTTTGCAGGCAAAAAGTGGCTGCGAAAACAACCTTGATCAACCTCGGCCGCCCGCCCCCACTCCAGCACTCAACGCTTGAGCTTGCGTTTGTTGCGGTACTGGTCGATGACCACCGCCACCACAATGATCAAGCCCTTGATAATGTCCTGGATGTAGGCATCGACGCCAACGAAGGTGAAGCCGCTGGCCATGACCCCGAGGATCAGCGCCCCAATCACCGTGCCGGTGATGCGCCCGACCCCTCCCGCCAGGCTGGTGCCGCCGATCACCGCGGCGGCAATTGCGTCCAGTTCATAGGACATGCCCATCCCCGCCTGGCCGGTCGCGGCCCGCGCCGAGGCCACCACCCCGGCCAGCCCCGCCAGCAACCCGGCGATGCTGTAGACGATCACCAGGTGACGCTTGACGTTGATCCCTGAAGTGCGCGCCGCCTGCATGTTGCCGCCGATGGCGTAGGTGTACTTGCCGTACTTGGTGTAGCGCAGGGCGATGTGGAAGATCACCGCCACCACCAGGAAGATCACCACCGGCATCGCGCCCTGGCCAATCGCGGTGTAGGCGTCCGAGAGCATGCTCACCGGCTGGCCCTGGGTGTAGTAGCGCGCCAGGCCACGGGCCGAGACCATCATCCCCAGCGTGGCAATAAAGGGCGGAATGCCGGTCAGGGCAATCACGCTACCGTTGATTGCCCCCGCCAGCAGGCCGACCCCGAGCCCGACCAGTACCGGAATCCACACCGGCAGGTCGGTCAGCGAGGGAAACACCGCGCGGCTGAAGTCCGAAGTCTGCGCCAGGCTCGCGGCAATCATTGCCGACAACGCCAGCACCGAGCCGGAGGACAGGTCAATGCCGGTGGTGATGATCACCTGGGTCACGCCGATGGCCAGCAAGCCGATGACCGACACCTGGAGGATCATCAGCACCAGGCGCTGGGAGTTGAGCAGGAAGCTCTGGTCGCGGACGATCCAGCCAAACAGCTCGAACACCAGGCCGATGCCGATCAGTACCAGGAAGATGCTCAACTCGCTCGGCAGTCGCCGGCGACGGTTGACCACTGCCGCTGCCGGTTTTTTTTCCAGTATTGCGTTCATAACCGCTCACCTTGATCAACAGCGACGCCAGCGCCGGACACGCCGGGCCAGCGCCCCTGGGTTGAATATCTAGTTCAGGCCCGAGGCCAGTTGCATGACCCGTTCCTGAGTCGCCTCAGCGCGGTCCAGGGTGCCCATCAGCTGGCCTTCGTGCATGACCATGAGCCGGTCGCTCATGCCCAGCACCTCAGGCAGCTCCGAAGAAATCATGATCACCGCCATGCCTTCGCTGGCGAGGAAGGCAATCAGCCGGTAGATCTCGGCCTTGGCCCCGACATCGATGCCCCGGGTCGGCTCGTCGAGAATCAGAATCCGCGGCTGGGTCATCAGCCAGCGCGCGAGCAAGGCTTTCTGCTGGTTGCCGCCGGACAGGGTATCGATGCACTGCTCCAGCGACGGGGTCTTGACCCGCAGCCGCTGGCACATGTCCTCGCACAGCGCACGCAGGGCCTTCTGCCGGACGAAACCGCCACCGGTGTAATGCGGCAACACCGCCACCTCCATGTTTTCCAGGACCGACAGACAGGGAAACAGGCCGCTGAGCTTGCGGTCCTCGGTGAGCAGGGCAAACCCTTGGCTGATGGCCATGTACGGCTCGCTGATGTGCAGCGGCCGACCGTCGAGGAACACCTCGCCGCCGTCGCTGGGGGTGATGCCGAACAGGGTTTGCGCCACATTGGTGCGCCCCGAGCCCATCAGCCCGGCGATGCCCAGGATCTCCCCGGCATGCAGATCGAACGACACCCCGTCGAACACCCCGTCCAGGCGCAAGTCGCGGACCTTGAGCAGCAGGTCGCCGACAGGTTTCTCGCGCTGGGGGAACAGCTGGCTCAGCTCGCGCCCCACCATCATCGAAATCAGGCTGTCGCCGTCCAGGCTGTCGGCCCGTTGCAGGCCGATATAGGCACCGTCGCGCAGCACCGCCACTTCATCGGCGATGGCGAACACTTCGTTCATCTTGTGGGTGATGTAGATGATGCCCTTACCCTGAGCCTTGAGGTCGGCAATGATCGAGAACAGGTGCGCCACCTCCTTGTCGGTGATGGCCGAGGTCGGTTCGTCCATGATCAGCACGCCGGAGTCGTAGGACACCGCCTTGGCAATCTCCACCATCTGCCGCTCGGCAATACTCAGGTTGCCCACCTGCTCCTCGGGGTCCAGGTCGATGCGCAAGCGCGCCAGCAAGGCCGCGGTGCAGCGGTGCATTTCCCGGTGATCGATCATGCGCAGGGCGTTGAGCTGCTCGCGGCCGATCCAGATGTTCTCGGCGATACTCATGTGCGGCATCAGGTTGAGCTCCTGGTGGATCATCGCGATCCCCGCTTGCAGCGCCGCCAGCGGCGAGGCGAAGCTCACCGGCCGGCCCTTGAGCCGCAGCTCGCCGGAGTCGGGCTGATAGATGCCGGCGATGATCTTCATCAGGGTCGACTTGCCGGCGCCGTTTTCCCCCATCAGCGCCAGTACCGTGCCGGGACGCACTCGCAACTGCACCTCGGACAAGGCCACCACTCCCGGGAAGCTCTTGCTGACATTGATCACCTCCAGCAGATAAGGCTCCTGGGGCGGCACGACGGCTACCGTGCTCAGGGGTTCCAGGCTCGAAACAGACGCGCAAGCGTGCATGATCAGCTACTCCAGCCGCCCGGCGCGCATGGCCGCCCGGCCGGCTTGATGATTGAAGGACCGGCTGGCTACTTGAACTGGGCGACGTTTTCCGGGGTGATCAGCCGATAGGGAATCCACACTGCGGCCTCCACCGGTTGCTGGTTGATCATCTTCACTGCGGTCTCCACCGAGCCATCGGCCTGGCCCTTGGCGTCCTGGAACACCGATACCGCCAGCTCGCCACGCTCAACCGCGCGCAAGCCGTCCGGCGTGCCGTCGACCCCGGCGATCAGCACACTGCCCTTGGCCACGCCGGCCTGTTTCAGGGCCATGGCCGCGCCAATGGCCATCTCATCGTTGTTGGCCACCACCGCATTGAACTGGCGGCCCTGGGTCAGCCAGTCATTGACCAGGGTCATGCCCTTGTCCCGCAACCAGACGCCGGACTGTTCCTGGTCGACCTTGATGCCCGGGTACTGCGCCAGCACCTCCTTGACGCCCTTGGTGCGGTTGGTCGTGGAGTTGTTCGCCAAGTCCCCCAGCAGCATCACGATGCTGCCCTTGCCGCCCATTTTCTCGGCCAGGTACTGCATCTGCATCTTGCCCGCCTCCAGGTCATTGGACGCCACCGTGACCACGCCCCTGGGCAGGTTCAGGTCATCGGGGCGGCGGTTGACGTAGACCAGGGGAATCCCGGCCTTGACCGCCGCTTCAGTGATCTTGCGCACGGCGGCGGTGTCCACCGGGTTGACCACAATCGCGTCGACCTTCTGGCTGATGAAGCTTTCCACCTGGCTCAGTTGCTTGACCACGTCACTGCGGGCGTCCTCGAACTGTAACTGCACCCCCTCGGGCATGGACTTGGCCTTCTGGTCCATGGACTCGCGCAGGTAGGTCAGGTAGGTGTCATCGAACTGCGACATGCTCACGCCGATTCGCACCTGGGCCAGCGCCGCGCCGCTGAACACCATCAGCGCCAGGCTGAGGGAAAGCATTCGGATCTGAATGTTCATCAAAAGTCGTTCTCCACATTCTTATCGGTTTTCATGGATAAAACGCAGTCGCCGCTCAAGCCGGCGCATACAGCACTGGCGCGCCGGGCATGCAGCACAGCAACGAGCCCTGGTGTTCAACACACAGGCCGCTGAGCAGGGATAACAATCGAGAAGACCACGGGACGCGAAGCAGGTCGCGGGGTGAAGTGGCAAGTGCGCGGAACGGCAGTTGCAAAACAGAGCGAAAGGTTTTCATCAACGGCACCTGTTTGTTCTTGTTGGTTGGCTCGCCATGCTCTCAAGCGGGGCTTGAGGGCTGTGGGAGCCTTGATAGTCGGCAACCTGAAAATGACTTTATTGGAAAATAATTTCTATATCAACAACTTTTAGAATTTAATTCTATTGCTCTTCCATCCCGGCAAGATGCGGTTACTGGCAGCCCCCACCGACGCCTCCGAACACCCGCCACCCGCCATTAATCCCTGCGCATGTGGCGGCTTACCGGCGCAGAGGCCGGCAAGTTTTGTCGCGGTCTTGAGCCTGCCTGCACCGGCCAACGCAACGCCGCCCTGCCGCCCCTGCAACACGCCAGCCTCTGGGCAACAGTCAGGCGTAGAACCCTGGCCGCTCAGGCAGGCTCACCGGCACAATCGCCCCGCTCTGCTGGGCCTGGATGCAGGCATCAGCCGCTACCGCTGCAGCAAAGCCATCCCAGGCCGAGGGGCCACCGACCTGGCCGGCCCGCACACCGTCGATAAACGCCTGCAACTCAACGTCATAGGCGGCGATGAAACGGTCTTTCCAGTCCATCAGAATCGCCGTGGACAACGTGGCCTCGCTGCGCAGCTGCACCTGGGACGGCTCCGGCAAACGGGCAATGCCGCTCTCCCCCACCACTTCACACTGGATGTCGTAGCCGTACTGGCAGTTGACGAACACTTCGACGTCGATGCGCGTACCACGGGCGGTTTCCAGCAGCACAATCTGCGGATCGCGTAACCGGGCATGGGCATTGCGGGTGGTACGCGGAAACAGCACCTGCACCGACACATAGTCGTCCGCCAGCAACCAGCGCAGCACGTCCAGTTCATGAATCAAGGTGTCGGTGATCGCCATGTCGGTCTGGTAGTTCTCCCCCACCCTGGGATTGCGGTGGGCGCAGTGGAGCATCAGCGGCTCGCCGATCCGGCCGCTGTCGATCACCGCCTTGAGGGCCTGGTAGCCGGCATCGTAGGGCCGCATGAAGCCCACCTGCACCAGTCGCCGGCCATGGGCGATCTCGGCCTCGACGATGCGCCGGCACCCTTCAGCGGTGACCGCCAGGGGCTTTTCGCAGAACACCGGCTTGCCGGCGGCAATCGCCGCCAGCACGAACGCCTCGTGGCTCGGCCCCCAGGAAGTGACCAGCAGCGCCTGCACGTGCGCGGCCTTGATCAACGCATGGCCGTCCGCGTAGACCTCGGCGTCGAGCCCCAGCTCGCTGACCACCCGGGCCGCCTGCTCCAGATTGATGTCGGTAACAGCCACCACTCGACTGCCCAACAGGGTCTGGCTGCAACGCCGAATGTGATCCTGACCAATGGCACCGGTGCCGATAACGCCTAATTGCAGAGTCATGCAAGTACTCCTGTGATTGTTCGGTTCGCGAGTTTCAATACTGCCGGGCCTTGGCCAGTTGCTCGCGGATGCCCTCGGCGGCAGCGGCAACCCGGGCGCTGGTGGAGACCTCGGCCACCCCCACATGCCACCACGACAGGTAGCCGTGAAGCATGGTCTTGGGCAGCACCTTGATGTCGATCAGGGTCGAGACGGTCTGCCGGCGCGCATCCGCAAGGGCCGCGTGCAGCTGTTCAAGGGTGCACACCGTGTAGGTCTTGCAGCCATAGGCGGCGGCGCTCATTGCGTAGTCCACCGGGATCAGGCCGCCATCGAGCTGGCCGGTGTGCGGATCGCGGTAGCGAAACTCGGTGGCGAAACTGTCCAGGCCCTGGCCCAGTTGCAGGTTGTTGATGCAACCGAAGGCCATGTTGTCCAGCAACACCACGTTGATCTTGCGCCGCTCCTGGATCGAGGTGACCAGCTCCGAATGCAGCATCAGGTAGGAACCGTCCCCCACCAGGGCATAAACCTCGCGCTCGGGCTCGGCGAGCTTGACCCCAAGGGCCGCGCTGACCTCGTAGCCCATGCATGAATAGCCGTATTCCACGTGGTAGGTATTGACCCCCTTGCTGCGCCAGCTGCGCTGCAGGTCACCGGGCAGGCTGCCGGCAGCGGCGACGATCACCGCGTCATCGGCCAGGGTCTGGTTGAGCACTCCAAGCACCTGGCTCTGGGTCAGGCAGGAACCGCTCAGTTCGATGAATTCCCTCAGCACTGCCGGGTCCAGGCGGTCGCTGATCTCGGCAACAAAACCATCGCTCTGGTAGTGCAGCCCATGAACCCGGTCCACTTCCGCCTCCAGTTGCGCCTTGGCCGCCGCCACCTGCGTGCCCCAGTCGGCGCGGTAGGCATGGCTCGCCAGGAGTGTGCCCAGCGCCTGCAAACCGGCCTTGGCGTCCGCCAGCAGTTGCACGCCATCAAGTTTCAAGGCATCGCCAGGATGGATATTAAGGTTGAGAAACTGCACCTGCGGGTGCTGGAACAACCACTTCGACGAGGTGGTGAAATCGCTGTAGCGGGTACCGACGCCAATGATCAGGTCGGCATCCCGGGCCAGTAGATTGGCGGCCAGGCAGCCCGTCTCACCGATCCCGCCGACATTCAACGGATGGCTGGACAGCAGCGCACTCTTGCCCGCCTGGGTTTCGGCGATCGGGATCTGGAAGCGTTCGGCAAAGTCCTGCAGCACCTGGTTGGCCCCGGCGTACTTGACCCCGCCGCCGCAGATAATCAGCGGCTGACGCTTGCCCTGCAGCAGCGCCAGTGCGTCCGCCAGCATGGCCTCGGTGGCCGGGCGCCGGTCGATGCGGTGCACCCGCCGGGCGAAGAAATAATCCGGGTAATCGTAGGCTTGCGCCTGCACATCCTGAGGCAGCGCCAGGGTCACCGCGCCGGTTTCCGCAGGATCGGTCAACACCCGCATGGCCTGCAGCGCCGCGCTCATCAGCTGTTCCGGGCGATTGATCCGGTCCCAGTATTTGCTCACTGCCTTGAAGGCATCGTTGGTGCTGATGCTCAGGTCATGGAACTGCTCGATCTGTTGCAGCACCGGGTCTGGCTGGCGACTGGCGAACACATCCCCGGGCAACAGCAGCAAGGGAATGCGGTTGGCGGTGGCAGTGGCCGCCGCGGTAAGCATATTGGCCGCGCCGGGGCCCACCGAGGCGCTGCAGGCGTAGATCTTGCGTCGCAGGTGCTGCTTGGCAAAGCCGATGGCGGCGTGGGCCATGCCCTGCTCGTTGCGCCCCTGGTGCACCAACAGCTCGCCCGGCGCCTGCTGCAACGCCTGGCCCAGCCCCAGCACGTTGCCGTGACCGAAAATGCAAAAGACCCCGGCGACAAACTTGCTCTGCCGCCCATCCACCTCGACGTACTGGTTGTCGAGAAACTTCACCAGGGCCTGGGCCATGGTCAACCGTGTCGTGCTCATGTCAGTTCCTTCAGAGGTACATGGGTGCTACTGAACCCGCAGCACTGTGTTCTTTGTCGGCGCCCACCGCGGGTCGTGAGCTCAGGGCCTGGCGTAGGTGGCGGATGCTGGCCTCCAGGGCCTGGCGAATATCCGACCGCCCGTGGACGCTGGCGGCAAACGGCTCGAACGACAGGTAGCCGCCATAACCGCCATCGAGCAGGCCGGCGATCTGCGCCGTGGTGCCGAGAAGATCCGCGTCGCCCACCAGCACTCGGTGGCCGTCGCGCAGAGCGGACAGCGGCGTCTGCAGCGCTTCGACACCGGAGATGTGCAGCAACCCGGTGAGCTCGGGGAACAGCACCTGCTCGCCCGCCAAGTGGTGGTGGAAGGTGTCGTGCACCAGGCGCAGCACGTCCAGCCCGGCACAGGCCCTGATCGCCTCCAGCGCCACGCGCTTGTAGCGCAGCGCGCTTTGCTCAAACCCCAGCGGCTCGACCAGACCCTGCAAGCCATGCTCGCGCAGAATCGGCGCAATCTCGCTCAATGCGCGCTCCAGCCCCGCCACTCGCTGGGCCTCGGTACGCGGGTCGTCACGCTCGTTGCATGGGCACAGCACCAGGCCTGCGGCTCCACAGGCACGGGCATAGCCCGCCAGGTCGAGCAATTGCCGGCGGCGTTGCTCGTTCCACACATCAAAGGGATACAGCGCATTGATCGACAGCACCTTGACGCCGCGAACCGCGCACAGCTCGCGGACCCGCTCGGCAGACGTGCCATCTTCGATCTCCACCCCCTTGAGGTCGTTACGGAGCTCGATGGCGTCGACCTTCACGGCCAGCGCCAGGTCAATGAAGTCGCTTAGGGACAGCTGCGGTGCAACCATCCGGTTCAAGGCAAAACGCAAGGGCTGAGGCATGGTCCTGGTGCTCCCGCGGGCAACTGAGAAAGCAAGCGGCTCAGAGGTCCAGCAGCCAACTGTGCTGCGGATCGTTATGGAACTGCCAGACCCGCTTCGGCCCGGCCATCACGTTCAGGTAATAGGACTCGTAGCCGTAAGGCACGCTGACCGGGTGATAGCCCTTGGGCACCACCACCAGGTCACTGTGCTCCACCGCCATGGCCTGATCGATGCTCCGGTCATCGGTGTAGACCCGCTGGAACACAAAGCCCTGGGACGGGCTGATCTGGTGGTAGTAGGTTTCTTCGAGCAGGCTCTGGTGCGGCAGGTCATCACTGTCGTGCTTGTGCGGCGGGTAGCTGGAGGAATGCCCCGACGGCGTGCGCACCTCCACCACCAGCAGCGAATGGGCCGGCTCGCTGTCCGGCAGAATGTCGCAGACATAGCGGGTGTTGGCGCCCTTGCCGCGCACACTGCGCGAGCACTGCTCGGGGCGGATCAGCCGCGGCCCCAGGCCCGCTTCACGGCAGCCGGGAGCGGCGCAAACGGCTATCTGCACCTCGCTCAGGGCGCTGACCTGGACCTGGCTGCCCGGCGGCAGATAGACCGCAAAGGGCGACTTGTCCTCGAACACCGAGTGGCGGTCGCCGATGTTGTCCCAGTTGAAACGTCCCTGCCTCGGCGCCTCGCCGTGGATATCCACTCGCCCGCCGAGCAGTACCAGGCACAGCTCGCGGTCACCGGCACTGAGCGACAGGCTTTCACCACGGCTCAGGCGGTAGGCGGCAAACCCCACGTATTGCAACACGCCCTCATCGAGCTGGACCATGGTCCGGCCCATGGCGTTGCTCTTGACCAGCAGGCTCATGCCCCCATCCTCCGTTGCTGCGCAGCATCAAGCAGAGTGCGCAGCGTGTCGTAGCCCTTCTTCGCGTAGACGTAGCTGGGCGCCACCGCCGGGTCCTGCTCGGCCTCCACCACCAACCAGCCCTGATACCCGGCATCCAGCAGTTCCTCCAGCAACCCGGCGAAATCGATAGCGCCGTCACCAGGCACGGTGAAGGTGCCGTTGATGATGCAATCGGGAAAGCTCCACAGGTGATTGCGCGCCAGTTGCACCACAGCCTTGCGCACGTCCTTGAAGTGCACATGGCAGACCCGTCCGATGTGCCGACGCAGCACCGTCAAGGGCTCGCCGCCGCCCATGTAGCAGTGGCCCGAGTCGAACAGCAGGCCGACTTCAGGTCCGCTGCGCCGCATCAGTTGGTCGATATCGGCGGCGGATTCAACGTAGGCGCCCATGTGATGGTGATAAGCCAGGCGCACGCCTTGGGACAGGGTGAAACGGGCCAGTTCGCTGAGCTTGTCGGCATAGTCCTGCCACGCCTGTTCGGAGTGAAAACGCGGGCGCTCCACCAAGGCAATGGCCTGTCCCTGGATCGAGTCGGCGACTTCGCCATAGACCAGCACCTGAGCGCCGTTTTGCCCCAGCAGTTGCACATGGGCGCCGATGGCGTCGATCTCCTCGGCCGCCGAGCGGTGGGCCAGGCGGCCGGAGTACCAGCCCGAAACCAGCGCCAGGTCATAGGGCCGCAGCACATCGCCGACGCCCTTGGCATCCTTGGGAAACTTGCCGTTGAGTTCAAAACCTTCGTAGCCGATCGCCTTGCCTTCGGCCAGCGCCGTGCTCAAGGGGGTTTCACCGCCCAGGGCCGGCAGGTCGTCGTTGCTCCAGGAAATCGGATTGATGCCAATTCGGATGGCGGGCATGGCTGCACCTTTTATTGTTGTTCAGATCAATCTGGCGACGGCTGCTCTCAACCCTCGCCATCACCCCCGGGCACTGCGCCAGGCGTCAATCAGTTGGACCAGGGTGCCCTGCACCCGGGCAATCAGCGCCTGGTCATCGATGTCTCCCGCCAGCCAGGCGCGGCTGGGTTCCTGGAAGATCGTGCGGCCCACCGCAAAGCCCCGGCAACTGCGGCTGCGAGCGGCCTGGCGGAAGCTTTCGGCAAGGTCCGCCGGCGGTGCATTGAGGCCCAGCAGGAGCACCCCACGGCAATAGGGATCACGTGCCTCGATCAGCTCATCCAGACACTGCCATTGCTCCGCGTCCTGGCCTTCGATCTTCCACCAGGCCGGGTAGATTCCCAGGTTGTAAAGGCGCTTGATGGCCCGGTACAGCACCTGCGGATGGGCGCCGGGCAGATCCTTGGGCGGGATGATTTCCAGCAGCAGTTCATGACCGCTGACCTGGGACGCCTGGTACAACCCCTTGAGCTGCGCTTCCTGCTCCAGGCGCAGCAACGGTTCGTCATCGGGGTGGTACTGCACCAGGCACTTGATGATCTGCTCCTGGGGCCAGGCGATCAGGTTGCTGCCAATCGAGCGCCCATGCTCGAACGCCAGGGGCCGCGAGCCCTGGACTTCCACCGGGCGCGCCACCCACCAGCCGCGACCGGTGGCGGCATTCAACGCGTCCTGGCCGAAACGCTGGTCGGCCAGCAACCCGACATCGGCCTCGATGCCCTGCTCGCGAAGGTCGGCTTCGACCTGCTGCAGCGCTTCGATGAACAGCAACTTGAGTTGACCAATGGCCTTGAGCTCGCGACCGCCCTGCTGGGCCAGCTCCAGCAGTTGCCCACGGTGGTCGAAAGCGAAGATGAACAGCGGCCGCCAGACCTTGCGCGGCACGCTGACCTGGTGCAGGCGCTGCAACGTCGCATCCTGGTCCGGCCGGGTAATCGGCAGCGGGCTGCTGAGCAGATAATCCAGTTCGGCCCGGGTCGGCATCGCCGGGGCGCAGGCATGACGCGACACCACCAGGCCGCCACAGGCATTGGCCAGTTCGCAGCAGCGCTGATCGTCCGCGCCCTCCAGCCAGCCACTGAGAAACCCCGACAGGAAAGCATCGCCGGCCCCCAGTACATTGAGCACTTCGACCCGCACCCCGGGGTACAGCGCCGCGTCCTCCAGGCGCGACGGAATTGCCCCATGAATCACCGTGCAACCCTGGGGACCGAGCTTGACCACCAGGGTCGCGGCCGTCAGTTCGCGTACCCGGCGCAAGGCCGGCAGCAGCGCCTGGCAACCACCGGCAATCAGGAATTCCTCTTCCGTGCCGACGATCAAGTCGAAGCGCGGCAGGATGCTCTGCACATGCTGGCTGACCTGCTGGTCGGCGACGAAGCGGGTCTGGCCATCGGCCTTGGCCGCCAGGCCCCAGAGCACCGGCCGGTAGTCGATATCCAGCACCCGCTGCACACCATGGCGCTCGGCGTACTCCAAGGCTTGGACGCTGGCCCGATAGACCCCGGCGCTGGAGAAATGCGTACCGGTGATCAACAGCGCCTTGCTCGACGCAATAAAGGCCTCGCTGATGTCCTCGGCACACAGCGCCATGTCGGCGCAGTTCTCGCGGTAGAACAACAGGGGAAAGGTCTCGCGGTCCTTGAGACCCAGCAGCACCAGGGCAGTGAGACGCTCGGGGTCGACCTTGACCGCACTGACATCGCAGCCTTCGCGCTGCAGCGACTCCAGCAGGAAGCGCCCCATGTGATCGTCACCGACCCGGCTCAGCATTGCCGACTTCAACCCCAGCCGCGCGGTGCCGAAAGCGATGTTGGCGGACGAGCCGCCGAGGTACTTGGCGAAGCTGCTGACGTCTTCCAGGCGAGCGCCCACCTGCTGGGCATAGAGGTCGACGGCCAAGCGGCCAAGGCAGATCAGATCCAATTGACGCCCACTGGCAAAACGAGTCTGGCCCATGCTGGCTCCTGTTATTTTTATCAGCCGCTGCCCGCCGCCGTTGTTGCGCTGGCAGGCACTCTTGGTGGATGCAGACTAGAACGACTGTCGAAACCAATCAATATTTATTCTATATATTTTTACTTGGAATATTTTTTCCATTAAACTTATTTTCAAGGCCCAGCCCCGTGGCGTGCATCGTTTCAGCAGTGCCACCAGGCCTGGACCGCTGAAGATTTCCCCGACGCCGACCCTGTAGACTGGCCGCAGCCAACCTATTGTCCGGGGCGCTGCCCGCAACCGCCCCCACAGCATCCGCCAGAAGGATTCCCTATGTCCCGCACCGATCAGCCGGCCCTGTCCGAGAGTACGCCAGAGAGCGACCTCGTCAGCCCCCCAGCCAATGCCGAGCGCCTGCTGCAGCTGATCACCGAGGAGTACGAAAGCCTGCCCCGCCAACTCAAGCGCATTGCCAGCTACATGAGCCAGCAGAGTGAGCGGATCATGGTCGACCGGATCAGCGACATCGCCCAGGAATGCGAGGTGCATCCCTCGGCCATCGTGCGTTTCTCCCAGCGTTTCGGCTTCAGCGGCTTCAGTGAAATGCAGGCGCTGTTTCGCCAGGCCTACACCCACAAGGCCACGCCGGTGCAGAACTACCAACAGCGCGTGCGCAGCATGATCGCCAACAAATCGCAGAAAGCCAGCGGCGGCGACCTGGCCCGGGAATGCATCAACGCGACCCTCTCGGGCATCGAGCGCCTGGGGCTGGAACTGGACGACACGGCCTTCGACCAGGCCGTGGACCTGGTGGTCAACGCCGACAACATCTATGTGGTGGGGGTACGTCGCTCCTTCGCCGTGGCCGACTACCTGGTGTACAACCTGCAGCACACC
Source organism: Pseudomonas sp. Fl5BN2 (assembly GCF_009908205.1). Taxonomy (NCBI): domain Bacteria; kingdom Pseudomonadati; phylum Pseudomonadota; class Gammaproteobacteria; order Pseudomonadales; family Pseudomonadaceae; genus Pseudomonas; species Pseudomonas sp. Fl5BN2. Next base: position 138,547 of record NZ_JAAARL010000016.1, on the reverse strand, counting down.
AACAAGCGCATCCACCTGGTGTCGGGGCTGGGGGGCAGCTATCGAGAGCAGATGCGCAGCATCCGTCCCAACGATCTGGTGATCGCCATCAGCTTCACCCCCTACGCCAAAGAGACCCAGCACTGCCTGCGCATTGCCCAGCATAACCAGGCCAAGACCCTGATCATCACTGACAGCACCCTCTCGCCCCTGGCCAAGCGCGCCAACAGCGTGCTGCTGGTCAACGAAGGCAGCTCCTTCGCTTTCCGTTCACTGAGCGCCACCCTGTGCCTGTGCCAGGCGCTGTTCATCGCCGTGGCCTATCGCCTGGAATTGAAGGTGGACGAGATTCACGAACAGGCCGGCTTCGACGACTAGCCCGACGCCGCCCCATGACTGTGGGCCTGCAGTGCGCCCGGTACACCACTGCGCTGCAGGCCGCCCTGCTCGACCCAGTCCAGGGTCTGCCGGTAAGCCCGCTGCAGCAACTGGTCGGTTTGATTGAAATCGAACACCGAAACGCCCAGCGGGCACAGCGGGTCGACCACATGGATCGCCACCCGCGGTGCGTAGAGTTCGATGTCGCGCACCAGTTGGCGCATGCTCAACAGGTTCAAGGTGTGCAGCGCCAGGGCCAGCATCCCGGCCGGCGGCGCCAGGCAAGCGCAGCCGAAACCGGTAGGCAGGACAATCACCCGCGTCGCCCCCAGCCCTACTGCCGCGGCGATCGGCGTGTTGCTCGCGACCCCGCCGTCCACCAGCAACTTGTCGCCGATGCGCACCCAGGGAAACACCAGGGGAATCGCCGCACTGGCCAGCAGCGCCTGCTCGGTGCTGCCGCTGGACAGCACTTCCTGGGCGCCGGTGAGCAGGTTGGTGGTGACGATGTGCAGTGGCAGTTCGCAGTCTTCGATGCGCGCCACCGGCAAGGCCCGCCGCACCAGCCGGGCCAGGGCCGTGGACGGCAGCAGGCAACCACGGTGACGCAAGAACGCCACCAGGCTGTCGAGCAGGGAAAAGGGAAACACATCGGCCTTGCGCAAGCCGCGCCAGAAGTCCGCCAGCTCGGCGACGCCCCGGGCATTGGGCCGAGCGGCGAAGTAAGCACCGTTGATCGCCCCCACCGAGGCGCCCACCACCAGATCGAATTCGATCCCCAGTTCCACCAGGGCTTGCAGCATGCCGACCTGGACGGCTCCGAGACTGCCGCCCCCGGAAAGCACCAACGCGGTTTGGTCCTGACTCATGATCGAGCTCCCGCGCCAAGGCTGGCGCCGTAGAAGCTGAGCATAGCGGGTAGGCTTATTCGTAGATCTTGCCGCAGTACAAAAACACCGCAAAACGCTGCCAGGGCGAGGCCTCGGCCAGCCCCTGGGTGGCGCCGACAGCCGTCGCCTCGGCCCAGGCGTGGGCGCTGTCGAGATAGTCCTCGATGGAATCGTTGTGCCAACTGCCGGATTGCCCGGCCAGGGTCTTGCGCTGTTCCTGACGGCGGTCGGCGATCAGCGCCTGGACAAACTCCAGGAAGCTGCGTTCATCCACCACCTGCTGCAATCGCTGATCAAGGTCCACGGGCACTCCAGGTTCAAGTCGACGGCTGCAATGCCAGGCCTTTGCGCAGCAGCTCCTTGCGCAGGATCGGCCGTGTCAGGCAACGCAAGCCGTCCAGGCCCGGGCACTCTAGCAGTCGGTCGAGCTTGCGTGCACTGTCGGGGTTGCTGCCGGTGAGCAAGTAGCTGCGGCCCTCGCTGAGGCAGATCAGGTTCAGCAACCAGTCGTCACCGCGCTGCCCCAGCACTCTTTCGATCAAGGGCCGCTGGTGCTGCAACAACCCGGCGCCATTCCACAGGGTCAGTTGGGCAAAGTACCGGGGCAGATTGCTCGAGGCTTCAAGCACCTTCAGGTCCTTGAGCAACGCCTGCTCCAAGCCCCCTTCGATCTGCTGCTGGCATTCGCGGAAGTAATGTTCGGGCCACTGCCAGTCCAGGCCCGCACGCTGGGCCAGCGCGGCATAGGCTTGCAGGTCCGCCGGGGTGCAACTGTCGCCGGTGAAATTCAGGGTGTTGTCGAGAATCCCGGCCGCCAGCAGTTGCGCGCTGTCGCGGCTGATCCGTGGCAGCAGCCCGGAATCGCGCCAGCGCTCGTAGACCTGGGTGCAGGCGGCGCCAATCGGCCGGATATCCGCGTGACTGCCCAGGCGCTCATCCCAGAACGCTTCGAAGCCCGGGTGATGATCGATGACTTCCACCACCCGCGACAGGTCCACCAGGGGATCCAGGTGCAGGTGATTGGAAACATCCACCAGGACGAACTGCTCGCTGCCGTCAGGGACGTGGCAATCCAGGCCCTTGAGGTCGCGCCTGAAACTTTCGGGAATGCTCTCGTTGAGCGCAGCGCTGCTCAGGGCCCGGGCCGGACGGCCGCTGAGGCTGAGGCTGAGCCACTCGGCGTAGGCGATGCAACCGGCGTAGGCGTCAATATCCAGATAGGCCGCGCCGGAGGTAACAATGATCATGACGTCCCTGTAGTACACAAAGGCCTAAAGGCCGGGGCATCGAGCATGCCGCAAAGACATGACCGTGACATGACAATCAACCCTCATCCCGGCCTTGCGCCTCGGCCACCAGCAAGGCCGCCAGTCGCGAACCGCTGAAGCGGATCTGCGCCAGGCTCAGGGCCGCATAACCAATGATCACCGCCGGGGGCCGGCGCACCTGCTGACAACTCTCGGCCACCCCCTGCAGGAACAATCCGGCTTGCGCGGCGGCTTGGCAAAACCGCGCCTCATCGCTGCCCGGCGGCAACTCCAGGAGCAGATGCAATCCGGCCTGCTGGCCGCTGACGGTGTAACAGCCCGGCGCTTCGCGCTGCAAAATCGCCAGCAACTGGTCACGGCGCTCCTGATAGGCCTGGCGGGCCGCACGCAGGTAACGCAGGAAGGCACCGCTGGCAATGTAGTCGGCCAGGGCCACCTGCTCGATCACCCCCACCGAACGCCCGGTGCTCTGCAAGGTGGCCAGCAGCCGTGGGCGCAGGGCCTCGGGCACCAGCATGAAGCCCACCCGCAAACCGGCGAACAGGGTCTTGTTGAAGCTGCCGCAGTAGATCACCCGGTCCTCCCGGTCCAGGGACTTGAGGGCCGCCAGCGGCGCGCCCTGGTAGTTGAATTCACTGTCGTAGTCGTCCTCCACCACCCAGGCCTCGCTACGTCGCGCCCAGTCCAACAGGGCCAGGCGCCGGGACACCGGCATGGTCATGCCCAGGGGGGCCTGATGGGCCGGGGTCACGTAGACCATGCGCGCATCGCGGTGACGCTGCAGGCACTGCACATCGATGCCCTCCTCCTGCACCGGGATCGGCACCAGACGCGCCCCGGCCAAGGCAAACAGCCCCTTGGCCGATTGATAGCCGGGGTCTTCGATGCACACCTTGTCGCCAGGTTGCAGCAGGCTGCGGGCCAGCAGGTCGAGACCGTGGCGAATGCCCGTGGTGACCATTACCTGGCGCGGATCACAGGCAATGCCGCGGTGCTGCCCCAGGTACTCGGCGATCTGCTGGCGCAGGGCTGGCAGGCCACCGGGGTCCGGGTCGCAAAGCAATTGCGCCGGGGCATTCGCCAGGGCCCGGGTCAGCGCGCGGGCCCAGCGCTGCAGGGGAAACAGTGCCGGGTCGGCGAGCCGAGCAACAAATGGCTGGCCGGCGCGCACGGCAAACGGCTGGGACTGAAGACTGTCGACACGCTCGGGCCGCACCAACGCCCGTGCCGGGGGACTCAGATAGAGGTCCGGCACCACCGCGCAAACCTGGGTCCCGGAGCCGCAAAGCCGGCTGACGTAACCTTCGCTGCGCAAGCGATCGAAGACCACTTCCAGGGTCCCCCGGGACATCGACCAGCGCTGGGCCAGGGTCCGCGTCGACGGCAGGCGGCAACCGGCCGGCAAGCGTTTCTCGAGGATCGCCTGGCGCAGGGCGCTGTAGGCGCTGTCCTGCTTGCTCAGGCCCTCAGCGGTGGTTTGCGGGAGCGGCAGATCCAGCGGCACGGGGTGTTTTCCACGGCTCATAGTGGTCCAGTCAATAGCGGCCTAAATGGTGCTCGGCATTAAACCATAGAGCCTTTAATTTCACGTCCATGCGGTTTTTCTCCGCCCCTTATCGCCAAGAGCCCGTCATGAATTCGATTGCCAACACCGCGCCCACCGCCACCGCGCCACCACAAGCCCTGGCGCCCTGGCTCTGGACGTTCCTGCTGCTGGTGCTGGTCTGCCTGCCACGCATCAGCATCGACCTGTACCTGCCAGCGCTACCGGCCATGGCCGATGAGCTGGGGGCCAGCGATAGCCAACTGCAACTGACCCTGAGCCTCTACATGCTTGGTTATGCCCTGTCGATGCTGCTCGGCGGCCCTCTCTGCGACCGCTATGGACGGCGCCCGGTGCTATTGGCGGGCATGGCGCTGTACCTGATTGCCAGCCTGGCGTGCATGCTCGCCAGCAGCGTCGAAGTGCTGATGGCCGCACGGCTGCTGCAGGCCCTGGGTGGCTGCTGCGGCACCCTGATCGGCCGGGTCATGGTCCGCGACCGCTGCGAGCCCCAGGAACAGGCGCGGGTGCTGGGCCTGTTGTCCATGGGCATCGCCCTGTCGCCGATGCTGGCGCCGCTGCTGGGCAGCCTGATCGACAACCTGCTGGGTTGGCGTGGAATGTTCCTGAGCCTCAGCCTGATCGCCACCGGGGTGTGGTTGCTGATGCTGCTTAAGCTTGCAGAAACCCGCCCACCGCGCCGCGCCGAGCCCAATGCCGAAAGCCTGCCGCGGTTGTATCTGCGGTTGCTGCAAACGCCCTACTTCATGCGTTATTCGCTGGCCATTGGCTGCCTGTACTGCACCTATTTCCCCTTTATCCTGCAATCGCCGGCCCTGCTGCAGCGCAGCCTGGGGCTGTCCTCGACGGCCTACGCCCTGGTGTTCGCCGCCACCGTGGCGGGTTACCTACTGGGCTCGCGGTTGTTCCAGCGCCTGGCGGTCCGCCACAGCGCCGACCGCCTGATCGCCCGCGCCACGCTGCTGAACCTGGCAGGCTCGGGCCTGCTGTTGATCAGCAGCAACCTGTGGCCTCAGAGCCTGCTGGCGATCGTGTTGCCGATGATGCCGATCATGATTTCGGTGGGCCTGGCGATTCCCGCCTGCCAACTGGCGATCCTGCAACCCTATGCGGCAGTAGCGGGCAGCGCCTCCGGCTTGTTTTTCTTCATCCAGATGGCCATGAGCGCCGCTTGTGGGCTGCTGGCGAGTCTGTGGGCGGACAGCTTTGCCGGTTCCCTGGGCGCCTTGACCGGCCTGTTCAGTGTGGCCCTGGGCCTGGCCTGGTGGTGCCTGGGGCCTCGATCCCGATAGCCGTTGGCAGCGGCGGCCATCGCCCTCAAGGCGGACGCCGCAGTCGAGAACCGCGAAGGCCCTGCGGTCCGTTACCCGGCCTGCCACTGCGGCCACACAAAACCTGGCGACAGCGCGACTGGGCACTGTTCAAGAGAAATCCAATGCCGCTACATTAGCCGCCCCCGCCCTTTCGCCGCTCAAGACAAGGAAACACTTGATGAAGCTTATTGGAATGCTCGACTCACCCTACGTGCGCCGCGTCGCCATCAGCCTCAAATGCCTGGACCTGCCGTTCGAGCACCACTCGCTCTCGGTGTTCAGCACCTTCGAGCAGTTCAAGGCGATCAACCCGGTGGTCAAGGCGCCGAGCCTGGTCTGCGCAGACGGTGAAGTGCTGATGGATTCGAGCCTGATCCTCGATTACCTGGAAACCCTGGCCGGACCGGCCAAGAGCCTGATGCCGAAAACCGTGCCGGAACGCCTGCATGAGTTGCGGCTGATCGGCCTGGCCCTGGCAGCCTGCGAGAAAGCGGTACAGATCGTCTACGAAAGAAACCTGCGCCCTGCCGAAAAGCAGCACGGCCCCTGGCTGGAGCGGGTCGGCGGCCAGTTGCAGGCGGCTTATGCCGAGTTGGAGGAGGAGTTGCGCAAACGCCCATTGCCCCGGGATGGCTCCCTGGGCCAGGCCGCAATCAGCCTGGCGGTGGCCTGGAGCTTCAGCCAGATGATGGTTGCGGATCAGTTCAGCCCCGGGCAATTCCCGGCAGTGCGGGACTTTGCCGAATACGCCGAGCAGTTGCCGGTGTTCCTCGACACCCCGGCCACCTGAGCCGTTGTAGCGAGGGGTCAGCCGCTACCCCGAAACGCAGGAGCCGGCTTGCCGGCGAAGAGGCCCACAGGCTTTACATCGCCCTCATGGTGGTCTTCGCCCGCAAGCCAGCACCTGCGCAGGGCAATCAGGCGGGAAGTGCCTGCTTGGCCTTCTTCTCCGGGACCGCGGCAAAGCGCCGAGCCAGGAACGGGGTGATATCCAGCGGCAGGGCTTCGTCGTTCACCAGCTTGTCCAGCAGCACCCCGGTGATCGCCGAGGTCAGGATGCCGGTGCGGAAGTGCCCGCAGGCATTGAGGTAACCCTCGACCCCGTCCATCGGCCCAAGGATCGGCAACTCGTCCGGCGAGCCCGGGCGCAACCCGGCCCAGCAACGCTTGAGGTTGACGTTGGCCAGTTCGGGAATGCAGCGCACCGCGCCCTGTACCAGACCGTTGATCTCCGGGTAGGTGGTGCTGACGTCAAACCCTTTGTCCTCGGTGGTGCTGCCGATCAGGATCTCGCCATTGTCCTTCTGCGCCATGTAGCAGTCGCTGGTGGTCAGGCAGCCGTTGAGCAGCTTGGGCATGCGCTCGGTCAGGAGGATCTGGCCCTTCACCGGCTTCACCGGAATCTCGATGCCCGTGGCCTGCAGGCTCAGTTCGGCGGCCCAGGCCCCGGCGGCATTGATCAGGGTCGAGCAGTGGAACAGCCCGGCGACGTCGGTCGTCACCCCACTGACCCGGTTGCCCTGGTGCAGGACCCCGGTGACGTTGGTGTTGAAGTACACATCCACGCCGTTCTGCCGTGCGCCTTCGGTGTAGGCGTCGGTGAGGCGGAAGGGGTTGACCTGGTGGTCGCAGAGGAACTCCAGGGCACCCTTGGCTTCGTGGGTGATGGTCGGTTCAGAGGCGCGCAGGGCCGCTTGGTCGAGCCAGCGCACCTGATCCGCCAAGTGCGGGATGCAGCCAACAATATGCTCGGCATACAGGCGGTCTTCCTCGTCATAAATGACGAACTTCAGCCCAGTCTCCTCGAACTTGAAATCCATGCCGTGCATGCCCACCAGCTCGCGGTGCAGGCGCGGATAGAGCTCGTTGGACTGCAAGGCGAAGTCGAAGAATGACTGCGGCAGGATATGTGGCGTGGAGGAATCCACCAGCACTGCCGAACCCTGGGCCTCGCGCTTGCGGTTGGCCGACATCATCCGGAAGAAGATCACCCCGCAGCCCAGGCCCACCGACTCACCGATGGCCCACAGGCCGCCGGCCGAGGCGCGGCTGGCATTGCCTGGACGCTTGGCGTCGATCAACGCCACCTTGAGGTCCTTGCGCTTGGACAACTGATAGGCGCAGGACGCCCCGATCACACCGCCGCCGGCGATCACCACGTCATAGTGCTTAGTCATGCTGAGAGACCTCCTGGTCGGACGACGGAAAAGCCGAAAACGGAATCGGATCGAGGGGGAAGCGCGGGCGTATCCAGCCCACGTCCTGGCGCCCGGTGGCCTGGCGCAGGCGGTCGCTGCAGTAGCCCACGCACATCCGCCCCTGGCAGTCGCCCATGCTCACCCGGGTGCGCATTTTCAGGCTGGCCATGTCCTGCACGCCCTGGGCCAGGGCACGTTCGATATCGTTGCGGGTGGTGTGTTCACAGCGGCAGATCACCGTGTCGCCCTTGGGCAGGTCGATCTGCCCAGTGCCGCGCTCGGTATAGCGGTTCACTGCACCACGAAAGCGCAGAATCGAAGCCAGCTTGCGCTCATAGCCCTGGCGCCGTTGCAAGGCCTCCTCATTGCTCAGCACATCGCGCTGCATGAGGATCGACAAGGCGGCGATACGGCCGCTGAGCATTGCCGCTTCACCGCCGCGAATCCCGCCCATGTCGCCGGCCAGGTGAACGTGCGGCTCGCTGCTCTGCTGCCAGGCATTGGCGTTGGCCCGCAGGTAGCCGTCCTCGCTGAAACCGTGATCCAGGCCCATCTGCTGGCTCAACTGGGTCCGGGGAATAAAGCCATAGCCCACCGCCAGAGTCTGCGCGGCGATACGCTGGGCCTGGGCCATGTCCGGCTGCCAGTCGCTGGAATACGGGGCCACGGTGACCACGTTCAAGGCGTCCTGGCCCTGGGCTTCGACCACGCCCCAGCCATAACGCAGAGTGATGCTGTGGAGCTTGAGATAGGCCAGCATGCTCAGACCGTCGAGAAACAGCTGCGGCTTGTTCAGCAGGGCCAGGCTCTGCTTGGCGATCTTGCCCAGGGCGCTGGCCTCATAGACCCCGGCGACGCGCACGCCCGAGGCGTGCAGTTGGCATGCCACCAACGGCAGCAACGGACCGGTACCGGTGATCACCACCGGCCCTAGAGGCTTGACCACCCCGCTCTTGATCTGCAACTGCAGGCCACCGAGCAACGTGACCCCGGGCAGGGTCCAACCGGGAAACGGCACGCTGCGCTCATGGCAACCGGCCGCCAGCAGCAATTGCGAGTAAGGCACCTGCTGCACCTGTTCATCGGCGTCCAGCAGCACCAGGCCGTGATTGCCCTCGGCGCCGATCACCCGGCTGTTGAGGCGCACTTCGATCAACTGTTCGTGGTCGCCGAACTCACCGTGCAGCTTGGCCAGCATCTCGCAGTAGCGCGGCCCCAGGTAGTCCAGTTGCACGCCGTCGCGCAACGGACCGCGAAAGACCACGCCGCCCAGGCGCGAGGCTTCTTCAAGCAGGGTGCTGCGCACGCCGTGCGCGGCCAGTTCGATGGCTGCAGCCATGCCCGCAGGCCCGCCCCCGACAATCACCGGATTGAGGCTCATAGGCTGGACTCCGGCTCGCTGATGCGGTTACTCAGGGTCTGCACCTGCATGCCCGGCTTGACCAGGGTCTGGCAAGCACGGCGCTTGTGACGGCCGTCGATCTGCACCAGACAGCAATGGCACACCCCCATGCCGCAGTAGGCCCCCACCAGTTGCCCGTGGTCATTGAGTGCCACTTGGCGCTGGCCGGTGGCCTGGATCACGCTGAGGACTGTTTCACCCAGGGCGGCAGTGACCGATTGGCCGTTGAGGCTGATGGTCATGTCCGCATGCTGCAGCGGCTGGATATCGAAGTTGCGGTCTATCTGACGCATTGCGGGTTCATCCGTGAAAAGTAAATGGGGTTGCCGGCATCCTGCCGCTTGAGGTCCTGCAGCCGGGATACGACAACACCCCGGTCCAAAGCTGTCGGGACCGAGCGCGGGCCAATCTAGTCGCTATTTCGCAGACGAACATTGATCTGGGCCAAGCAAACCGCTGTGCAGCCCCCCCCGAGTGCTGCTGCCGGAGTGCCAAAGTGAGACCCAGGGTGCAAAGAAGCCGCGACCGACAGAGGTCGGCAGCGGCGCAGGAACAACGGTCAGCCCGCGTTGAGGATGACGCTTAGTGCACGAACAGGGCGATCAGGATAATCACCGGGATCGGCACGCCGAGGAACCACAAGAGTAATGAGCGCATGGGAAATCTCCTGGATCAGTGAACGGGGGTGGGGGCAATGGTGCGCGGCTGAACCTCGCTTTCAAGCCAGACCACGGCGTCCCGGCGGCGGCCGCCAAAGGTCGCCGCCAGGCTGGCGAAAAAGGCCCCGCACAGCAGCGCGACAAACATCCACAGTGACGACCAGGCAGCCACCTTGGCCGCGGTGTCGGCAGCTTCCTTGGCGGCCTGCTTGGCCTCCTCCACGGTCTGGCGGGCTTTGGTGAACACCTCGTCGACCCGGCGTTCGGCGTCGGCCTGGCTGAGGTTGGTGCGCTGGGCCACCCGTTGCGCCAGGTAGCTGCGGTCTTCAGGGGCAAGCTGGCCATCGTTGCCCAGGGTGCGCACGAAGATCCGCGACACCGTGCCCCGGGCCGCATCATCGCTGACTACCGCCGGGCGATCGTCGCGGAACAGGCTGTCGACGAAATAGCCGTAGTCGTCCTGGGAGCCCTGGCTGGCAGCATGGCCGGCCACCTGGGTCATGGCGCTGGCGGCACCGGAAGCCACCTGTGCGCCGGCCTGCACGCCGCCGCTGATGACGCTGCTGACCGAGCCCAGCACCAGGGTCGCGGTGACCAGGGTGGCCACGGCCCAGGCGAGGAAGCCGTGGGCGGTGTCGCGGAAATACACTTCATCGCCATGCAGGTTGGCCCACTTCACCCGCAGGCGCCCGGCGATGTAGCCGCCAAGGCCCGCGGCGATGATCTGCGTCACGGCCAGCCAGACAATGCTGGAAATACCCAGGCCCTTGGCGCTGATGCCGCTGCCGGCCCAGGGCGAAACCGCGGAGAAGCCGAGGCCGAAGCCCAGCAGCAGGAGGATCAGCGAGAGTGCGGCCGCCGCCGCCGCGCCGGCGAAGATCGCCGCCCAGGACACGCCCGAGTGATGACTCGAGGCATCCGCGGGGGCCAGCAGGTGTTCAGAGGGTCTGTTCATTGTTGTTCGGCTCCAGGCATGAAAAGTGGTGTTACACGTCTCGAAGGGACAAGTGCAGCCACCGTGCCAGTTGCACGAACTTTATAAGCGCTTGTATTTCAATGGGTTGCGATAAACAGATAATCCCTGATCGTGCAACTTACCGGCCCGGGAGTTTTCTGGCGGGCGTTCTGCACGGCCCGCCCGGCGCGCAGGCCCGCCGACCCTGGTAGAGCTCCCGGCCTCGGGTCCAGCACCATTGCAGCACCAGCACCAGGATCCACAGCGCCAGCAGCAGGTTGCCCGCCAGGGTCAATTGCGCGATGCCCTGCCCCCACAAGGTAAAGAGCGGCAATGCCAGCCAGGCCGCACGGCGAAAATCCAGGAGCCGCATGATGCCCGGCACTATCAGCGCCATCAGGCCGATCACCAAGATGTCCAGCCCCCGATACCCCAGCATCCAGCGCGCATAGCGGGGATCGTCAGCATAGGCCTGCAGATAGCCCGGCAGGCGCAGCGCCAGATCCACGGCGAGGCTCAGCAGCAGGCTGCCCACCAACAGCCACAGCAGGCCTTTGAAACGTGATGCGTAGTTCATTGCACAACACCTTGATACACAGAAGGTCAATCGGGATTTCAATGCCGCTTGTAGCTTTTATTGCCACCGGGGGGCAGGCAGTACACCCCGCCCCGGGGCCCGGTGCAGAAACTGCCGCTGCCGCAGATGCAGCCCTGGGCATCGCGCAGCAGGGGCTCGGCCCGCGGAGGGCTGGAACGCGGGCCCAGCATCAGCGCGCAATTCTTTTTCGAGGCACTGATGGAACCGTCGTTGCACAGGAACAGCTCGCCGTCGCAGCGGGCGATGCCGCCCTTGCGCCCGGAACAGGGTTGGTTGGCCGCCAGCACTGCATCGCTGCACAGTGCCATCAGGCAGAGAAAGGACAATGGCTTCCAGCCGACCCGGGACAGGCTCCCCATGGATGTGCCTCCTGGCAACAAAAGTGGCGCGATAATATCAGGCAACGCGGCCCCTGGGATGGGCGTGTTCCAGGTCCCGACGGGGCCCCGGCGGCGCAGATGAAAGTTTTTTTAGAAACCCGGCGGCGGTTTCTTGGCAAAATGCCCGCCTGTGTCACGAACCGCTAAACAGGTAACGCCTATGACCCGCATTCTGACCATCGAAGACGACGCTGTGACCGCCCGGGAAATCGTCGCCGAACTGAGCAGCCACGGCCTCGACGTGGACTGGGTGGACAATGGCCGCGAGGGCCTGGTGCGCGCCGTGAGCGGCGACTACGACCTGATCACCCTGGACCGCATGCTGCCGGAGCTGGACGGCCTGGCCATCGTCACCACCCTGCGCACCATCGGTGTATCGACGCCGATCCTGATGATCAGCGCCCTCTCCGACGTCGATGAGCGGGTGCGCGGCCTGCGGGCCGGTGGCGACGACTACCTGACCAAGCCGTTTGCCTCCGACGAGATGGCGGCCCGGGTCGAGGTGCTGCTGCGGCGCAAGAACACGGTCAAGGATTTCGACACCAGCCTGCGGGTCGCGGACCTGGAACTGAACCTGATCAGCCGCGAGGCGACCCGCGCCGATCAACTGCTGAGCCTGCTGCCCACCGAATACAAACTGCTGGAATTCCTGATGCGCAACACCGGGCAGATCCTCTCGCGGATGATGATCTTCGAGGAGGTCTGGGGTTATCACTTCGACCCGGGCACCAACCTGATCGACGTGCACATCGGCCGCCTGCGCAAGAAGATCGACCCGCCCGGCATGACCCCGTTGATCCGCACCGTGCGAGGCTCGGGTTATGTCATTGCTGAACCCCTCTAAAGGCTGGCGCTCCTCCAGCAGCCGCCTGCTGGCCCTCTACAGTTCACTGTTCGTGGCCTGGAGCTGCATCCTCATGGGGGTGCTGTACTACGAGGTTTCCACCTACCTGGACAGCCTGGCCAAGCACTCGCTGATGCAGCGCCAGCACCTGTTCGCGCGCTTCGAGGGCGACCAGCTGGTGGAGGCACTGACCACCAGCATGACCTTCGACATGCGCGCCATCGACGCCTACGGCCTGTTCGACGAACAGCGCCGGCCGCTGAGCGGGCCGATCCGGCAGATCCCCGACGACCTGCCCCTGGACGGCAAGATCCACGAACTGAAGAACTGCATCGACTCCGAAGACCCGAACCTGCCTCGGTACAGCTGCGACGCCGTGGCCACCCACACCCGCGACGGCCGCTGGCTGGTGCTGGTGCGCGACAACGGCTCGCTGTTCGCGGTGACCCGGATCATCCTCCACGCGCTGCTCTGGGGCATCTCCCTGACCATCATTCCCGGGGCCGCCGGCTGGCACCTGCTGCGGCGCCGGCCATTGCGGCGCATCCGGCAGATCCAGGACAGTGCCGAAGCCATCGTCGCCGGCGACCTGACCCGGCGCCTGCCGCTGTCTAACCGGCGTGACGAACTGGACATGCTGGCGGCCATCGTCAACGCCATGCTCGAGCGCATCGAGCGGCTGATGCACGAGGTCAAGGGCGTGTGCGACAACATCGCCCACGACCTGCGCACCCCGCTGACCCGCCTGCGAGCGCAACTCTACCGCCTGCAACAACAGGCCGAGGAAGGCTCGCCCCAGGCCCTGCAGATGGACCAACTGCTGGCCGAAGCCGACACCCTGATGGCGCGTTTTCGCGGGCTGCTGCGGATCTCCGAACTGGAAGACCAGCAGCGGCGCTCGGGCTTCCTCGAGCTCGACCCGCTGCCGTTGTTGCAAGAACTGCACGACTTCTACCTGCCGCTGGCCGAGGAAGGCCAACTGAGCCTGGTACTGGATGTGCCGCCAAGCCTGCCCCGCCTCATCGGCGACCGCGCCTTGCTGTTCGAGGCCCTGGCCAACCTGCTGAGCAATTCGATCAAGTTCACCCCAGTGGGAGGCGAAGTGATCCTGCGGGGTATCGATGACGACGGCAGCTCACGCCTGGAAGTGCTGGACTCCGGCCCAGGCATTCCCGCAGCAGAACGGGCGGCAGTGTTCCGGCGTTTCTACCGGGTGGATGAGAACGATGCCCAGGGCGGTTTTGGCCTGGGCCTGTCGATCGTCGCGGCGATTGTCAGCCTGCACGGTTTCAAACTTGAAGTGGGTACCAGCGAACGCGGCGGCGCGCGCCTGAGCCTGGACTGTCGGCCGAGCCTGATCGTCGAAAAAAGCTGAGGGGCCCGGTCAGCGCGGCCCCGGGCTGGGCAGAGACAGGCAGGGCCGGCGGCTGCGCCATCCCGCGACACCCGGCGCCGTTCAGGGCGCCAGTTCGATCTGTCTGAGGGAGTTGCTGTCCAGTTCGTAGAGCAGCTCGTCGATCATCGTCAACACGTCGGCCTCGCTCTGCAGCGCCTTGGCACTCAGGCCGGTGACCACCAGGTCGACCCGGCCGCTCTCGGGTTCGAACACTCGCAGGGTCAGGGTGCCGTCGCCGGCGTTGCTGAAGCTGCAGGCCAGGGGCGCCAGGCGCTGTTCGATGCAGACGCGCAATTGCGCCTGGGTGATCACTGCCGGCACCTCAGCGCCGCCGCAGCAGACCCGCCAACAGGCCGGCGCCCGCCAGCAACGCCACACTCAGCCAGGGTTTCTCCCGCAGCAGACGCGCCGCCTGGTCGAGGGTCTGGCCATAACGTTCCTGTAGCTCGCCAGTGGCCTCCCGGGCCAGGCCTTGGGCCTGCATTTGCGGATCGTCCAGCCACTCGCCCAGGCTGTCCTGGGCCTTGCCGGCCACCTTGTCCACGGCACCCTTGATCTGTTCGCTACGCATCTTGGCTTTCCTTCCGCTGTGGGATCAAAAAATCCGAGGGGATGCTTCGCCCCCCCGGATGCTCACAGCCTAAGAAATCGCCACGCGGCGCAGAAGCGCCATTTGTACTGGTCCAGCTAGTGCGTTTGCACTGGTTCAACGCTTGCGAACGCGCTGCACACCGGCAAACAGCCCGCGCTCGCGGGCCCAGACAATGGCCTCGGCGCGACTGTGCACCGCCAGCTTGGAATACAGCGTGGCCACATGGTTGCGCACCGTGCTCAGGGCCAGCTGCAACTGTGCCGCGATTTCCTTGTCCGCCAGCCCCTGACAGATCAGCCCAAGCACTTCGCGCTCGCGGGCAGTCAGGTCGGCAGAACAAGCCCCTGGTGTCGCCACCGACTTGGCGCTGCGGACATTGGCGAGCTTTTCGATCAGGGTCTGGCTGAACCACGAAGCGTCACGCATCACCTCCTCGATCGCCGTCACCAACTCCAGCTCCGAACGCTTGCGCTCGGTGATGTTCATCAACACCAGCAGGTAGCAGGGACTGCCCTCGATGCTCACGGTATCGGCAGACACCACACAATCGATGACCTCCGCGCCCTTCTTGCGCACCTTGAGGTCCTGGGCCTCAAGGCTGCCGTGTTTTTCCAGGCGGCCGAACAAGCGCTCGCCGGCCTCGGACTCCTCGATGAAACCAATCGCCTGCACGGTCTTGCCCAGCAGTTCCTCGCTGGCGTAACCACAGGTATTGAGGAACGCTTCGTTGACGTCGACGATCTGCTGGTGCTCGGCGCTGCACAACAGGGTTGGCACCGGCGTCAGGCGGAAGGACTTGGCAAAGCGTTCCTCGCTCTGGCGCAGGGCCATTTCGGCCTTGCGCCGCGGTTCCAGGTCCATGAAGGAAAACAGCATGCAGTCTTCATCACTGATATCCAGGGGCTGGCCGGCGACCACCACCAGCTTGCTGCCACCGTCGGGCAAGCGCAGTTCGGCCTGCATCTGCGGGATGGTTGCCCCCTGGTTCAGGCGTTCGATGGCCAGGTCGCGCTGCTCGGCATGCTCCAGTACATCCAGTTCGTACACCGAGCGGCCGATCACCTGGTCACGGGCGTGGCCGGTCATCTCCAGGAAGCCCTGGTTGACCTTGATGTAGCGCAGGTCACTGAGGCGGCAGATCACCGCGGGCGCCGGATTGGCATTGAAGGTTTTCTCGAAGCGCTGCTCGGCGCTGGCCCAGTCGGTGGCATCGCTGAGGATCAGCACCAGCGACTCCGCCGCACCCTGGCTGTCACGCAGGATCATGCTGCGCACCCGATGGACCCAGTGCCGAGCTTCACCGTCGATCTCGGCCCGGACCTCCACCACCACATCGCTGAAGGTCTCGCCGGCAGCGACCCGGTTGATGGGGTAGCTGTCCAGGGCCAGCGGGTGATTGTTGCGGTAGCGCAAGGCATAGCGCCGGGCGTATTGGCGAACATCGGTGCCCAGTTGGCTGACTTCACTGACCCCGTGCATGGCCAGCGCCGCATCGTTGGCCCAGAGCAGGGTCTTGTCGGTTTCCAGCAGGATCACCCCGTCGGACAGCCCGGAGATGATCTGCTGCAGTTGGCGTCGATTGGTTTCGGAAGCGAGTACGGCCTGGCTCATGGCGTCTCCATCAGGGCCTGCAAGGCTGGTGCGGGGCCAGCACTGCGGATTTAAGGGGGGCTAAAACTACGACCGCGAGGCGTCGCCATCGTGCCCTGCGCTGCGACTGCCCTCGCACCACTGATCACTGGAGCCCGTCACCGGGCCGGGTTAAGCTGCCGGGCCGGGGCCTGGCGCCAGCCACTGGCCCCCAACCAGGTGCCGCCCCGGGCGGCCTTCAAGGAGCGGAAGATGATCACTCTGCGTGAAGCCGGAAACGATGATATCGAGGCCCTCCAGGCCATTGGCGAAGCCACCTACCGCGAGCACTTCGTCTCGATCTGGAGCGCCGAAGGGCTGCGCCAGTTTCTCGCCCAGGACTTCTCCGATGAGGCCCTGCGCAACTCCCTGGAGGCCCGCGACCAACACCTTTGGCTGCTGGCCCTGGACACGCAACAGCAACCGTTGGGTTTTGCCAAGCTCAACTGGCACCGGCCGACGCCGGGCAGCGGCCTCCCCGGCGCCGAACTGCAGAAGATCTACCTGCTCAAGTCCCAGGCCGGCAAAGGCTATGGCCGGCGCCTGCTGCATGAACTGATGGAGCGCGCGAGCCAGGCTGGCGAAACCTGCCTGTGGCTGGATGTGCTGAAGAGCAATATCGGCGCCCGGCGCTTCTATGAAAGCGCCGGTTTGCAGCAAGTCGGCGAAGTGCCGTTCGATACCGACCTGGAGCAGATCGGCATGTGGGTCATGGCCTGCGACTTGCCTTCCCAGGAACGCCTCGCGTAAGGCGGAACCGGACTTCGCCGCCCACTCGACCGCCGCCAAGGTGCATGCCGTTGCGGCTACAGGCCCAACGCCTTGAGGCGTCGATACAGCGTGCGTTCACTCAGGCCCAGGGCCTTGGCCAGTTCGCTGCGCGAGCCGTCGAACACTTGCAGGGCGTGAGCCAGTTGCTCCAGGTCCTTGGGCGGCCGGCGCCGGGCGGGCGCAACCGCTGGCTGCGGACTGCGCAGTTCCAGCGGCAGGTCCTGCAGGCGAATCACCCCATCGTCACTGAACAGCCGTGCCCGTTCCAGAATGTTGCGCAACTCGCGGATATTGCCCGGATAGGTGTACAGGCGTAGTTGCTCCAGGGCCTGGGGGTCGACCCGCGGCACCACCCCGGGATCGAGGCGGCGCAACAGGCTGTCGATCAGCAACGGCAAGTCGTCGCTACGCTCACGCAGTGCCGGCAAGCGGATCGGAAAGGCGCTGATGCGGTAGTACAGGTCCTGGCGGAAGGTCCCGGCGGCGACCATTTCCTTGAGCGGTTTGTGGGTCGCCGCCACCAGGCGGAAATCCGAGTGCACGGTACGCAGGCTACCCACCGGACGGAAGCTGCCGGACTCGATCAGGCGCAACAGCTTGACCTGCATGGCCAACGGCACCTCACCGATTTCATCGAGAAACAAGGTGCCGCCGTGGGCCGCTTCGGCCAGGCCGATCTTGCGTTGCAGGGCGCCAGTGAAGGCGCCCTTTTCGTAGCCGAACAGTTCGCTCTCCAGCAGGGTCTCAGTGAGGCCGGTGCAATCGACCACCACCAGCGGCCCGCTGGCCCGGGGGCTGCCGTCGTGCAGGGCACGGGCGAACAACTCCTTGCCGGTGCCGGACTCCCCCTGGAGCAGTACCGGGATCGGCGCCGGGGCGGCCCGCTGCAAGGCGCTCAAGGCCTCGTTGAACGCCGGCGAACGCCCCACCAGGCCCTTGCGCTGGGGTTGCACCGAAGCCACCGCCACCGAACTCAGGCGCTCGACATAAGCCACCACCGCCCCCGAGGCGCCGATGATCGGACGCAGCTCGACGTCCACATGCTCCGGCCCGCGGGGCGTGTGATGGATATGCAGCATGCGCTCCGGCACCCGGCTGGCGTGGGCCTTGCGCATCGGGCAGTGCTCGCCGGCCTGGTCGCAGGGCACGGCAAACTGATGGGACACCTGGTAGCACTTGGCACCGACATGGGGTTTGCCGGCCACCCCGAACTGGCGCTGGTAGGCGGTGTTGGCGGCGATGATGTTGTAGCCGGTGTCGAGCACGATGGTCGGTTGCGGGTCGTGTTCGAGGTAGGACACCAGGGCAGACATCTGCGACTGGGCAAGGTCGGTGGCGATCAGGGACATGGTGACTCCAGAGCAGTGGCGGCAGCTTAAAGCACGCCGCGACTTTCTGCCATTTTCTGCCACAAACTGCCATATCACTGCCAACAAACGCTGTCAGTCGACCTGAAAAAATGCTGATGGCAACCTCCCAGGCCTTCTACTTCAATGAATAGGCGGCCAATCAAGGCGTTTCGGGTTGGCACGTTTATTGACGGTCCAAGGGACGAGCGACAGCGCAGACTGCCCTCACCTTCATTGCCTGGAGTGCCCCATGATCATCAGCGACACGCTGCGTGTAGACGCCTTTTTCGACAGCCATACCTGGACCATCAGCTACCTGGTGATGGACCTGGCCAGCCGCCGCTGCGCACTGATCGACAGCGTGCTGGACTACGACCCGAAATCCGGCCGCACCCGCACCGAATCCGCCGACCGGCTGATCGCTCGGGTGAAGGAGCTGGACGCCCGGGTCGACTGGATCCTGGAAACCCACGTGCACGCCGATCACCTGTCCGCCGCGGCTTATCTCAAGGAGCAACTGGGGGCCCAGGTGGCCATCGGCAACCAGATCACCCAGGTGCAAAAAGTCTTCGGCGCGCTGTTCAACGAAGCCCCGGCGTTCGCTCGCGACGGCAGCCAGTTCGACGTACTGCTGGCCGACGGCGCCGAATTCGCCATCGGCCAACTCCAGGCCAGGGCCTTGCACACTCCGGGACATACTCCGGCGTGCATGACCTACCTGGTACACGTCGCTGACGAATGCGTGGCCTTTGTCGGCGACACCCTGTTCATGCCCGACTACGGCACCGCCCGCTGCGACTTCCCCGGGGCCGATGCGCGAACCCTGTACCGCTCGATCGGCAAGATCCTCGCCCTGCCCCCCCAGACCCGCTTGTTCATGTGCCACGACTACCTGCCCAACGGCCGCGAACTGCAGTACATGACCACCGTCGCCGAGCAGCGAGCCAACAACATCCATATCCACCAGGGCATCGACGAAGACAGCTTTGTGAAGATGCGCGAAGCCCGCGACGCCACCCTGGACATGCCGGTGCTGATCCTGCCTTCGGTGCAGGTCAACATGCGCAGCGGGCACTTTCCCGAGCCCGAGGACAACGGCGTGAGCTACCTGAAGCTGCCCCTTAACACCCTATAACTACTCCACACGGAGACCTTGCCATGCGTCCCATCAACCCAGCCCTGCGCGCCGTCGACGGCAGCCACCAGGTGCTGATCGTCGGCGGCGGTGCCGCCGGCATCGCCGTTGCCGCCAGCCTGCTGTCCCGCGATCCCCACCTGGACGTGGCGATCATCGATCCGGCCCAGACCCACTACTACCAGCCTGGCTGGACCTTGGTAGGCGCCGGCGTGTTCAGCGCCGAGTCCACGGTGCGCGACATGGCCGCGCTGATGCCCAAGGGCGTCAAGTGGATCCAGAATGCCGTCAGCCAGTTCGAGCCGCACAACAATGCCCTGGTCCTGGCCGATGGCCGGGTGCTGGCCTACGACCAGTTGATCGTCTGCCCCGGGCTCAAGCTCGACTGGGCAGCCATCGACGGCCTGCCGGCGACTCTGGGCAGCCATGGCGTGACCTCCAACTACCGCTACGACCTGGCGCCCTACACCTGGCAGCTGGTGCAGCAACTGCAACAGGGCGAGGCGCTGTTCAGCCAGCCGCCAATGCCGATCAAGTGCGCCGGGGCGCCACAGAAGGCCCTGTACCTGTCCTGCGACCACTGGCTGCGCAACGGCCGCCTGGGGCCGATCAAACCGAGTTTCCTGAACGCCGGCGGCGTGTTGTTTGGCGTTGCCGACTACGTGCCGGCGCTGATGGAGTACATCAAGAAATACGCCGTCGACCTCGCCTTCGGCCACAACCTGGTGGCGGTGGACGGCCCGGCCAAGCGCGCGACCTTTGTCCGCACCCTGGCCGACGGCAGCCAGGAAACCCTGGAGCGCGCCTTCGACATGCTGCACGTGGTGCCGCCGCAGTGCGCCCCGGACTTCATCCGTAGCAGCCCGCTGGCAGACGCTGCCGGCTGGGTCGACGTCGACCCCGGCAGCTTGCGCCACAAGCACTTCGTCAACATCCACGGCCTGGGCGACGTCACCAACACCAGCAACGCCAAGACCGCCGCCGCAGCGCGCAAACAGGCACCGGTGGTGGCCAACAACGTGCTGGTGGCCCTCAAGCGCCTGACCCAGCTGGCGCAATACGATGGCTACGGCTCCTGCCCGCTGACCGTGGAACGGGGCAAGATCGTCCTTGCCGAATTCACCTACGGTGGCAAGCTCGCCCCAAGCTTCCCGAGCTGGCTACTGGACGGCCGCCAGCCGACCCGCCGCGCCTGGTGGCTGAAGGAACGGATCCTGCCGCCGCTGTACTGGCGCGGCATGCTCAAGGGCCATGAATGGCTGGCGCAGCCGCACCTGCCCACGGACACCCCGAAAGCATGAATGAACACACTCTGCTGGGCGCCGGGCTAGGGGCAATCATTGGTGCAATCCTGGCCCTGACCGGGGCCGGCGGCGGCATCCTCGCGGTGCCACTGCTGGTCTTCGGCTTGGGCCTGAGCATGGTCGAGGCAGCCCCTATCGGCTTGCTCGCGGTGGGCCTGGCGGCCAGCGTCGGCGCGGTGCTGGGGCTGCGCCAAGGCATCGTGCGCTACCGCGCGGCGGGCTTCGTCGCCGGCATCGGCATCCTCATGGCGCCGCTGGGCTTGTGGCTGGCCCACCGTTTGCCGAACCTGCCCTTGGCGCTGCTGTTCTCACTGGTGCTGCTGTACGCCTGCGGGCGGATCTTGCGCAAGGCCAGCCTGGAGTTGAAACAAGGCCAGGCGGCGCCACGTCCGGCGTTCCTGCCCTGCGTGCTCAATCCGGCCCAGGGGCGCTTACGCTGGACCCTGCCCTGCGCCCGGGCGCTGACCTTTACCGGCATGCTGTCCGGATTGCTCTCCGGGCTGTTGGGGGTGGGCGGCGGCTTCGTGATCATCCCGGCCTTGAGTCGCTACACCAACCTGGACAGCAAGAGCATCGTCGCCACCTCGCTGGCGGTGATCGCCCTGGTGTCTCTGGGCAGTGTGGTGACCGCCAGCGTCAGCGGGGTGATGCACTGGGCGGTGGGCGCGCCCTTTGCCCTGGGAGCTGTGCTGGGGCTAGTGCTGGGGCGCCAGGTGGCCAGCCACCTGGCCGGCCCGCGCCTGCAACAGCTGTTCGCCATCACCGGCATATTGGCCGGGCTGCTGCTGGCGGCTGGTGCCTTGGGCTGGCTATCCCGTTGAGCCCCTTCGCCGGCAAGCCGGCTCCTACATCAACGTACGCACCACCACCCGTAGGAGCTGGCTTGCCAGCGAAGGCGGCCTCACCAACGCTGGCGTTGCAAGGGAAAGATAGCGGCGCCACGAGCGGCCCCTTCGCCGGCAAGCCGGCTCCTACATCAACCTACGCACCACCACCCGTAGGAGCTGGCTTGCCAGCGAAGGCGCCCTCACCGACGCTGGCGTTGCAAGGGAAAAATAGCGGCGCCACGAGCGGCCCCTTCGCCGGCAAGCCGGCTCCTACATCAACCTACGCACCACCACCCGTAGGAGCTGGCTTGCCAGCGAAGGCGGCCTCACCGACGCTGGCCTTGCAAGGGAAAAATAGCGGCGCCACGAGCGGCCCCTTCGCCGGCAAGCCGGCTCCTACGAGGAACTCGATATGCTTTTGGATTACCTGCATTTCACACCGTGGTCGGCCCTGGCTGGAGGGGCATTGATCGGCCTCGCCGCCGGGCTGCTGATTGTCGCCAACGGGCGCATCGCCGGGATCAGCGGACTGCTCGGCAGCCTGTTGCAACCCGGCAGCGACGGCTGGGGCGAAAAGGCGCTGTTCATTCTCGGCCTGCTGCTCGCGCCCCTGCTCTGGGGCCTGTTTCACGCCCTGCCGGCCGCCGAGTTCCAGAGCGGTCTGTTCGGCCTGGTCAGCGCCGGCCTGCTAGTGGGCATCGGCACTCGCTATGGCGCCGGCTGTACCAGCGGGCACGCCGTGTGCGGCATTTCCCGGCTGTCACCCCGTTCGCTCATCGCCACCCTGTGCTTCATGGCCACGGGCTTCGCCACTGTCTGGGTGCTTCGGCATCTGCTGGGGCTGACGGCATGAGAAAACTCTGCGCCTTTATCGCCGGCCTGCTGTTCGGCATCGGCCTGTTGCTGGCGGGCATGGCCAACCCGGCCAAGGTCCTGGGCTTTCTCGATCTGGCGGGAACCTGGGACCCGTCCCTAGCGCTGGTGATGCTCGGTGCCATCGCAGTGGCCTGGTGGCCTTTCCATTGGGCCATGGGCCGGTCGCACGCATGGCTGGGAGCACCGATGCAGATTCCGCCCAAGCGCGGCGTGGATCGGCGCCTGATCGGCGGCAGCCTGCTGTTCGGCATCGGCTGGGGCATTGCCGGGATCTGTCCGGGGCCGGCCCTGGTGCTGTTGCCGAGCGGGCACTGGCAAGCCTGGGTGTTTGTCCTGGCCATGCTCGTGGGCATGCTGCTGTTCCAGCGCCTGGAAGCCCGTCGGCAGCCTTGAATGGCACAGCGCCTCGCCACCCGGTAGGAGCTGGCTTGCCAGCGAACGCGCCCTCGCCGGCGCCGCTGACCTGACACAGGACTCACGGCGCCAGGCCCGGTCTCTTCGCCGGCAAGCCGGCTCCTACGACGCAAGTGGCCAGGGAAAGATTGGCCTCTGCCGGTCAACCGCGCAGGCGGCGACTATGGCCTGGACCTGTATCCCCCAGGAGTACGCCATGTCGACCACCCAATCCCTTGAACAGTGCCTCTGGCGCAAGATCGGCCGCTATGCCTCGCGAACCGGCCGGACCTTGATCCAGAAAACCCTCTGGCTCTACTACGCCGCGCAACGACCGCAAACCCCGATCTGGGCCAAGACCACCATCTACGCTGCCCTGGGTTACTTCGTGCTGCCCGTGGACATCATCCCCGACCTGATCCCGGGTGTCGGATACGCGGATGACTTTGGGCTGCTGGCCGGTTCAGTGGTGGCCGTGGCCGCCCACATCAACGCCGAGGTCAAGGAGCAAGCCAGCGCGCGCCTGGCGGACTGGTTCGGCAGTGAACCAGACTGAACAAGGGGCAAGCGCAACGGCTGGGGTGCGGTCCTTGGTGTTCATCCGACTCACGAGAGCACTTTGGAGCGCCCGCACAAGATGGCCGCCAGACTCACCGCGCTTGCGTGTCCAGGGCATAAAACTCCTGCAACTTGGCCTGCAGCAGTTTCTTGTCTGGCAGTTGGGTCCGGTACTCAGCGATCAACGCCGGCGACAGTGAGCGGTTGAGGGCATATTCCACCACCTCGTCCTCCTTGCTGGCACAGAGCAACACACCCAGGGCCGGGTTTTCGTGGGGTTTGCGCACCTGGCGGTCCAGGGCCTCCAGGTAAAAGTCCAGCTTGCCCAGGTACTCCGGCTCGAAGCGCCCGACCTTGAGTTCAACGGCCACCAGGCAATTCAAGCCACGATGGAACAGCAGCAGGTCCAGGGCGAAATCGCGCCCGCCAACCTGCAACGGATAGCCTGAAGCGACAAAGCAGAAGTCGCGCCCCATTTCGATCAGGAAATCCTTGAGCTGGCGCACCAGGCCCTGATGCAGATCGGCTTCGTCATGCCCCTGGGCCAGGTCGAGAAACTCCACCATGTAGGCATCCTTGAATACCTTCAGAGCCTCGGGGTGGGTTTGTCTCACCGCTGCCGAGACGCTTGCCGGGCGGGTCAGCGTGCGTTCGAACAGGGCGGATTTGATCTGCCGTTCCAGCTCGCGCCGTGACCACTGCTCCCGGACCGCGAGATCCAGGTAGAACTCACGCTCCCTTGGCCCTTTACTCTGCCCCATGACCACCAGATGGTGGCTCCAGGGCAATTGTCGCACCAGTGGTGCGACTTTCTCGTGATCACGATAAGCCTCGTAAAACTGCCGCATGCGGAACAGGTTCGCCCGGGTAAACCCCCGCAGGCCCGGCTGTTGCCGCGCCAGGTAATCCGCCAATTGCTGGACCACACCATCGCCCCATTCCGCCGCCTCGATCTTGCGGCTGATATAGGCCCCGACCTGCCAGTACAGTTCCACCAGTTCAGTGTTCACCGCTCGCACCGCCCGTTGCCGGGCGGCGACGATCATCAACGCTACTTCACCAAATGCCACGTCGGTGGATGTGTTTGCCGCTTGCGCCTGTTGATTCATGAGCAATGCCCGATTGACAGGAAACAGGCCCCTATCATCCCGTGGCCCGCCATGAACCTGTAGTCAGCCCTGTCTCTTTCCATTGAGCGAAACGTCCTGATTCGAGCTGCGCAAACGGACCGGTCAGCCCGGCATGCACGCAAAGTCATGGGTACTGGCCACCTGCTTACCCTTGGCGTCGTACAAGCGCGCCGACACTTCGGTGCCCAGGCTCGACTCCACCAGTTTGTAATGCTCGCCGGCCTTGAAGCCGCTGTAGCTGACATGGCCATTGCAGTCTTGCTGGTTGGAATCGCCGACATTCTCTTCAAACAGGGTCACGTCCAGGCGGTGAGCACCGGGCTTGACCTGGAAATAGCGGCCATCGTCGATCTTCTGCCCGTCCACCCGTTCGGCCATCAGGTCGTTGGGCGCCTCTTCCTGCAGGCCGATCCAGGCTTGGCTGGGGTCGGGCTGGGGCATGGGCCCGGCACAGGCAGAAAGCAGGCATGTCAGGCCCAGGGCGGGGATCAGCAGCAATGGTTTGAGTGTCATGAAGCAGTACCTCGACAGTTAAAAAAACGTTTACAGGCAGCTGAACGGCCGGCTCTGGGCCACTTGCCGACCCTGGGCATCCAGCAGCGCGGCGCGCACCTCCTCGCCCTGGCTCGATTCCAGCAGTTGGTAATGGCCTCCGGCCTTGAACCCGGCATAGTCCAGGCGGCCCAGGCATTCAGGCTGCGCCGAGTTGCCGTTGGCCCCTTGCAGCAAGGCCATCTGCAATTGGTGCTGGCCGGGGCTGACCTGGAAGTAGCGGCCATCGTTCAGGCGCTTGCCATCGACGCTGTCGGCCAGCAAGTCGTTGGGCGACTCCGGGGAAAGATCGATCCAGGCCTGCTGCGGATCGGCCTTGGGCAGCGGCCCGGCACAGGCCGAAAGCAGGCACATAAGGCCCAGGCCCGGCAGCAGCAACAAGGGTTTGAGGGACATGGAAGAAACCTCGCAAATGACAGTAATGAGTGCGGCGCAGGCCCGAGACAATCGCCTGTGTCGATGCCGATCCAGCTTGTCGAGGCCCCGGAGCGAGAACAAATGAATCCACATGAAAGGAAATACAGGCCTTAGCTAAAACTTCCTTCACCTGGCTGAAAGCCGCGTGTTAGGTGGGTCGCTGCAGGCTGCCGAGGTTTGCAATCCCACTCCCTCGGAGGTTTTCGGCATGCTCGGGCTGGTCAAGACCGCACTGCTCAAGCCCTACACGTTCATCGTGCTGGCGATTTTCATCTGCATCATCGGGCCCCTGGCGGCCCTGCGTACCCCCACCGACGTGTTCCCCGACATCGGCATTCCGGTGGTGGCGGTGGTCTGGCAGTACAACGGCCTGTCGCCGGAGGCCATGGCCGGGCGGGTGATCTACACCTACGAGCGCTCACTGAGCACCACGGTCAACGACATCGAGCACATCGAATCGCAGTCGCTGCCGGGCATGGGCATCGTCAAGATCTTCTTCCAGCCCGGGGTCGATATCCGCACCGCCAACGCCCAGGTGACCGCCGTTTCACAAACCGTGCTCAAGCAGATGCCACCGGGCATCACCCCGCCGCTGATTCTCAACTACAGCGCCTCGACGGTGCCGATCCTGCAGATGGCCTTCTCCAGCCCGAGCCTGTCGGAAGCGAAGATCCGCGACCTGGTGCAGAACAACATCCGCCTGCCCCTGAGCGCCCTGCCCGGCCTGGCCATGCCCACGCCCATGGGCGGCAAACAACGGCAGATCACCCTCGACCTGGACCCACAAGCCCTGGCCGCCAAGGGCCTGTCGGCCCAGGACGTGGGCAACGCCCTGGCAGCGCAGAACCAGATCATCCCGGTGGGCACCGCCAAGCTCGGCAGCGATGAATACACGGTGCTGCTGAACAACAGCCCGACCGCCATCGAGGAGCTCAACGACCTGCCGATCAAGACCGTGGACGGTGCGTTGATCACCATCGGCCAGGTGGCCCACGTGCGCGACGGCTCGCCGCCGCAGACCAATATCGTGCGGGTCGACGGACGCCGCGCGGTGCTGATGCCGGCGCTGAAGAACGGCAATATCTCCACCCTGTCGATCGTCGACGGCATCCGCCAGATGCTGCCGCGGATCAACGAAACCCTGCCGCCAGCGCTGAAGACTTCGCTGCTGGGGGACGCCTCGGTGTTCGTCAAGCAGTCGGTGGGCAGCGTGGCTCGTGAGGGCATCATCGCCGCCCTGCTGACCAGCGCGATGATCCTGCTGTTCCTCGGCAGCTGGCGCTCGACCCTGATCATTGCCGCCTCGATCCCCCTGGCGGTGCTCGCGGCCATCGCCCTGCTGGCCGTCAGTGGCCAGACCCTCAACGTCATGACGCTGGGCGGCCTGGCCCTGGCGGTGGGAATCCTGGTGGACGACGCCACGGTGACCATCGAAAACATCAACTGGCACCTGGAACAGGGCAAGGCAGTGAAGGACGCGATCCTCGACGGCGCCAAGCAGATCGTCGGCCCGGCCTTCGTCTCGCTGCTGTGCATCTGCATCGTCTTCGTGCCGATGTTCCTGCTGCAAGGCATCGCCGGCTACCTGTTCCGGCCCATGGCCCTGGCGGTGATCTTCGCCATGGCCAGCTCGTTCATCCTCTCGCGGACCCTGGTGCCGACCCTGGCCATGTACCTGCTCAAGCCGCACACGCCGGAAGCAGGCCCCGGGCATCACCCGGAAGATGCTTTCATCAACCACCACGAAGGCGAACAGCACGCCAAGCCGCGCAATGCCCTGGTGCGCGGGCTGCTGGCCTTCCAGCAGGGTTTCGAGGCGCGCTTCTCCAACGTGCGCGACACCTATCACGGCCTGCTGCACCTGGCCCTGGGCCGGCGCAAGAGCTTCATCCTCGGCTTTCTTGCCTGTGTGCTGGCGTCCTTCGCCCTGCTGCCAAGCCTGGGCCAGGACTTCTTCCCCGCCACCGACGCCGGCGCCCTGGCCCTGCACGTGCGCCTGCCCCTGGGCACGCGGATCGAGGAAAGCGCGGCGGCCTTCGACCGCATCGAAGGGCGCATCCGCGAAGTAATCCCGCCGGAACAACTGGACAGCATCATCGACAACATCGGCATCCCCCTGAGCGGCATCGACATGGCCTACAGCAACAGCGGCACCATCGGTCCCCAGGACGGCGATATCCAGGTCACCCTGAAACCCGGCCACGCCCCTAGCGCCGACTACGTGAAGCAACTGCGCCAAGCCTTGCCGGAAAGCTTCCCGGGCAGCCAGTTCGCCTTTTTGCCGGCGGACATCAGCAGCCAGATCCTCAACTTCGGCGCCCCGGCCCCGCTGGACGTGAAAATCTCCGGGCCCAACGCCGAAGCCAACCGCGCCTTCGCCCTGGAACTGCAACGGCGCCTGCAGCATGTGCCGGGCATCGCCGACCTGCGCATCCAGCAGTCCACCGGCTACCCGTCCTTGCAGGTCAAGGTCGACCGCCTGCGGGCCAATGGCCTGGGGATCACCGAGCGCGACGTGACCAACAGCATGGTGGCCTCCCTGGCCGGCAGCTCCCAGGTGGCGCCGACCTTCTGGCTCAACCCGAAGAACGGCGTGTCCTACTCCATCGTCGCCGCCACCCCGCAGTACCGCCTGGACAGCCTGCCGGCCCTGGAGGCACTGCCGGTCACCGGCAGCAACGGCCAGTCGCAGATCCTCGGCGGCCTGGCAGACATCTCCCGGGGCGAGAGCCCGGCGGTGGTCAGCCACTACAACATCCAGCCCACACTGGACCTGTACGCCAACGTCCAGGGGCGTGACCTGGGCGCCGTGGCCCACGACATGCAAAAGGTCCTGGACGACGCCGCAGCCCTGCGGCCCAAGGGCGCCACGGTCAGCCTGCACGGGCAGATCGACGCCCTGCATGAAGCCTTCAGCGGCCTGAGCCTGGGCCTGCTGGGGGCGGTGGTGCTGATCTACCTGCTGATCGTGGTCAACTTCCAGTCCTGGGTCGATCCGTTCGTGATCATCACCGCGCTACCGGCGGCCCTGGCCGGGATCGTGTGGATGCTGTTCTTGAGTGGCACCTCGCTGTCGGTGCCGGCGCTGACCGGGGCCATCCTGTGCATGGGGGTGGCCACCGCCAACTCGATCCTGGTGGTGAGTTTCTGCCGCGAGCGCCTGGCGGAGCACGGCGATGCCCTCAAGGCCGCCCTGGAAGCCGGCTACACGCGCTTTCGCCCGGTGTGCATGACCGCCCTGGCGATGATCATCGGCATGCTGCCCCTGGCCCTGTCCGAAGAACAGAACGCGCCCCTGGGCCGCGCGGTGATCGGCGGGCTGCTCCTCGCCACCGTCGCCACCCTGATTTTTGTCCCCGTGGTCTTCAGCCTGGTCCACGGCCGCCGTCCCCAATCCGCTGTTGCTGGAGAAAACACCCATGTCGCCTGATCACACCCCTTCGCGCAAACGCCTGATGCTGCTGGGCATAGGCGGCCTGAGCCTGGCCGCCCTGCTGGTGGCCAGCGGCCTGGCCGCACGTACCCGGCATGAACGGGCCGTGGTCGCCTGGACCGAAACCGCCGCCGTGCCGCAGGTGCTGGTGTTCCAGCCGCAGCACAACCTACTGGGCGACACCCTGCGCCTACCGGCGCACCTGGAAGCCTGGAGCAAGGCACCGATCCACGCCCGGGTCAGCGGCTACCTCAAGGACTGGACCCAGGACATAGGCGCCAAGGTGACCGCCGGGCAAGTGCTGGCCCATATCGACAGCCCCGACCTGGATCAGCAAGTGGCCCAGACCCGGGCGCGGATGATCCAGGAGCAAGCCAACGCGCGGCTGGCCCAGACCACCGCCGAGCGCTGGCAGCACCTCTTGGCCAGCCATTCGGTATCGCGCCAGGAAGCCGATGAAAAAAGCTCCAACGCCGCCGCGGCCAAGGCCAATGCTGACGCAGCCGCCGCCGACTACGCACGGCTCACGGCGCTGGAAGACTACAAGACCATTCGCGCGCCGTTCGCCGGCACCATCACCGGCCGCCACACCGACATCGGCCAGTTGATCAAGGCCGACAACGACAGCGACCCGGAACTGTTCGACCTGGCAGACACCCACAAACTGCGGCTCTACGTACCGATTCCGCAGAACTACGCCAGCGTGATCCGCCCCGGCCTGGAAGCGCAGTTGAGCGTGCCCGAGCACCCGGGCCAGCACTTTCGCGCGCAACTGGTGGGCGACTCCACCGCCATCGACCCGCGCTCCGGCACCCTGCTGGCGCAGTTCGTCGCCGCCAACCCGGACGGCGCTCTGATGCCCGGCGACTACGCCGAGGCGAGCCTGGCGATTCCCGCCGACACCCACGGCGTGAGCATCCCCGCCAGCGCCTTGATCTTCCGCGCCCAGGGCACCCAGGTGGCGCTGATCGACGGTTCCCGGCACGTGCACCTGCGCAGCATCCATATCGGCCTCGACCTGGGCGAACGACTGGTGATCGACCAGGGCCTGCAAGCCACAGATCAGGTTATCGACAACCCGCCGGACGCCCTGCGCGAAGGTGACCTGGTGCAACTGGCGGACGCAGGAGGTGAGCATGCGCCCAAGGCTTGAACCCCTCGCCGCCCTGCTGTTGCTGGCCCTGCACGGCTGCTCCCTGGCGCCCCACTACCAGGTGCCGGCCATCGAGCTGCCGGCGCAATACCGCGAACAGAGCAGCGATGGCCCCTGGCACCCGGCCGTCACGCCCCAGGGGCTCGCCGAGCAGTGGTGGCTGCTGTACCAGGACTCGCGTCTGGACGACCTGCAACAGCGCCTGCTCCGGGCCAACCCGGACCTGGCGGCAGCCCTGGCCCACTACGACAGCGCCCAGGCCTACGCCAGCCAACTGCACGCCGGGCTGTTCCCGCAGATCAGCGCCAGCGCCCAGCCGTTGCGCCAACGCCAGTCGGACAGCCGCCCCCTGCGCGGCAGCAGCCAACCCTCGGTGTACAACAGCAACAGCGCCGGTTTTACCCTGAGCTTCGACCTCGACCTGTGGGGGCGCATCCGCAACCAGGCCGCAGCCGGCGATGCCCAGGCCCAAGCCTCCGGCGACGACCTGGCGACAGCGCGCCTGAGCCTGCAAAAACAGCTGGCGAGCCTGTATGTGCAACTCAATGGCCTGGATGCCCAGAGCCGGATCTTGAGCCACTCCCTGGAGGATTACGCCCAGGCCCTGCAACTGACCCGCGACCGTTATCAAGGGCAGATCGCCTCGGAACTGGACCTGACCCGGGCCCAGAGCCAACTGGCCAGCGCCGAGGCCGAACTGGACGAAGTGCGGGCCCAGCGCAACCTCAGCGAACACGCCATTGGCGAACTGGTGGGCGAACCGGCCAGCCAGTTCAGCCTTGCGCCCTCGGAACAGCTGCTAAGCCTGCCGAGCATTCCCCAACAACTGCCCAGCACCCTGCTGCAACGCCGGCCGGACATTGCCGCGGCGGAACGCCGGGTGTACGCCGCCAACGCCGGCATCGGCATCGCCCGCGCGGCCTGGTATCCGGATTTCAGCCTGACCGGGATGCTCGGTGGGCAGACCCAGGGCGTGGGTAATCTGCTGGCGGCGGGCAATCGCTATTGGGCCTTGGGCCCCCTGATGAACCTGCCGATCTTGGATGGCGGACGGCTGAGCGCCAATGAGCGCCAGGCCCACGCCGAGTTTGAAGAAGCCGCCGCGCATTACCGTGGGCAAGTGCTACGGGCGGTGCGCGAGGTGGAGGACAACCTGGGGCAACTGCGGGATCTGCGCCAGGAAGCGCTGGATCAGCAGGCGGCGGTGAATGCAGCGCAGCACACCCAGACCTTGGCCATGAACAGCTATCAGGCCGGGGCGGTGAGTTATCTGGATGTGGTCACGGCACAGACTGCAGCGCTGCAGGCGCAGCGGGGGTTGCAGGCGCTGCAGACGAGGCAGTTGCAGGCGAGCGTGGGGTTAGTGGTGGCGTTGGGTGGGGGGTGGAAAGGTGGGGCTTGAAACCTGAAGCATAATCGCCTGGCAGGTCTCTCCAAGGTGCCCCGGTGCGCAAAATCCAGAATACGGTGTTGATGAATAGCCGATTGTCCTTTGCTCGTCCTCCCCAGGAGCCTTCGCGGCCGGCTAAATGAGGTTTCAGCAAACTCCATACATTGTCGGAGATATCGTGGCGCCGATGGGTTGCAAGGGCATGACACGCTGGCCGTCTAACTAGGAAGACCGATTATCAATTTTTTTGAGTCTTGTGACGACCTATCTAGACGGCTGACGCGACAACTACCTTGAAAAACGCCGGAACAGGAAACGCACTTAAGCCAAGCCGGCTTAGCGTAGGACTTCCCCAAACTCTGCGGCCTGCCCTTCCCTTGTTGTACGTATCGATCAATCCTGACAGAAACTGTCACTGCCCTGCAGCATAATGACTGCAATGAGCAACTTCATCATGCTAATCATGAGCACTAAACCCTGTTACGAACATGAGACATTAAATTATGAGAGTTAATTACTGCGTCCTAGGCACAAACAACATGGCGGCTGCAACTGAGTTCTACAATGCACTCTTTGAGAAAACAGAACTCAAGTACTTGATATCAACAGACAGAATGACTTACTGGCAAAGTAACAATTTTTCATTTGCGCTAGCCACTCCCTTCAATAAGGAGCCTGCAACAAATGGAAATGGCACGATGATTGGTTTTAATGTTGACTCTGTAGAAAAAGTAAAAAGACTTCATGAAAAGGTGATTGAGCTAGGCGGTGCCTGCGAGGGTAAACCCGGCCAACGGGGGCCCTACTTTTCAGCGTATGCGAGAGACTTGGATAAAAACAAACTATGTTTTTCTGCCGAGATGCCTGCCTAATCTCATGTCCACAAGCTTTGATAGCTCACAAGGCAATACAAATATCTGAGCAGAAGTATTGTTTCACCATCAGTTCCTCTGACGGGGAACGGGTGGGTAAATGAGGTTTCAGCGAGCTCCATAAACTGTCGTAAATATCGTGACGCCGATAGGTTGCAAGAGCCACGACACGCTGACCGCCTAACTAAAAAGATCAATCATCAATGTTTTTTGAGTCTTGCGACGACACTCTCTAGTCTATTTTAAGGGGTGATATAGAGGTCGTTAGGGAGGTTCGGAATACATATCCATTGTTGCGTTTCGTTTTTACCGCGGTGGTATACATATCCGTTGCTGCGGGTGTGGCCACTTACGGTTTCGCTCTTACAGCGACTCACTTTTGAACAGCGCAAAAGTAAGCAAAACGCTTCTGCCCCTCCACTCGGCGCCTCGCCTAGGCTCGGCGTTCCCTCACTCCGGCATTGATCCGTGGGCCGCCGCCACAGGCCATCCATGGCCTGGGGCGGCTAACCCAGCGTCCTGCCGGGTTACCCACGGCTCAATGCCTGCGTTCGGCCATCGTGTCTAAGGGGGCAGGCAGATCAAGATCAAAATCTGACGGCGGCCTTGCGGCCGGCCTGAAGATGAGGCCGTGTGTACCGCCCCGTAGGAGCTGGCTTGCCAGCGAAGGCGTCCGCCAGAACGATGCATGACTTGAGGGCCCCTTCGCCGGCAAGCCGGCTCCTACGAAGAGCGCGTAAACGCGCTTGGCTTTTGATCTTGATCTTGATCTTCAGGCCCCTTCCCAGCAGGCCGAGCGCAGGCGTTGCGTAGGGGGCAGCTCGGCAAGGATGCCGAGCTAGCCGCCCCAGGCCATGGATGGCCTGGGGCGGCGGGTCCCCGGAGCGGCACCGGAGTGAGGGAACCCCGAGCCCCAGCGAGGGGCCCATGGAGGGGCAAGCGTTTTTGCTTACTTTTTGCTGGGCCGGCATTCCGGCGTTTGAAAAAAGTGAGTCGCCGTAAGGGCGAAACCCTAAGTGGCCGTGACCGCAGCAATGGATATGTACCCCATCAAAACCAGCCACCAGACAGTCGACACAACCACTCAAACATCACCTTCAACACCCGGTTGCACTGCTCCAGCATCCTTCCTATAGTCCGCCCCTCGCAGCCAGATCCGCGAGCGACCTTGGCCGGTCGAATATAGGAACGCATCCACTTTCAAACATCCTGGCAGTCGCCTTTGTTCCCGCGATCAGGAGTTATGACGGTGCTGCGCGGGACACCTCAGGGTGTGCTGTGGCCCTTTCCTCGGCCAACCTGCTCGCGTACCACTGCCTCAGCTCTTTCGGTCGGCAACCAAGGCGATTGCTCTATAAGCAGGAGCCATACCTATGACTGACCATCACCTCCCCCGCTTCACCCCCATCGACACCCACGACACCGAACACCCGGTGTTCTACCTCGACACCCAAGCCCCCTTGAGCGACCTGGCCAGCAGCGCCGCCCACCGTTTCACCGTGGTCCGCGACCTGATGGACAGCCTGTCCAGCCTGGAGCTGAAAGACATCAGCGATTGCGATCTGACCCGCATCACCCGTGGCGTGCACCTGCTGACACGAGAAGGCTGCGCGGTGCTGGAAGTGATTCAGTGGCGGGTGGCGTAGGAGCCGGCTTGCCGGCGAAGGCGGTCTTGCGGGCCTCTTCGCTGGCAAGCCAGCTCCTACAGAAGCCTGCGTATCTGCAAACGATCAGATATGACAGCTGCTCAGGCCGTTCTTTTCCAGGTAACGCTGGTGCTCTTCATCCGCCAGTTCAAAGCGCCCCAGTGGCACGACCACCGTGGCTACGGGTTTGTTGAGGCGTCCGGAGTCTTGCAGGGCGGTCTTGGCCGCCCTCGCCTGTTCGGCCTGCATGGCGTTGGTGTGGAAGATCGCCGAGCGATACTTCACCCCGCCATGCTCGCCCTGGCGATCCACCGAGGTGGGATCGTGCAGGCCCCAGAAGTGTTCGATCAGAGTCGAATAAGCCAGCACCTGGGGGTCGAAATCCACCTGCACCACTTCTATCTGCAAGGCTTCGTCCGCCGCTTCCACGGCGTAGCCAACGCGGCTGCCAACTACTCCAGGCAGGGCCCGGAACGCGGCTTCCGCGCCCCAGAAGCAGCCGGCGCCGAAGGTCGCCTGTTCGACGCTGTTCACCGGCGCCCCGCTCATTGCGCCACTCCCACTTTTTCACCGCTGGCGCCCAGCCAGCCATCGACGATCTGCGGATGCGCCGCCACCCATTCCTTGGCCGCCTGCGCCGCCGGTTGCTGTTCCTTTTCAATCTTGAGGATCAGGTCGTTCAGGGCCTGAGGCTCGATGCTGAAGTTCTCCAGGAACGCGGCAATTCGCGGTGCGCGCTTTTGCAGGGCGCTGGAGGCCAGGACATACACCCGGGCATCCGGGTAGGCGCAGGTGATCTTGCTCTTGCTCAGCCAGTCGGCGTCCACCGTGGGGCTGATGAATTTCCAGCAGCCATCGGCCTTGTACAGCGGGTCGCCCTTCTTGTTGTCCTGGGCATAGCCGTCGAACGCCGGTTCATCCAGGCGGCGCAGGTCGAAGGCGGAGAAGATCCAGTCCGGGGTGTAGGCGTAGAACACCACGCCGCGCTGGGCCTTGTAGGCCGCGGCGAGCTTGGCGTAGGTCACCGAGGCTTCGGTGGACACCGATTCGAATTTATCGGCAAAGCCGAAGTCCTTGGCCTTGATCTCGCCGATGTAGGTGGACTCCCAGCCCGCAGGGCCCACCAGCAGTTGCGCCTTGCCGCCGCCCAGGGGTTCGAAGAGTTTCGCCACTTCAGGCTTTTGCAGGTCGTAGACCGATTTCACGCCGTATTTGTCTTGCAGGTAGCCGGGAATGTAGAAGCCTTGCACCCCCAGGTACGGCTGCTTGTTGGGCACCAGGGAGCGGGTGCCGCCGGTGACGTATTTGGCCCAGGCGGCAGACTGGTTGGGCAGCCAGATATCGGTCAGCACGTCCACCGAGCCATCGCCCTTGGCAGCGGCGGCGAACAGCACCGGCACGTCGCCGGCCAGGTAGGAAACGTCGCCGTCGAGGCGGCTCTTGATCACTTCGCCGAGGATGTTCTGGATGGCGATGGCGCCGGTCCAGTTCTGTTCGCCGATAACGATCTTGTCCTTGGCCAGCACCGGCAGGGACAAACCCAACAGCAGCGCGGCGGCGCCAAGGGTACGGGTAAACGACTTGTTCAAGGGACACCTCATGATTGATGCAATGTGCGATCCCGCTGGCGCAGGGTCGCTTGAATGATGCGGTCGGGAATCAACGCGCAGAACACGATCGCGGCGCCGGCCAACATGCCCTCGCCGCCCTTGATGTTGCGCAGCGCGGTCATCACGTCGTAGCCCAGGCCACCGGCGCCGATCAGCGCCGCCACCACCACCATCGACAGGCTCATCACCAGGGTCTGGTTGATCCCCAGCAGCAAGGAACCCGCAGCCAGGGGCAGCTCGACCTTGGTCAGGATCTGCCAGGGTGTGGCGCCGTGGGCCAGGGCCGCTTCGACGGCGGTCTTGGGCACTTCCTGAATCCCCAGGGCAGTGAGGCGGATCATCGGCGCCAGGGCGAAGATCACCGTGGCGATCACCGCCGGGGTCTTGCCCACCGAGAAGAACGCCACCGCCGGGATCAGGTACACGAAGGTCGGCAGGGTCTGCATCACGTCCAGCAAGGGGGTGATCAGGCGCCGGGCCAGGGCGCGCTTGGCCAGGAGGATGCCGGCAGGCACGCCAATCAACAGCGAGATCAGCACCGAGGAACCCACCAGGGCCAGGGTGGCGATGGTCCGTTCCCAGAAGCCGAACAGACCGATGTAGAGCAAGGCGACGGCGCTGGTCAGGGCCAGGGCGGCGCCGGCGCTGCGCCAGGCCAGCAGCACCAGGGCCAGGGCCGGCACCGGCCAGGGCAGCCAGCCCAGCAGGCTTTCGATGCTTTCGATCACCGTGCGCACGGCCACTATCACGCCGACGAAGGTGCTTTCAAAGGTGACCTGGGACCAGCCGATCAACTGGTCGATGGCCGCCGCGGTGCCCAGCAGCACTTGGCGGTCGGCGGGAAACTGCAGCCAGGGGCCAGAGGCATCGGCGACCAGAACCCGCCACAGCACCAGGGCCTGGCACAGCAGCAATACCAGCCACGGCAGGCGCCAGTCGGAACGGCCCTGGCGGCTGGGGCGCCGGGCCAGGGTCAGGCTCAACAGGCGGCTGCACAGCAGGCCGAGCAGCGCCAGGGCGCCCCAGGCAAGACTGGCCGTGGCCAGCCCCTGCCCCAGGGCCGCGGCGGCGCCCAGCTCCAGGGCAAAGCCCAGCCAATACAGGCCACCACGACCGCTGGCAGCCAGGGCCGCCGGCCCCAGTAGCAGGGTCTGGGCCAAGGACAATCCAGGGCTGGCCGGTGCCGGCGCCACCCCGCGCTTGCCCGGGGTCGGCAAGACCGTCACCGGCGTGTCGCTGCGGGCCCCGTGGTCCTGAAAGAAGTCCGCCACTTCGGCATCCGCCGGCTGCTCCAGCAACTCACCGGGGGTGCCCAGCTGGATCAGTTGGCCGTGGCGCAGCACGGCAATGCGGTCCGCCAGGCGCAAGGCTTCTGCCGGGTCGTGGGTCACCAGCAAAGTGGTGATGCCGCGCTCGCGCACCACCCGCAAAAAGTGGCTTTGCAGGTCGCGGCGGATGGTCGGGTCGAGGGCACTGAAGGGTTCGTCCATCAGCAGGATGTCCGGTTCGCTGACCAGGGCCCGGGCCAGGCCGACGCGCTGCTGCATGCCGCCGGACAGTTCATGGGGGTAGTGCTCGCCCCAGCCGTCCAGGCCCATGGCTTGCAGTTGCAGATCGGCCGCGGCATGGCGCTGGGGTTCGGGCTCTCCGCGCAGTTCCAGGGGCAAGGCGACGTTGTCGCGCACGCTGCGATGGGGCAACAGGCCAAAATGCTGGAACACCATGCCGATGCGCCGGGAACGCAGGGTGCGCAGTTCCTCGGCCGAGAGTTGGCTGATGGCCGCACCGTCGATCAGCACCTCGCCGCTGCTGGGCTCGATCAGCCGGTTGATATGCCGCAGCAAGGTGGACTTGCCACTGCCGGAGGTGCCCATCAGGCACAGCACTTCGCCACGGCGCACCTGGAGGCTGACCTGCTGCACCGCCGGCGGCGCGCTCTGGCCACGGCGACGGGCGTAGTGCTTGGTCAGGTTGCGCAACTCCAGCACCACGTCGGCGGGGCTCGGTGGCGTGGCGGCTGAGGCTGGGACGGCGAAAGCCTCTTGGGGGTGAACGGCAGACACGGGAACTCCTGACGCCGGGCGCGGGATGGCGTAGCCGGCGGTGAACAAGAAAAAAAGAGGGGGCCTGTTCGCCGGCAAGCCGGCTCCTACAACGGCATCGCGTAGTGCATGTAGGAGCTGGCTTGCCAGCGAAGGCAATCTAACCAGCGATCACAACTTCTTGGGGCTCCACAACTGCACGGCCCGCGCATCCACTGGCTTGGGCAAGAGCTTTTCCTGGTAGAAGGCATCGGCGATTTTCTGCTGCTCGCCCAAGGCGTCCGGCTTCACCACTTCCACCTGATAGGTGCGGCGGCTGTTGGCCAGTTCCACGGTCGGTACATCCAGGTTGCCCCACAGCGGGCCCAGCAGTCTTGCCGCCTCGGCCGGATGCGCCTTGACCCAGGTGCCGGTCTTCTGCAGCTCGGCAAACACCTGGTTCAGCACCTCGGGATGGGCCTTGGCGTAGTCGCTGGATGCCAGGTAGTACCGGCGATAGCTGGCCAGCCCCTGGCCGTCGTGCAGCACCCGCGCGCCCTGCTGGCGCTGGGCGCTGGCGACGAAGGGTTCCCAGGTGACCCAGGCATCGACCTTGGCGGTTTCCAGGGCGGCGCGGCCATCGGCCGGGGTCAGGTACACCGGTTGTATATCAGCGAAGCTCAGCCCTGCTTCGCGCAAGGCGGCAATCAGCAGGTAATGGCTGCCGGCGGCCTTGGTCACGGCGATGCGCTTGCCCTTGAGGTCGGCCAGGGATTTGAGCGGCGAGTCCTTGGCAATGACGATGGACTGGGCGGCGGGTGATGGGGTTTCGGTGGCGAAATAGGTCAGCTTGGCCCCGGCGGCCTGGGCGAAGACCGGCACCGTGTCGGCGACATCCGCGCTGATATCGACATTGCTCACATTCAGCGATTCCGCCAGCGGCAGGCCACTGGTGAATTCGTGCCAGGTGATCTTCACCCCCTGCCCCGCCAGCTGTTTTTCCAGGGTGCCCTGGGCCTTGAGCAAGGCCAGCAGGGTCGAGGATTTCTGGTAGCCGATGCGCAGGTCGGTGTCGGCCTGGGCATTCAAGGCCATGCCCAGCGCCAGGCCGGCCAGGGCGGTGATCGACAAGCTGCGACGCAAAGCAAAGGGCAGGCGCATGGGGGCGGACCTTCTGAGAGACAGGAAAGTCGCTAAAAGCTAATCGATCTAACAAATCGAAAATAAATACTTTTTAGGAATTAGCTTAGGTTCGTGCGACTGACTACCCCTAGCGCTCACAGGGCTTGGAACCGCCGAACTGGGTTTGCCGCAGGCAGAAGAAGCCGTTTTTCTTCAAGGTCAGCGGGGCCACGGCACAAGGCAGCACGGCCTGATTGACCTCGATCGACACCCGCTCGCCCTGCAACTCGCGCTCGTCCAGCCGTAGCTCGCAACTGCCCGCCTGGTTGCCGGCTGTGTAGCCGATATTGCTGATCACCCGGTTGTCCAGTTTGATCACCAGGGGGTTCTGCGCCGCCGAACAGGCCGAGAGGCTCGGGTGGCGGGCGTTGATGCTCAGATGGTTGTCATCGCCGGTGGCCGCCGGGACCAGGGGAACGAACAGCAGCGACATCAGATGGTGGGACGGCGCGGAGGTCAGCTTCACATACAGCGGCTCGGGCCCGCAGGCCAGCTTGAACGAAGTGCCCTGGTCATACCTTCCCTTGCTGGCGTCCTGCCAACCGCCAAGGCTGTCGGCCTTCCAGTCATGGCCCCATTTGTAATCGATACAACCCCCCAGGCTCAGAGCCAGGGCCAAACAGAGCGCCATCCTGTGCATAGTCGACATCCCGTGCGAAAAGTTCGCCAGTGTACGCCAGGACCAGCGGCTGACGATGCCCTTGTAGGAGCTGGCTTGCCAGCGAAGGCGTCGCCATGGGCGGTACATGTCTTGCGGGCCTCTTCGCCGGCAAGCCGGCTCCTACGGTTGGTGTTGGGCGATGGATTGGGAGGCGGCGAGCATGGCGCGCAGCAGCACGGCGCAGCCGGCGGCCAGGTCGTCGGGGTCGGCGTTCTCGATTTCGTTGTGGCTGATGCCGCCTTCGCAAGGCACGAAGATCATCCCCGCCGGGCCCAGTTCGGCGACGAAGATCGCGTCGTGCCCGGCGCCGCTGACGATGTCCATATGGGACAGGCCCAGCCCCTGGGCCGCGCCGCGCACGGCTTCGACACAGACGGGGTCGAAATACAGCGGCGGGAAGTCCGCGGTCGGGGTCAGTTCGAAGCTCAGGCCGTGCTCTTCGCAGGTGTTGTCGATCACCTGGCGCACTTCGGCAATCATCGAATCCAGGCGCGCCGGCTCCAGGTGGCGGAAGTCCAGGGTCATGCGCACCTCTCCCGGGATCACGTTGCGCGACCCCGGATAGGCTTGCAGGCAGCCGACGGTGCCGCAGGCATGGGGCTGGTGACCGAGGGCGGCGCGGTTGACCGCCGCCACCACGGCGGCGGCGCCCACCAGGGCGTCCTTGCGCAGGTGCATGGGGGTCGGCCCGGCGTGGGCTTCGACGCCCCGCAGCTTGAGGTCGAACCACTTCTGGCCGAGGGCGCCGAGCACGATGCCGATGGTCTTGCGTTCGTCTTCAAGGATCGGCCCCTGCTCGATATGGGCCTCGAAATAGGCGCCCACCGGGTGCCCGCTGACCTGGCGCTTTCCGGCGTAGCCGATGGCATTCAGGGCCTCGCC
This sequence comes from Pseudomonas sp. Fl5BN2, assembly GCF_009908205.1. NCBI lineage: Bacteria > Pseudomonadati > Pseudomonadota > Gammaproteobacteria > Pseudomonadales > Pseudomonadaceae > Pseudomonas > Pseudomonas sp. Fl5BN2. The sequence goes on along the minus strand of NZ_JAAARL010000016.1, from coordinate 98,340 downwards.
GACGCTGACGCCCTCGGCGTCGGTCTTGGCCAGGGTATCTTCCAGGGTGAATTTTTCGGCGAACACCCCGGAGCCCATCATGCACGGCGGGAAGCGCGAGCCTTCTTCGTTGGTCCACACCACCACTTCCAGGGGCGCCTCGGTTTCCAGCTTGAGGTCGTTGAGGGTGCGCAGCACTTCCACCCCGGCCAGCACGCCGAAGCAGCCGTCGAACTTGCCACCGGTGGGCTGGGTGTCGATATGGCTGCCGGTCATCACCGGTGGCAGTTGCGGGTTGCGCCCGGGACGGCGGGCGAAGATGTTGCCGATGCCGTCCACCGTGACCGTGCAGCCGGCCGCTTCGCACCATTGCACGAACAGGTCCCGGGCCTGGCGGTCGAGGTCGGTCAGGGCCAGGCGACAAACCCCGCCCTTGACCGTGGCGCCGAGCCGGGCCAGCTCCATGAGCGACTGCCAGAGGCGGTCGCGGTTGATGTGCTGATGGCTGGATTGCAGAACCTCAACGGCAGCGTTCATGGTGATCTCCTCAGGCATTTCTTCTGATGGTGTCGGGGGATTCGTGCCAGCAATCGCCCGGGATAATGGCCTGGCAAAACCTGTATCTGTAGGAGCCGGCCGGGCGGCGCTCCGCTTGCCGGCGAAGAGGCCCTCGAGCCGGGTGCAAGGCTGAGGACGCCTTCGCTGGCAAGCCAGCGCCTACAACAAACACCGCCAGCCCACCGTAGGAACCGGCTTGCCGGCGAATAGGCCCTGGAGCCTTGTGCCGTCGTGGCTGACGCCTTCGCTGGCAAGCCAGCTCCTACGGGAATGGTGGTGAGCGAGAGCGCTGGTTGGGTGTTCATGTTGGGGTCTTGGCGGTCGCCACCTGGGGGCTGCGCCAGGTGCACAGGCCGTAATACAGCAGCCCGCCCAGGGCCGAGCCGGTGAACCAGCCGTAGCTGTAGAACCAACTGAAAGCGTCGCTGCCCAGGGACATCAGGGTCAGCGCCACCGGCACGCCGAAGGCGATGAAGCCGTGCCAGTTCCACGCCGGGTAGACGTCGTCGCGGTACAAGCCGGCCAGGTCCAGGCGCTGTTTCTTGATGATGAAATAGTCCACCACCATGATCCCGGCAATCGGCCCCAGGAGGCTGGAATAGCCCAGCAGCCAGTTGGAATACACGGTCTCCAGGCTGACGTCGGAAATCAGCAGGCCGAGCTTTTTCAGCAGCTCGTGGCCCATCAGCGCCAGCCCCACCAGGCCGGTGAGGATCACCGCCTTGGTGCGGCCGATCAGCTTCGGGGCAATGTTCTGGAAGTCGTTGGTGGGCGAGACAATGTTGGCCGCGGTGTTGGTGGACAAGGTGGCGATGATGATCAGCGCCATGGCCAGGGCCACCCAGCCCGGGCTCTGGATATGGCCGATCAGGCTCACCGGGTCGGACACCGTGACCCCCACCAGTTTCACCGAGGCGGCGGTCATCACCACGCCCAGAGAAGCGAACAGGAACATGGTCAACGGCAAGCCGAAGATCTGCCCGAGGATCTGGTCCTTCTGGCTTTTCGCGTAGCGGCTGAAGTCGGGAATATTCAGCGACAGGGTGGCCCAGAAGCCGACCATCGCCGTGAGCCCGGCCATGAAGTAACTGGTGACGCTGGCGCCTTCGGGACGCTTGGGCGGGATTGCCAGCAACTCGCTCAGGGACACATTGGGCAAGGCCCACACCAGCAGGCCGATGCCCACCGCCACCAGCAGTGGCGCGGACAGGGTTTCCAGCCACTTGATCGACTCGGCGCCGCGCAGCACCACCCACAGGTTGAGGGTCCAGAAGATCATGAAACCGATCACTTCACCGGTGCCGCCCAGGGCCTTCCAACCCTCGAAGATCGAGCCCAGGAACAGATGGATCGCCAGGCCGCCGAACAGGGTCTGGATGCCGAACCAGCCGCAGGCCACCAAGGCGCGGATCAGACACGGCACGTTGGAGCCGATGATGCCGAACGACGAGCGCAGCAGCACCGGGAACGGGATGCCGTACTTGGTGCCGGCAAAGGCGTTGAGGGTCAGGGGCACCAGCACCACGATATTGGCCAGGAGGATCGCCAGCAGCGCCTCGCCGACGCTGAGGCCGAAGTAAGCGGTGAGCACCCCGCCCAGGGTGTAGGTGGGCACGCAGATCGACATGCCGATCCACAATGCGGTGATGTGCCATTTGTTCCAGGTGCGCTCCTGGACCTTGGTCGGTGCGATGTCGTGGTTGTAACGGGGGCTGTCGAGTACGTCGCTGCCGGCGTCCAGCTCGTACAAGCCGGCGCGCTCGGTGACCTGGGATCTGTTCTGTTGCATGGCCGCTCCACTGTTGTTCTGATTATTTTGCTCATCAGGGCGGCAGGCGAAGGGTTCGCGCGCCGGACGATGGCCGGAGAACTTACGACTTCCAGCCTCTGGCACATCGACCTGCGGCGGCACTCAATAAAGATGCCAAGTACTTGCGCGGGCGCTGCTGCACAGTCGGCGGAATCCATGTAAACAACTGATGTAGTTGGGTTTTATGCAAGCAACTTGCGAGTCCCTGGTTAGTTGCCAATTCACTCAGGCCGGGTGTTTGGCAAGTTGTCCATTCGGTCAGGACCCAAAGCAGTGCACAGTTATTTTTTTAATTATTTATCGGTTTTCCCAGTGCCTCCTCAAGCGGCTGATTCGACATAGGAAATCTCGACTATTTTTCGATCCTGTCAAGTGCGTCAAAATGGTGAGGCGCTGCACCATTTTGCAGATTTCTATTTTTTATCCTTATATTTCAACTATTTATATTGAATATAAGCTTATAAAAAATATTCTTGCTGTTTCTTATAACTCGGGCTAGCTTCTATTCCTGACACGGCTGACAGGATTGTAAAGTTATCAGCGCGTTCAATAAAAAAGTTAGAACCGGCACCAGTCGGTCATGCCTGCGAGGAACTCGGAATGTCTCTGTTGATCCGTGGCGCCACCGTTATTACCCATGATGAAAGTTATACAGCCGACGTCCTCTGCGCAGAGGGCCTGATTAGAGCCATCGGCAACAATCTGGATATTCCCGCAGGCTGCGAAGTGCTCGATGGCAGCGGCCAATACTTGATGCCTGGCGGCATCGACCCCCACACCCACATGCAACTGCCTTTCATGGGCACGGTGGCCAGCGAAGACTTTTTCAGTGGCACCGCGGCGGGCCTGGCGGGGGGCACCACTTCGATCATCGACTTCGTGATTCCCAACCCCCAGCAGTCGTTGCTGGAAGCCTTCCACCAGTGGCGCGGCTGGGCCGAAAAATCCGCCAGCGATTACGGTTTCCATGTCGCCATCACCTGGTGGAGCGAGCAGGTCCGCGAGGAAATGGCCGAGCTGGTGCAGCACCACGGCATCAACAGCTTCAAGCACTTCATGGCCTACAAGAACGCGATCATGGCCGCCGACGACACCCTGGTGGCGAGCTTCGAGCGCTGCCTGGAGCTGGGCGCAGTGCCCACGGTGCACGCGGAAAATGGCGAGCTGGTGTATCACCTGCAACGCAAGCTGATGGCCCAGGGCATCACCGGCCCGGAAGCACACCCGCTGTCGCGCCCCTCCCAGGTGGAAGGCGAAGCCGCCAGCCGGGCGATCCGCATTGCCGAAACCATTGGCACGCCGCTGTACCTGGTGCATGTATCGACCCAGGAGGCCCTGGACGAAATCACCTACGCCCGCAGCAAGGGCCAACCGGTCTACGGTGAAGTGCTGGCCGGCCACCTGCTGCTGGATGACAGCGTCTACCGCCACCCCGACTGGCAGACCGCCGCCGGCTACGTGATGAGCCCACCATTCCGCCCCATCGGCCATCAACAGGCGCTGTGGCATGGCCTGCAATCGGGCAACCTGCACACCACCGCCACCGACCACTGCTGCTTCTGCGCCGAACAGAAAGCCGCCGGCCGCGACGACTTCAGCAAGATCCCCAACGGCACCGCCGGCATCGAAGACCGCATGGCGGTGCTGTGGGACGAAGGGGTGAACAGCGGGCGCCTGTCGATGCAGGAGTTCGTCGCCCTGACCTCCACCAACACCGCGAAGATCTTCAACCTCTACCCGCGCAAGGGCGCGATCCGCGTCGGCGCCGATGCCGACCTGGTGCTCTGGGACCCGCAAGGCAGCCGCACCATCTCCGCCAAGACCCACCACCAGCAGGTGGACTTCAACATCTTCGAAGGCAAGACCGTGCGCGGCGTGCCCAGCCACACCATCAGCCAGGGCAAGCTGGTGTGGGCCGACGGCGACCTGCGAGCCGAACGCGGCGCCGGGCGCTACATCGAACGGCCGGCCTACCCGGCGGTGTTCGACCTCTTGAGCAAGCGCGCCGAGCGGCACAAACCGACTGCCGTCAAACGCTGACCGCCACTCCCCGCCCATCACAGGAGCCGGCTTGTGTAGGAGCTGGATTGTGTAGGAGCTGGCTTGCCAGCGAAGGCGTCCTCAAAGCCCCCACAGGACTCAAGGCCCTCTTCGCCGGCAAGCCGGCTCCTACACGAAATTCGCAAAGATGCCCGTCAGAGGCAGCCAAAAAACCGTGAGGCCTGAACCGTGATCAAGACCTTGAACCACTTGCCCCACCCAACCGAGGACGGCGCCACCCTCGCCGGCCATTTCACCGACCTGGCACCGCCACTCAACGCCCGCCAGGCCCACCTGGAAGCCTCGCGCTGCCTGTATTGCTACGACGCGCCCTGCGTCAACGCCTGCCCCAGCGAGATCGACATCCCTTCGTTCATTCGTAATATCCACACCGACAACGTCCAGGGCGCGGCGCAGAAGATCCTCTCGGCCAATATCCTCGGCGGCAGTTGCGCCCGGGTCTGCCCCACGGAAATCCTCTGCCAGCAGGCCTGCGTGCGCAACAACGCCCAGGAGTGCGCGCCGGTGCTGATCGGCCTGTTGCAACGCTACGCCGTGGACAACGCGCACTTCACCCAGCACCCGTTCCAGCGCGCCGCGCCCACCGGCAAGCGCATCGCTGTGGTCGGTGCCGGCCCGGCGGGCTTGTCCTGCGCCCACCGCTGCGCTCTGCACGGCCATGAAGTGGTGATTTTCGAAGCCCGGGACAAAGCCGGCGGCCTCAACGAATACGGGATCGCCAAGTACAAGCTGGTGGACGATTTTGCCCAGCAGGAACTGGAGTTCCTCCTGGGCATCGGCGGGATCGAGATTCGCCACGGGCAGAAGCTCGGCGACAACCTCAGCCTGACCGAACTGCACCAGCAGTTCGACGCGGTGTTCCTCGGCCTCGGCCTGGCCGCCAGCAAGCTGCTGGGGCTGGCACACGAGGATGCCCCCGGGCTGTTGGCCGCCACCGACTACATCCGCGAACTGCGCCAGGCCGACGACCTCAGCCAGTTGCCACTGGCCGAGCACTGCATCGTCCTCGGCGCGGGCAACACCGCCATCGACATGGCAGTGCAGATGGCCCGCCTCGGCGCTCGCGACGTCAACCTGGTGTACCGCCGCGGCATCGAGGACATGGGCGCCACCCACCACGAGCAGGAAATCGCCAAAGCCAACCAGGTGCGCCTGCTGACCTGGGCCGCGCCCCAGGAGGTGCTGCTCAATGATCAAGGACAGGTGCGCGGCATGCGCTTCGCCCGCACCCAGCTACTGGACGGCCGCCTGCAAACCACCGGCGATACTTTTGAACTGACCGCCAACGCGATCTTCAAGGCCATCGGCCAGGGCTTCGACGGCGCCGCCCTGAGCGACCCGCTGGTCCGGGAACTGCAACGCAGCGGCGAGCGCATCCAGGTGGACGAACACCTGCGCACCAGCATCCCCGGGGTCTATGCCGGCGGCGACTGCGTCAGCCTCGGCCAAGACCTCACGGTGCAGGCGGTACAACACGGCAAGCTGGCCGCAGAAGCCATGCATGCCCGACTCATGCTCAACCAGGAGGCTGCGTAAATGGCCGATCTGTCGATTGTCTTTGCTGGCATCAAAGCCCCCAACCCGTTCTGGCTGGCCTCCGCGCCCCCCACCGACAAGGCCTACAACGTGGTCCGCGCCTTCGAGGCCGGCTGGGGTGGCGTGGTCTGGAAAACCCTCGGCGAGGACCCGGCGGCGGTCAACGTGTCGTCGCGCTACTCGGCACACTTCGGGCCTAACCGCGAGGTCATGGGCATCAACAATATCGAGCTGATCACCGACCGTTCCCTGGAGATCAACCTCCAGGAAATCACCCAGGTGAAGAAGGACTGGCCGGACCGCGCGCTGATCGTTTCGCTGATGGTGCCCTGCGAGGAAGCGTCGTGGAAAGCCATCCTGCCCCTGGTGGAAGCCACCGGCGCCGATGGCATCGAACTGAACTTCGGCTGCCCCCACGGCATGCCGGAACGGGGCATGGGCGCGGCTGTGGGCCAGGTGCCGGAATACGTCGAGCAGGTGACCCGCTGGTGCAAGACCTACTGTTCGCTGCCGGTGATCGTCAAGCTGACGCCGAACATCACCGACATCCGCACCGCGGCCCGCGCCGCCCATCGCGGTGGCGCCGACGCGGTGTCGCTGATCAACACCATCAACTCCATCACCAGCGTCGACCTGGAACGCATGGTCGCCCACCCGATGGTCGGCAGCCAGAGCACTCATGGCGGTTACTGCGGCTCGGCGGTCAAGCCGATTGCCCTGAACATGGTGGCCGAGATCGCCCGCGACCCACAGACCCAAGGCCTGCCGATCTGCGGCATAGGCGGCATCGGCAACTGGCGCGATGCCGCCGAGTTCGTGGCCCTGGGCTGCGGTGCGGTGCAGGTGTGCACCGCCGCCATGCTTCACGGCTTTCGCATCGTCGAAGAGATGAAGGACGGTCTATCGCGATGGATGGACAGCCAGGGCTACCACAGCCTGCAAGACTTCAGCGGGCGCGCCGTGGGCAACACCACCGACTGGAAGTACCTGGATATCAACTACCAGGTGATCGCGAAAATTGACCAGGAGGCGTGCATCGGTTGCGGACGCTGCCACATTGCCTGCGAAGACACTTCGCACCAGGCGATTGCCAGCCTCAGGCAAGCGGACGGCACCCATAAATATGAGGTGATCGACGACGAATGCGTGGGTTGCAACCTGTGCCAGATCACCTGCCCGGTGCAGGATTGCATCGACATGGTGCCTCAGGAAACCGGCAAGCCGTTCCTGGACTGGCAGCACGATCCGCGCAATCCCTACCACGAAGCTGTTTGAGAGAGAGGCCTGCTCTTGCCGGCGAAGGTGGTCTTGCGGGCCTCTTCGCTGGCAAGCCAGCTCCTACGGCTGGCAGAAATATCGCGGGGGATCTGTAGGAGCCGGCTTGCCGGCGAAGGCGATCTTGCGGGCCTCTTCGCTGGCAAGCCAGCTCCTACGGCTGGCAGAAATATCGCGGGGGGATCTGTAGGAGCCGGCTTGCCGGCGAAGGTGGTCTTGCGGGCCTCTTCGCTGGCAAGCCAGCTCCTACGGCTGGCAGAAATATCGCGGGGGGATCTGTAGGAGCCGGCTTGCCGGCGAAGGCGGTCTTGCGGGCCCTTTCGCTGGCAAGCCAGCTCCTACGGCTGGCAGGAATATCGCGGGAGGATCTGTAGGAGCCGGCTTGCCGGCGAAGGCGGTCTTGCGGGCCCTTTCGCTGGCAAGCCAGCTCCTACGGCTGGCAGAGATATCGCGGGGGATCTGTAGGAGCCGGCTTGCCGGCGAAGGCGGTCTTGCGGGCCCTTTCGCTGGCAAGCCAGCTCCTACGGTAGGCGGCGATGCAGGCTCAGGGCTCCAGGCCAATACCTCGAAGAATCACGCTGGTGACGGTCTGCACCGCCCGCTCGAACTGCAGGTCCGACAGCGGCTGGTGCTCGTTGAGGATCATCACCTGATGGTCGAAGTCGGCGTAATGCTGGGTCGAGGCCCAGATCATGTACAGCAGGCTCGACGGCTCCACCGGCAGAATCCGCCCATCCTCGACCCACTGGCGAATCTTCGCTTCCTTCATCTTCGCCCAGTCGTAGAGGCTGGCATCCAGGGCTTCGCCCAGCGTCGGCGCGCCATGGATGATCTCGTTGGCCCAGACCTTGGAACCATAGGGCCGGCTGCGGGAATGCTGCATCTTGGCGCGGATGTAACTGCTCAGTACCACTCGTGGGTCGTCGAACATTTCAAAGCACAGGGCGTCCTGCTTCCACACCTCCAGCAGGCCCAGCAGCACCGCGCTGTACAACTCGCTCTTGGTGCTGAAGTAGTAATGCAGGTTGGAGCGCGGCAGTTGCACTTGCTCGGCGATATCCGCCATGGCGGTGCCGGCATAGCCCTTTTCAGCAAAGACTTTCTCGGCACCCAGGAGGATTTTTTCCACGTTGCTGCGACGGATCTCGATCTTGTGATTGCCCATGAGGGCTCCCTGAAAACAGCCTGGGGCAAGACTAGCATCCACCCGCGCACTGCGGGGAGCCGTCAGGCCTGGGACATTGCGGGCCGACGCCGGTCTTTCGCCGCCAGGCCGTATTGGGTAGGATCGGCATCCCGCTCATTTGCAGCAGCCACTGCGGTGCTCCGTCCAGGCGTTAATTCGCGACACGGGCATACAGGTCTCTGCCCGAATGCCGGCCCTGCCCCATCGCCGGCCATCTGTCCTGTTACCGATGGAACATGCCCATGAAGATTCGCCCTCGCGTCGCTGCGGACGACGCCCTGCTGACCGCGCTCTGGGAGCGCTCGGTACGCGCCACCCATGACTTTATCGCTGAAGACGATATCCAGCGCCTGTACCCGCTGGTGCGCGACAGCTACCTGCCGGCCCTCGAGGTGCTGGTCTGGGAAAACCCCGACGCCAGCCCCGCAGGTTTTATCGCCACCAGCGACGACATCGTGCAGATGCTGTTTATCGAGCCGGCCCTGCGCGGCCAGGGCATCGGCCGCACGCTGCTGGATCAGGTGCGTCGCCCTGGCCTGAAGGTCGACGTCAATGAACAGAACCCCAAGGCCCATGGTTTCTACCGTCACTATGGTTTCGTCGACTGCGGCCGCTCGGAAACCGACGGTGAAGGCCGGCCGTTTCCGATCATTCACATGCAGTTGCAAGATCGTTGAGCCCCACTCTCTTTAAAGGTAACCCTGTCATGTCCCTGAAAAACCTGTTCACCACCACCGCCCTGCTCGCCTCCCTGCTGGCCACCACCTCGGTGTTCGCCCATGCCCATCTGAAAAGCTCGACCCCGGCCGCCGACAGCAGCGTCACCGCGCCGACTGCGCTGCGCCTGGTCTTCACCGAAGGCGTGGAAGCGGCCTTCACCCAGGTCAAGCTGAGCAAGGACGGCACCCCGGTGGAAGTCAAAAGCCTCGCCAGCGAAGGCAGCGACAAGAAAGTCCTGATCGTCACCCCGGCCGCCACGCCGCTGCGTGCCGGCGAGTACAAGGTGCAATGGCACGCCGTGTCGGTGGATACCCACAAGAGCGAAGGCAGCTACAGCTTCAAGGTGAGCCAGTAACCCATGGCGTCATGGCTGGTGCTGTGCCGCTTCGTGCACTTCGCGGTGATCTTGACCCTGGTTGGTGCCTGGGTGTTTCGCCCGCTGTTGCTGGGGCTCGATCCGCAGCCCGGCACGCATCAAGCCGTTGAGCACCGACTGGAGCGACTCAGCCGCTGGCTGGCGCTGGTTGGCCTGGGCAGCGGCCTGTGCTGGCTGCTGCTGATCACCGCCAGCATGGCCGGCGCCTGGTCGGCGGCGCTGGACCCGGCGACCGTGCAGTTGGTGCTGGGCAAGACCTTTTTCGGCCAGGTCTGGACTTGGCACCTGCTGCTCAACCTGCTGTTGCTCGGCCTGCTGCTGACCCCGCTGGGCCGGCGCCTGTCGGTGCAACTGGGGCTCGGCGCGCTGCTGTTGGCCACCCTGGCACCGGTGGGTCACGGGGCCATGCTCGATGGCCTGCAGGGGCAGTTGTTGATCCTCAACCAGATCGTGCACTTGAGCTGTGTCGGCATCTGGCTGGGAGGCTTGCTGGTGTTGTTGCTGGTGTTGCGGCAACCCGCGGGCCTGTCTGTCGAGCCCTTGTTAAAGCGCTTCAGCGGCGTGGGTTATGGGCTGGTAACCGGCTTGCTGATAACCGGCCTGATCAACGTGCGGGCGCTCACCGGGCAATGGTGGCCGACGCCATTGTTCAATGGTTTTGCCCTGATCCTGCTAATCAAGGTGTTGCTGGTGGCGGGCATGCTCGGGCTGGCGCTGTTCAACCGCCTGCGAATCCGCGGCTGCGACCAGCGCCTGTCGAGCCTGCGCAACAGCGTGCAGGTGGAATGGCTGCTGGGGGTGGCCGCAGTGGCCGCAGTCTCGCTGCTGGGCACCTTGCCGCCAATGCAAGCGGTCTGAACGATCCCCCCGGTAGGAGCTGGCTTGCCAGCGAAGAGGCCCGCAAGATCGCCTTCGCCGGCAAGCCGGCTCCTACAGATCCCCCGCGATATTCCTGCCTACCGTAGGAGCTGGCTTGCCAGCGAAGAGGCCCGCAAGACCGCCTTCGCCGGCAAGCCGGCTCCTACAGAGCGGCGGTGTGTCGGTTAGCGGGAGGTGTCGATGCTGACCACCACCGACAGTCCGGGACGCAGGCGTTCAAGCTCCGGTTGATCCGGGTCGACGCTGATCCGCACCGGCACGCGCTGGGCAATCTTGACGAAGTTGCCGGTGGCGTTGTCGGCCTGCAACAAGGCGAATTCGGAACCGGTGGCCGGGGAAATCCGTTGCACCTTGCCGCTGAATTTGCGGTGGCTCAGCGCATCCACGCTAAAGCTCACCGGCTGCCCCACACGCACATTGTCCATCTGGGTTTCCTTCAGGTTGGCAATCACCCACAGCTGGTTGGGCACCAGGGCCATCAACTGCGCACCGGAATTGACGTAGGCCCCCAGGCGCACGCCGATCTGCCCCAGTTGCCCATCCCGTGGCGCCAGCACTCGGGTGTTGGACAAATCGATCCGTGCCAGTTCCACCGCCGCCTCGGCACTGCTCACCGCGGCTTCCAGCGAACCGCGATTGACGATCACCGTCTGCAGATCCTGCCGGGCGATTTCCAGTTGTGCCTGGGCCTGGGCCACTGCCGCCACGGTCTGGGCATTGGCGGCACGGGTCACGTCCAGCTCACGCCGGGACACCGAACCGTCGGCGATCAACGCTTCGTTGCGTTGCAGGTCCGCCACGCTCTTGCGCGCCTGGGCCTGGCTGTCGGCCAGCGCCGCCTGGCGCAGCTTGATGGTGGCCTCGGCGCTATTACGTTGTTGCAGGGCATTGGCCAGGGCCGCTTTCTGCACCGCCAGTTGCGCCTGGGACTGATCCAGGCGCTGCTGGTAGATGCGGTCGTCGAGGCGCACCAGCAGGTCGCCGGCCTTGACCTGCTGGAAGTCCTGCACCGGAACCTCGAACACATAGCCGCTGAGCTGCGGCCCGATGATGGTTACCTGCCCGCGCACCAGGGCATTCTCGGTGCTTTCCACGGCGCTGGAAAACGGCGGCAGCTGCCAGGCGTAAAGCACGATCAGCACACCGACGATGGCGATGGCGGCAAATCCCAGGGACGAAATGATGCGCACCACCAGCGGCCGTGGTTCGGTACCGGGAAGGGTCGGCGGTCCATTGGGCTCGGCGGATGCGGCAATGGCATTGGTGGTGGGATGGATGGATTCGCTCATGAAGAAGGGGCACCACTGGGTTGAACGGAAACCGGGGCCGCAGGCACGACCGCGCGGGTCGTGCTCATCAGCCACAGGCTGCGAATGAAGATCCAGACCATGGTCAGTACGGCAATCACCGCAATCAGCATGAAGACATCGTTATAGGCCAGCACATTAGCCTCGCGGGTGGCCGCCGTGGCCAGGCTGCGCATGCCTTGCAGGGTGCGCAGGTCGGGGTCGGCGATGATCTTGCCATAAGCCGCTGCGCCACTCTGCACCCGGGCCAGCACCTGGGGATCGAGCAAGGTCAGCTGCTCGACGATATGGCTGGAATGGTATTTCTCACGAACGATCTGGAAGGTCCCGAGCAACGCCGAGCCGATCAGCCCGCCGAGGTTCTGGCAGATGCCGAACAACACCGAGAAGCTCACCAGGTTGCGCGGATTGGTCAGCACGTTGCGGGTCCCCAGGACCATGGTCGGGCCGAGGAAGAAGGTTCCGCCAAAGGCCAGCAGGAACTGGCTGAGGTACATGTTGGCCGGGCGCGTGAGGTTGCTGGAGAAGCTGTCCATCACCGAACCCAGCGCCATCAGCGCCAGGGAGATGATCAGCGGCATCAGCAGGTGCGCCGGGTTGATGGTCAGGGCGCTGGTGGCCAGCCCGGCGATACTGCCCAGCAGCATTACCCCGTAGAGCATGCGCATCTGCTCGCTGCTCATGTTCAAGGCCTGGAGGAAACCCACTGCGCCGGTGGACTGCTCGGACAACACCATGCGGATCAGGATCACCGCCAGGGCCAGGCGGATCATCGCCCCACTGCCAAGCCAGCGGGTCATCAGCATCGGGTTGCTGCGGTTATGTTCGATGCACAACCCCGCCATGATCAGCACGATCGAGCCAGCGCTGGCATAGCCGATCCACGGCGCCTCCAGCCACCAGTCGATCCGCCCCAGGGACAGCACCGCGCACAGTAGCGCCACGCCGCTGGCGAGCAAGGCGAAGGTCAGGAAGTCGAGTTTCTCGAAGGTGCGAAAGCGATCCCCCGGCGGCAGCTTGAGCATGAACACGCAGCCCAGGGAAGTCAGTGCCAGGCCCAGTTCGAACAGATACAGGCCGCGCCATTCGGCAATCTGCAGCAGATCCTCGGAAAACAGCCGCGCCAGGGGCAAGGCCAGTTGCGAGGTGCCCAACCCCAGCACCAGGGCCTTGAGTCGCCACTTCGCCGGGAAGGCCTGGACCATGTAGTACAGGCCCAGGGAACTCAGGGCGGCACCGACCATGCCGTGGGCCGCACGCACGGCGATCGCCGAACTCAGGTCGTTGACGAACAGGTGGCCGAAGGTCACCAGGGCATACAGCACCAGGAACACCTCGGTGAAGGCCCGCAGGCCGAACTGCTGGCGAAACTTCACCAGCAGCAGGTTCATCGACACGTTGGTCATCACGTAGGCCGCCGGCAGCCAGGCCATTTCCGCCGTGGTGGCGCCCAGTGCGCCCTGCAGATACGGCAGGTTGGCGATCACCAGCGAATTGCCCAGGCCGCCGGTGATGGCCACCAGCAAGCCCACCAGGGCATAGGCCAGGCGCTTGTGGGTGGGGTGCAGCGGTGTCGAGGGGGAACCGGGCAAGCTGGGCTTTTCGTGGGGCTGCCAGTTGCGCGGGGCGTAGTGATCCATGCAGTGACCTTGTGCAGTGCCAGGCTGCAACGCAGCCATTGGCGATATTTCTCATGGTCCGCCAGTGTGCCGGAAAACCCCGAAGGCAGGCGAACCGGCAACGGCGTGGATGAATTTTATTTGAAGACGCTGGCGTCGGCGCTGTTTTTCCGAAATCCTTCAGCAGGCGCCGAGTCTCAACGCCACCCGACCTTGGCCGTCATTATCCGGAACTCAAATGCCCCTGTCCTTTATAAAAATGCACGCCAATGGTGATGATTTCGTGCTGATCGACGCCCGTGGTCGCGACTACCCGATCACCCGCGAACGTGCCAGGGCCCTGGGCGATCGGCAGCGCGGCATCGGTTTCAATCAACTAGTGGTGCTCAGCGATTGCCCCGAGACGGCGGCGCAACTGACCTTCTGGAACGCCGATGGTTCCAGCCTGAGCACCTGCGGCAGTGCCACCCGCGGCGCTGCCGAGCTGCTGCTGGGCGAAAGCGGCGAGCGTTCGCTGCAGGTGAAGACCGAGCGCGGTATCCAGCGCTGCCAGCGCCTGGACGATCAGTCGATTTCGGTGGAAATGGGCGAGCCACAGTTCGCCTGGCAGGCGATTCCCCTGGCCCGGCCCCTGGACACTTTGACCTTGCCACTGCCGGGAACGCCGACGGCATGCAGCATGGGCAACCCCCATTGCAGCTTTTTCGTCGAGCACCTGGAGCGCCTCGATATCGCCAGTATCGGCCCGCTAATCGAGGCCGACCCGCTGTTTCCACAAAAGACCAACGTGCATTTCATCCAGATCATCGACCGCCAGACCCTTCGCCTGAGGATCTGGGAACGCAACGGCGCGATTCCCCTGGGCTCAGGCTCCTGCTCCTGCGGGGCCGCGGTCAATGGCATCCGCCGTGGTTTGCTGGACAGCCCAGTCAAGGTGCTATGCGATGGTGGCCCGGTGACCGTCAGCTGGGACGGCCAGGGCAAGGTGCGCCTGGCCGGTACCGTGACCCGGGTGTTTCACGGCTCGCTATGACACCGTGGCGCCGGCAAAAACCGGGCGCCCGGGCAACGCGGCCTAGATCCAGCCCAGCCACTTCCACCAGGTCATGGCGAACACCAGCATCAGCAGGTAACCCACCAGCGTCACCAGCAACCCGACCTTGGCGAACTGCCGCGCATTGAAGGTTTCGGTGCCCAGGCAGACCATGTTCTGCGGCGCGTTGATCGGCAGGATAAAACCGTAGCTGACGACAAACCCCAGGAGCATGGTCATGCCCAAGCGATTGATCTCGCCCGGCAAGGTCTGCAGCACTGCAATCAGGATCGGCAGCAAGGCCGAAGTCAGCGCGGTGGCGCTGGCAAATCCCAGGTGAATCAGGATCAGGAAGGCGCCGAGGATCGCGAACACCGCCAGCGGGCCGAGATGGTCGAGCCCGGTATGGGCCACCACCTGAGTCCCCAGCCACTGCCCGGCCTGGGTGCTGAGCAGCGCCGTGCCCAGGCTGATGCCGACACCGAAGACAATCACCGTGCCCCAGGGAATCCGTGCCTGCACGTCCTTCCAGGTCATGATGCCGATCCGTGGCAACAACAGGATCACCAGGCCGGCGTAGGTGGTGGTCGTGGTGTCGAAGGGGTGCAGCTTGCCCTCGGTGGACCAGGCCAGCAGCAGCAACAGCGAAACCGCCAGCAGGCGTTTCTGCGGCCCGGTCATGGGCCCGATATCCACCAGGGACTGGGCCACGGCTTCCTTGCCACCGGGGATGCTGTCGGTTTCCGGCGGCAGCAGTTTGAGCACCAGCCACAGCAGTACCAGGGACATGATCACCGCCCAGGGCGCCCCGGCGATCAACCAATCGAGCCAGGCCACGCGCTGGCCAAGCATCTTGTCCATGAAACCCACGGTCAGCAGGTTCTGTGCGGCGGCGGTCTGGATGCCGACGTTCCAGATGCTGGTGCCCTGGGCCACCACGATCATCAGCCCGGCGGCGATGTTCGAGCGTTTGTCGACCCCAAAGGCGGCGATCACACCCATCATGATCGGCACCACGCAGGCGCTGCGCGCTGTAGCGCTGGGCACCAACAAGCTGAGGAGGATGGTCACCGCGATGGCCCCGACCAGGATGCCCCGGGTGCTGGTACCGACCCGGGTCAGGGTCACCAGGGCAATGCGTCGGTCGAGGCCGGTGTGGGTCATCGCCGCGGCGATGAACAAGGCGCCGGTCACCAGGGCCAGGGCCGAGTTGGAGAAGCCGGTCAGGGCCATGCTGATGGCCGCCGAACTGCCGTAGATCTGGGTCGGGTCCTGCAGGGTCGGCGCGGTGCCGATAAGGAAAGCCATCAGCGCAGTGATCATGATCGCGCTGGCCTCATAGGACACGGCTTCGCTGATCCACACCACCACGGCGAACGCGAGGATCGCCAGCATCCGGTGCCCTGCCACCGGCAGGTCGGCGGGCAGAGGCAGAAGCAGTACCCCGACCAACGCCAGCACGCCGATCAGCAATCCAATCGGGAATACGGCCTTGGTCGCGGGCGCCGTTGTCACAGGCGTTGTCATGGGCCTTTTCCTTTTCGTTGGGGAGACGTCAAGGATGCCTCAAAACTGCCAAAACTGCCTTGATAAGGGTCAAGTCCAAGGGGGTGTGCCCCCCTCATTCCTGTACCCGCGAGGCCTGAAATACCCCTGGCCAGACCCTGTACTCCCCACCAGCTGTCCCCGGGCTGAACAAAAAATAACAATTGGAAATATATTTTTACATCTATGCAGATTTTTCACATGTTTGAGATCAGAGTGCTACCAAGGAGACAAGGAGTCGAACTGTTATTGGTTGTATCACTCCAACTTGCAAGGTGCCTTTATGGTGATAAGAAACTTGAAACTGACTTCCAGGGCGCTGCTGAGTTTTGGCGCCATCTGTATGTTGTTGATCGGTCTGGGGGGACTGGCACTGTGGAAAATGGGACAGATTCACGACGCGGCACTGGACCTTCAGTCCAACTGGCTGCCCAGCGTCAGACAAGCCACGAAAATCGAATCCAGCGCGTTGCGTGTACGCCTGGAGGCGCTGCACTACGCCACTGAAACCGACAGCCAGAAAGGCGCGTCCCTGGACAAGCTGGGCTCGCTGAAAACCACCCTGGCCCAGGTGATCAAGGACTACGAGCCGCTGGTCTCCAGTGCCGAGGAAAAAACCCTCTACGATCAGGTCAAGCGTAACGCCCAGGACTACCTGGACAAGCTGGCCGTGGTGATCGATGCCAGCAAGACCAATACCGCGCAACAGAGCAGTGACTACATCAACCAGGTCACCGTGCCCCTGGCCAACACGTTGCAGAGCGCCATCGAAGCGCTGATCAGTCTCAACGAAAAAGGTGCCGCACACTCGGCGACCCAGGCCGGCGAGCAGTTCGACAGCGGCCTGACCCTGACCTCGCTGATCATCGTCCTGGCGATCATCCTGACCATGCTCATCGCGGTGCTGTTCACCCGCAGCATCATCCGCCCGGTGCAATCACTGCTGAGCACCACGCAGAAAATCGCCGAGGGCGACCTGCGTGCCGAGGTCGAAGTCAACGGCCAGGACGAACTGACCGACCTGCAGAAATCCACCCAGGCGATGCTCGACAGCTTGAAGTCGACCATCCGCCACATTGCCGACTCTTCCACTCAATTGGCCTCCGCCGCCGAGGAAATGAGCGCCATTACCCGTGAGTCCAACGCCGGTATCCAGCAACAGAGCATGGAGACCGACCAGGCCGCCACGGCAGTCAACGAAATGACCGCCGCCGTCGAGGAAGTGGCACGCAATGCGGTCTCCGCCTCGCAGTCGACCCAGGCTTCGGAGCGTTCCGCAGGGCTGGGCAAGGAGCGCGTCGAACAGACCATCCACTCCATCGAAAAACTCACCGGGACCGTGGAGAACACCCGGGTGGAAATGGCTGGCCTGGCCCAACAGGCCCAGGACATCACCAAGGTCCTGGACGTGATCCGGGCGATTGCCGAACAGACCAACCTGCTGGCGCTGAACGCCGCCATCGAGGCCGCCCGGGCGGGTGAACAGGGTCGCGGTTTTGCCGTGGTGGCTGACGAAGTGCGGGCCCTGGCCCACCGCACCCAACTCTCGACCCAGGAAATCGAGCAGATGATCCAGGGCATCCAGAGCGGTTCGAGCAAGGCCATGGTGTCCATGCAGCAAAGCAGCGAGGACGCCAGCCAGACCCTGGCCATCGCCCACGAGGCCGGTGCTGCCATCAGCCACATCACCCAGGCCATCAGCGAGATCAACGAACGCAACCTGATGATCGCCACCGCCTCGGAGGAGCAGGCCCAGGTCGCACGCTCGGTGGACCAGAATCTGATGAGCATCCGCGACCTGTCGCTGCAAAGCTCGTCCGCGGCCAGCCAGACCTCGATCGCCAGCAGTGAACTGTCGTCCCTGGCGGTGAGTCTGAACAAACTGGTGGCACGCTTCTCCCTGTGAGACGGGCCAAGGCCCGCTGAGAAGCCAGGTAGAAAAAACGCTCGTGCTGGACGCTGTTCGCCAGCCAGCCGCCTCCTACAGATCATCCCGATCATGCAGGGGACGGCTGGCCGGTGATCGCCGAGCGCCCTCTAGGGGAGTGCTGGTCATGCTGAAACTGATCTCGATCCAACAGCTGCAAATGGGCATGTACATCCATCAGTTCTGTGGTTCCTGGCTGGACCACTCATTCTGGAAAGCCGGTTTTGTCCTCGACAGCCGTGACGACCTGCAGCGCCTGCAACGCTCCAACCTGAGCAGCCTGTGGATCGACTCCAGCAAGGGTTGCGACCTGCCTGAGGCCAGCCCGCCGGCACCGACCCCGACACCAACAACGGCCCCTGCGGTGGAGTTGCCGACGCCGCGGGCGAGCATGGATGAGGAAGTCCAGCGTGCCCTCAAGCTCTGCGCCCACTCGCGCAAGGCGGTGATGGCGATGTTCCAGGAAGTGCGCATGGGCCAGGCACTGGAGATGCAACAAGCCGAAGAACTGGTGGTGCAGATCGCCCAGTCGGTGCTGCGTCATCCCAATGCGCTGATCAGCCTGGCGCGACTGAAGAACGCCGACGACTACACCTATATGCATTCAGTGGCAGTCTGTGCACTGATGCTGGCCACCGCGCGTCAGTTGGGGCTGTCGGAGGACTATATTCGCCTGGCGGGCATCGCCGGCCTGCTGCATGACGTGGGCAAGCTGACCATCCCCGACAGCATTCTGAACAAACCGCAAAAGCTCTCGGACAGCGAGTTCGAGCAGGTCAAGC
Source organism: Pseudomonas sp. Fl5BN2 (assembly GCF_009908205.1). Classification (NCBI taxonomy): domain Bacteria; kingdom Pseudomonadati; phylum Pseudomonadota; class Gammaproteobacteria; order Pseudomonadales; family Pseudomonadaceae; genus Pseudomonas; species Pseudomonas sp. Fl5BN2. The sequence goes on along the minus strand of NZ_JAAARL010000016.1, from coordinate 79,747 downwards.
GCCACCCGGAAGCCGGCGGCGCAATCCTGCGCCAAAGCAGCGATGTGGATGCCGTGGTGCTCGACGTGTGCCTGCACCATCACGAAAAGGCCGACGGTTCCGGGTATCCGCACCGCCTGGCCGGCAGCCAGATCAGCCTGTTTGCACAAATGGGCGCGGTCTGTGACGTGTATGACGCAGTGACCTCCAATCGCCCCTACAACCGTGGCTGGGACCCGGCCGAGGCGATCCAGCGCATGTCCACCTGGAAAGGCCATTTCGACCAGCGGGTGTTCCAGGCCTTCGTCAAGAGCGTGGGCATCTACCCGGTAGGTTCGCTGGTGCGCCTGAAAAGCGGTCGCCTGGCGGTGGTGATGGAGCAGCATCCGAGCGCCCTGCTGACGCCCAGAGTCAAGGTGTTCTTCTCGACCCGCTCCAACCTGCCATTGGCGCAGAGCGTGATCGATCTGGCCAAGGTCCAGGGCCAGGATCGCATCATCGCGCGCGAAGCCCCGGAAGACTGGGACTTCAAGAACCTGGAGCAGCTGTGGAACGGGCTCTCCGCCTGAGCCTCAGAGACCCAGGGTCAGGCCGTTGGCCGGCAGCGGCAGCGCGGTCTTGTAGCGCACCTGCTTGAGGGCGAAGCTGGAGCGGATATTGGCCACCCCGGGAACCTTGGTCAGAAAGTCCATCATGAAACGCTCAAGCGCCTGGATAGTCGGCACCAGCACCCGGATCAGGTAGTCCGGGTCTCCGGCCATCAGGTAGCACTCCATGACTTCCGGGCGGTCGGCAATCGCCTCCTCGAAGTGCTGCAAGGCCTCTTCCACCTGCTTCTCCAGGCTGACGTGAATGAATACGTTGACGTGCAGCCCCAGCAGGTCGGGGTCCAGCAGGGTCACCTGCTCGCGGATCAGCCCCAGCTCCTCCATGGCCTTGACCCGGTTGAAGCACGGGGTCGGTGAAAGGTTCACCGAGCGGGCCAGGTCAGCGTTGGTGATGCGGGCATTCTCCTGAAGACTGTTGAGAATGCCGATGTCGGTACGGTCCAGTTTGCGCATGAGACAAAACAACCTTGTTTTTATGTTTATGCAGATTTTTTATCTGCAAATGACCTCCAGCGCAATGAAACAGAGATAAATATTCTCCTTCACCCGGCCTATGATGTTTGTAGGACAAGATTTTCCTTACCCAGGAAATGACTGTCAGCTAGCGCGCCCAATTACAAGAAATCCACAAGATCGAGCGTAGAAAGCCATGACCACAGCGTATGCACCGCTACGCCTGCACGTTCCCGAACCCTCGGGCCGTCCCGGCTGCAAGACCGACTTCACCTACCTGCGTCTGAACGACGCCGGCCTGGCTCGCAAACCCCCTATCGAGATTGAACCTGCGGAAACCGCCGACCTGGCCCGCGGGCTGATCCGTGTGCTCGACGATCAGGGCAATGCCCTGGGCGAATGGGCCAGCGACGTGCCCGTGGAGATCCTCCGCCAGGGCATGCGCGCCATGCTCAAGACGCGGATCTTCGACAACCGCATGGTGGTCGCCCAACGGCAGAAAAAAATGTCGTTCTACATGCAGAGCCTCGGCGAGGAAGCCATCGGCAGCGCCCAGGCGCTGGCCTTGAACATCGACGACATGTGCTTCCCCACCTACCGCCAGCAAAGCATCCTGATGGCCCGCGACGTACCGCTGGTGGAGATGATCTGCCAACTGCTGTCCAACGAGCGCGATCCGCTCAAGGGACGCCAGTTGCCGATCATGTACTCAGTGAAAGAGTCCGGGTTCTTCACCATCTCCGGCAACCTGGCGACCCAGTTCGTGCAGGGCGTGGGCTGGGGCATGGCCTCGGCGATCAAGGGCGATACCAAGATCGCCTCGGCCTGGATCGGCGACGGCGCCACCGCCGAGTCGGACTTCCACACCGCGCTGACCTTCGCCCACGTGTACCGCGCGCCGGTGATCCTCAACGTGGTCAACAACCAGTGGGCGATCTCCACCTTCCAGGCCATCGCCGGCGGTGAAGCCACCACCTTCGCCGGACGCGGCGTGGGCTGCGGCATCGCCTCGCTGCGGGTCGACGGCAACGATTTCATCGCGGTCTACGCCGCCTCGCGCTGGGCCGCCGAACGCGCCCGGCGCAACCTCGGCCCGACCCTGATCGAATGGGTCACCTACCGCGCCGGCCCGCACTCCACCTCCGACGACCCGTCGAAATACCGCCCGGCCGACGACTGGAGCCACTTCCCCCTCGGCGACCCGATCACCCGCCTCAAGCAGCACCTGATCAAGATCGGCCAGTGGTCCGAAGAGGAACACAGCGCCGTCAGTGCCGAGCTTGAAGCCCAGGTCATCGCCGCGCAGAAGGAGGCCGAGCAGTTCGGCACCCTCGCCGGCGGCCAGATCCCCAGCGCCGCGACCATGTTCGAGGATGTCTACAAGGACATGCCCGAGCACCTGAAACGCCAACGCCAGGAACTGGGGATCTGAGATGAACGACCACAACAACAATATCCAGTTGGACACCGCCATGACCACCACCACCATGACCATGATCCAGGCCCTGCGCTCGGCCATGGATGTGATGCTTGAGCGTGACGACAACGTCGTGGTGTTCGGCCAGGACGTCGGTTACTTCGGTGGCGTGTTCCGCTGCACCGAGGGCCTGCAGGCCAAGTACGGCACCTCGCGGGTGTTCGATGCGCCGATCTCGGAAAGCGGCATCGTCGGCGCGGCCATCGGCATGGGCGCCTATGGCCTGCGCCCGGTGGCGGAAATCCAGTTCGCCGACTACGTCTACCCGGCCTCGGACCAGATCATTTCCGAAGCCGCGCGCCTGCGCTATCGCTCCGCCGGCCAGTTCACCGCGCCGATGACCCTGCGCATGCCTTGCGGCGGCGGCATCTACGGCGGCCAGACCCACAGCCAGAGCATCGAGGCGATGTTCACCCAGGTCTGCGGCCTGCGCACCGTGATGCCTTCCAACCCCTACGACGCCAAGGGCCTGTTGATCGCCTCCATCGAGAACGATGACCCGGTGATCTTTCTGGAACCCAAGCGCCTGTACAACGGCCCGTTCGATGGCCACCACGACCGCCCGGTAACCCCCTGGTCGAAACACCCGTCGGCCCAGGTGCCGGACGGCTACTACAAAGTGCCGCTGGACGTGGCGGCCATTACCCGCCCTGGCAAGGATGTGACCATCCTCACCTACGGCACCACCGTCTATGTCTCGCAAGTGGCGGCCGAGGAAACCGGCATCGACGCCGAGGTCATCGACCTGCGCAGCCTGTGGCCGCTGGACCTGGACACCATCGTCAAGTCGGTGAAGAAGACCGGCCGTTGCGTGGTGGTGCACGAAGCCACCCGTACCTGCGGTTTCGGCGCCGAACTGGTGTCGCTGGTGCAGGAACACTGCTTCCACCACCTGGAAGCCCCGATCGAGCGCGTCACCGGTTGGGATACGCCGTATCCCCACGCGCAGGAGTGGGCATATTTCCCAGGGCCGTCCCGAGTGGGCGCGGCGCTGCAACGGGTCATGGAGGTCTGAATGGGCACGCACGTTATCAAGATGCCGGACATCGGCGAAGGCATCGCAGAAGTGGAATTGGCGCAGTGGCATGTGAAAGTCGGCGACCTGGTGGTGGAAGACCAGATACTGGCGGATGTCATGACCGACAAGGCCATGGTCGATATCCCCTCGCCGGTGCACGGCAAGGTCATCGCCCTGGGCGGCGAGCCCGGTGAAGTGATGGCGGTGGGCAGCATCCTCATCAGCATCGAAGTCGAAGGCGCGGGCAACTTCAAGGAGTCCGCCCAGGCGCCTGCCGCTAGCCACAAAGAGCAGGCCGCTATTAATAAGCCGGCACCAGCAGCGGTGGCCGCAGCGCCCCAGGCTGAAGCCAAGCCGGCAGTGCGCAGCCAACCCGCCTGCAGCCGCCCTGCCCCGCAGGCACCGGTGGCCCGCGAAGCCGACGAGCGCCCATTGGCTTCGCCGGCAGTGCGCAAGCATGCCCTCGACCAGGGTATCCAACTGCGCCTGGTACAAGGCAGCGGCCCGGCCGGGCGCATCCTCCACGAGGACCTGGACGCCTACCTGGCCCAGGACAGCCAACCGCTGCACGGCTACTCGGCCCCTGGCACCGGTTATGCCGAACGCCACGACGAAGAGCAGATCCAGGTGATCGGCATGCGCCGCAAGATCGCCCAGCGCATGCAGGAATCCAAGCACCGTGCCGCGCACTTCAGCTATGTCGAGGAAGTGGACGTCACCGCCCTGGAAGAGCTGCGCGTGCACCTCAATGAAAAACACGGCGCCAGCCGCGGCAAGCTGACCCTGCTGCCGTTCCTGGTGCGGGCCATGGTGGTGGCCCTGCGCGAGTTCCCGCAGATCAACGCGCGCTACGACGACGAAGCCCAGGTCATCACCCGCCTCGGCGCGGTGCATGTCGGGGTCGCCACCCAGAGCGACATCGGCCTGATGGTGCCCGTGGTACGTCACGCCGAAGCCCGCAGCCTGTGGGGCAACGCCGAGGAAATCTCGCGCCTGGCCCAGGCCGCCCGCAGCGGCAAGGCCGCTCGCGATGAGCTGTCCGGTTCGACCATCACCCTCACCAGCCTCGGTGCCCTGGGCGGCATCGTCAGCACCCCGGTGCTGAACCTGCCGGAAGTGGCGATTGTCGGGGTCAACCGCATCGTCGAGCGGCCGATGGTGATCAAGGGCCAGATCGTGATCCGCAAGATGATGAACCTCTCCAGCTCCTTCGATCACCGGGTGGTCGACGGCATGGACGCCGCGCAATTCATCCAGGCCATTCGCGGCCTGCTCGAACAACCCGCCACGCTGTTTGTGGACTGATGATCAGAGGAGCATGCATGCAACAGACTCTTACTACCCAACTGCTGATCATCGGCGGCGGCCCTGGCGGTTATGTGGCGGCGATTCGTGCCGGCCAGCTGGGTATCTCGACCATCCTGGTGGAGGGCCAGTCCCTGGGTGGCACCTGCCTGAACATCGGCTGCATCCCGTCCAAGGCGCTGATCCATGTCGCCGAGCAGTTCCACCAGACCCGCCACCACAGCCAGGGCTCGGCCTTGGGCATCGAAGTGGCGGCGCCGACCCTGAACATCGGCAAGAGCGTGGAATGGAAGGACGGCATCGTCGACCGCCTGACCACCGGGGTTGCCGCGTTGCTGAAGAAGCACAAGGTCCAGGTGATCCAGGGCTGGGCCAAGGTGATCGACGGCAAGACCGTGGAGATCGAAGGCGCCGAGACCCGCATCCAGTGCGAGCACCTGCTGCTGGCCACCGGTTCGAAAAGCGTCAACCTGCCGATGCTGCCCATCGGCGGGCCGATCATCTCTTCCACCGAGGCCCTGGCACCTAAGACCCTGCCCAAGCGCCTGACCGTGGTCGGCGGCGGCTACATCGGCCTGGAGCTGGGCATCGCCTACCGCAAGCTGGGGGTCGAGGTCAGCGTGGTCGAGGCTCAGGAGCGCATTCTCCCGGCCTACGATGGCGAACTGACCCAGCCGGTGCTGGATTCGGTGAAGCAGTTGGGGATCAAGCTCTACCTCAAGCACAGCGTGCTGGGCTTCGATGCGACATCCAGCAGCCTGCAGGTACGTGAACCCAACGGTGAGACCCTGAACCTGGAAACCGATCAGGTACTGGTAGCAGTGGGTCGCAAGCCCAACACCCAGGGTTGGAACCTGGAAAGCCTGAACCTGGAGATGAACGGCGCAGCAATCAAGATCGACAACCGCTGCCAGACCAGCATGCGCAACGTCTGGGCCATCGGCGACTTGAGCGGCGAGCCGATGCTCGCGCACCGGGCCATGGCCCAGGGCGAGATGGTCGCCGAACTGATTGCCGGCAAGCACCGCGAGTTCAACCCGGCGGCGATCCCGGCAGTGTGCTTCACCGACCCGGAGTTGGTGGTGGTGGGCAAGACCCCGGACGAGGCCCGCGCCGCTGGCCTGGATTGCATCGTCAGCAGCTTCCCGTTCGCGGCCAATGGCCGGGCCATGACCCTGGAATCGAAAAGCGGTTTCGTGCGGGTGGTGGCCCGAAGTGACAATCACCTGATTGTCGGCTGGCAGGCAGTGGGCGCCGGGGTATCCGAGTTGTCCACGGCGTTCGGCCAATCCCTGGAAATGGGTGCGCGGCTGGAAGACATCGGCGGCACCATCCACGCGCATCCGACCCTGGGCGAAGCGGTCCAGGAAGCGGCGTTGCGCGCATTGGGCCACGCCTTGCATCTGTAACCAACCAAGGGACACACAGGACTGTGCCCAGGTAGGAGCGTGGCTTGCCCGCGAAAGGGCTGGCGGGGATAGCCAAGCGTTCGCGCCGGGGCCTTCGCGAGCAAGCTCGCTCCTACGGGGATACGGGGGCTGTTATAGGGGGGACGTTTCATGAGCAGGTTCAGTTTTTTTGTCGCCCCTGCCATCGTCCGGGATGCGGTACGCCCCCGGAATGCAGTATTGTTGTGCCCATCCAAAAAAACGTCAGAAGCCTTGAGCCGTTCCGGCGGTTGTTAAGTGATAGAGGGTGTCATGGGTAACGAAAGCATCAATTGGGACAAGCTGGGTTTTGACTACATCAAGACAGACAAGCGCTATCTGTCGCACTGGCGTAACGGCGAGTGGGACAAGGGCACCCTGACCGAAGACAACGTGCTGCACATCAGCGAGGGCTCCACTGCCCTGCACTATGGCCAGCAATGTTTCGAAGGCCTCAAGGCCTACCGCTGCAAGGACGGCTCGATCAACCTGTTCCGCCCGGACCAGAACGCCGCCCGCATGCAACGCAGCTGCGCGCGTCTGCTGATGCCGCACGTGCCCACCGAACAGTTCATCGAAGCCTGCAAGCAGGTGGTCAAGGCCAACGAACGTTTCATCCCGCCTTACGGCACCGGCGGCGCGCTGTACCTGCGTCCGTTCGTGATCGGCGTGGGTGACAACATCGGCGTGCGTACCGCACCCGAGTTCATCTTCTCGATCTTCGCCATCCCGGTCGGCGCCTACTTCAAGGGCGGCCTGACCCCGCACAACTTCCTGATCTCCAGCTACGACCGTGCTGCCCCGCAAGGCACCGGCGCGGCCAAGGTCGGTGGCAACTACGCCGCCAGCCTGATGCCTGGCTCCGAGGCCAAGAAGGCGCACTTTGCCGACTGCATCTACCTCGACCCGCTGACCCACCGCAAGATCGAGGAAGTCGGCTCGGCGAACTTCTTCGGTATTACCCATGATGACAAGTTCGTCACCCCGAACTCGCCATCGGTACTGCCAGGTATCACCCGCCTGTCATTGATCGAACTGGCCAAGACCCGCCTGGGCCTGGAAGTGATCGAAGGCGACGTGTTCATCGACAAGCTGGCGGACTTCAAGGAAGCCGGTGCCTGCGGTACCGCCGCGGTGATCACGCCGATCGGCGGCATCGAGTACCAGAACAAGCTGCACGTGTTCTACAGCGAGAAAGAAGTCGGCCCTGTCACCCAGAAGCTCTACAAAGAGCTGACCGGTGTGCAGACCGGCGACGTGGAAGCGCCAGCGGGCTGGATCGTCAAGGTCTGATTCGCGCCCTGCTGCAACCCAGCCCGCCCCTGCTTGCCAGGGGCGGGCTTTTTCATGCCGGCAATTTACTTCGTCGACTTGCTCCTGCCGAGCAAGCCATGCAACGGCTGCTCGACCCGCCTTGACCTGACGAAGGCGGGTTCAGTCGTCAAAGACCGATGCCGAATAGTGTCAGTACCTGTCGCGACCCATCCATCATTAGCAGTACGGCCAGGGACGCCAGAAAGGTGTAGCAAAAACTACTGACCAGTACGCAGGCTTCAAAACCGGCAAACGTTGACCAATTCCTGGCGCGCATTGGCCGGGCCTGCATGAGCCACATCATTTGCTCTCGCGGCAAGTGATAGGTGTGTTGTAGAACCTTCATCTTGCGAAAGTTCTCGAGCAGTGAATACATCACCACCAACGTCGTGACCGCCGCCACCCACCAATACCCTAAAGGCTCCAGCACACTGTGCCCGAGACCATTTGAACCGGCCGCCTGTTGAAAAAAGACAACCCCTACCAGCGACACCACGGGCACCACTATCCCGAAGTAGATCACCAACCCCAGGCTGGCCATGGCCACACCGCTGGCGAAGACACTGATGCGAATCACCCAGGCGAGGAACCCTGGGGAAAACTTCGAATAGGCCCTTTGCGTTTCGATCACCAGCAAGGGGATCAACATGGTCAACACCCCGACCCCGATATCCACGGCGTTGAATCCAGTTTTGGGCAGCAGCAATGCCATCAGGAAGGTCACCCCACGGCTGCCCACTCGCCACATCATCTTCGCGTCGTCAGTTACCGTCTTCGACCAGAACTCCTCGGTAATACCCTTGCCATCATCCATTGGCGATCTGCCTCATTGCTCAAAACCGCGCATTGTCAGGCATGACCCCGGCGCCTGCCCAGCACCATCGCTGCGTACCTGACCAATCCGCTTGCCTGGCCGCGCCGCCACCGGGCTGGCCTGGCCATCACGCTGCTTGCCATGGCGCGCTTCGCTGATCAGCGCCGGGATCAGCGGCCCCTCCGGCAGGTGCTTCCAGAAGCGGGCCGGCAAGTGCCCCTGCATGACCTTGGGGTTGAGCCGCGCCGGGTTGAAGATGTGGCTGTAGTAGGCCAGCCACAAGTCGCCGCCGGGGTCTTCGGCTGGCTGCGCCAGTTGCTGCCAACCAAGCGGGCACCGACGTTGATAGAGCAGCTCCCGGCCATCGAAATACACCCCGTCCCGGGGGGTAGCGATCATCCAGCGATGGCGCCCCATGCGCCCGATAAAGTGCTGGCTGGCGCTGGCCAGGATGTCGTGGGCCGGCTCGTGCCAGGCGACGAACTCCGGCTGTTGCGCCAGGCTCGAACGCCCTTCGGCCAGGCGGACAAACCGCACAAAGGCGTGCAGGTGATGAGCCTCGCGGTCCACTTGCTTGATCCGCCGTTGCAGCTCGCTGCCCAGTTGATCACCGCTGAGCATCGCCGTGCGGTCGCCGTGGCTGACCCGCCACAGCACCTCATACAGCAGGCTCCAGCGCTGGTCCCCGCGATAAGCGCCCGCCCGCTCCAACAGCTGCAGCAACGCCGGGGGAATCCGCGCGCGAAACGGGCCCGACGCTTCAGGGCACTCCTCGTCGCTGGCAAACAGGTCATTTTCCCGAGCCCCGGACCAACTGACTCGGCTCGGGTCGATGGAATGGCTGAGCAGCCAGCGTGCCTGCTGGCGCCAGGTGTCGAACAGGTCGTCGCAGTCCAGGCTGATCATCCCCACAACCCCATCTGCTGGGGTTGCGGGCGGTCCCGCAGTTGCTGGTAGAGCAAGGCGCTGCTGCTTTCCGCCTGCTGCGGGTGGTAGTCGCTGGTGATGAAGAACGGCTTGGCCTTGCTTAGCACGCAACGCATGCGCGCCAGGTCCTCGAAGCGAATCCGCCGCTCGCGGCGCAGCTCCACCAGGCGTTGGGTGGTGCGCAGGCCGATCCCCGGGATTCGCGAGATCAACGCCGGTTCGGCGCGGTTCAAATCGAGGGGGAAGACGCTGCGATTCTCCAGCGCCCAGGCCAGCTTCGGATCGATGTCCAAGGCCAGGTGCCCCGGCCCCTTGAACAGCTCGTTGGCGCTGAAACCGTAGCCACGCAGGAGGAAGTCCGCCTGATACAAGCGGTGCTCGCGCATCAGCGGTGGCGCGGCCAGGGGCACGCTTTTCGGGCTGTTGGGAATCGGGCTGAAGGCCGAGTAATAGACCCGGCGCAAACGGAAGTTGCCGTACAGGGACTCGGCGCTGTGCAAAATGGTGCTGTCGTCGGTGTCATCGGCGCCAACGATCATCTGCGTGCTCTGCCCGGCCGGGGCGAAGCGCGGGGCCCGGGGCTCGTTGAGCACCGTCTGCTCGCCGGTGTAGATGGTGCGCATGGCCTGCTTGATCGAGCCCAGCTGTTTTTCCGGGGCCAGGGTCTTGAGGCTCTGGTCGGTGGGCAGCTCGACATTGACGCTGAGGCGGTCGGCATAGCGCCCGGCTTGCTCGATCAGCGCCGGGTCGGCATCGGGAATGGTCTTGAGGTGAATGTAGCCACGAAATTCGTGCTCCTCGCGCAGCAACTGCGCAACCCGCACCAGTTGCTCCATGGTGTAGTCCGCCGAGCGGATGATCCCGGAACTGAGGAACAACCCGCTGACGCAATTGCGTCGATAGAAGTCCAGGGTGAGCAGCACCACTTCCTCGGGGCTGAAGCGCGCCCGGGGCACATCGCTGGAGCGGCGGTTGACGCAGTACTGGCAGTCGTAGAGACAGAAATTGGTCAGCAGCACCTTCAGCAAGGAAACGCAGCGTCCGTCCGGGGTGTAGCTGTGGCAGATGCCCATGCCGCTGCTCGAACCCAGCCCGCTCTTGCCTTCGGAGCTGCGCTTGGGCGCGCCGCTGCTGGCGCAGGAGGCATCGTACTTGGCCGCATCGGCGAGAATGCTCAACTTGTCGATCAGTTGCATGATCACACCTGGATGCTGTTTTTATATACAGTACAGAGTCCGCCTGGCAAGGTTCAAGCAATCCTTGTGCGGCGCAGCAAAAAACTCTGTCGAGGTGGCTACAGGCCCCCGGGGAAAACCCTTACCATGCGCCGCAGCGATACCGCCCTGCCCCATGAAAGGAATCACCATGCGTTCCCTGTCTCGTCTATGCCTAGTCCTGGCCTTGATGCTCGCAGCCTTCCAGGTCAATGCCGGCGAAGATCGCCAGGCCCTGGTCGCCAGGCTGGCGGCCAAGGTCCAGGCTGAAAAAGCCTGGCAGGCCCAGGCGCAGCAATGCCCGACTGCCGTCATGCCACAACGCGCCAAGATCCAGACCACCCAGGCCAACCGTTGCCAAAACGCGGCACAACTGGACAGTTGCATGAGCCGCTGCGAAGCCGGAAACGGCAACGACTGCTACTGGTTGGGCACCACCCTGCAACAGGCCGCTGGCCCGGCTGCGACTTACGAACCGCTGTACCAGCGCGCCTGCAGCCTGGGGCTGGTGTCCGGTTGCACCAACCACGCCGCAGGCCTGCTGAAAGCGCAGCCCGACAGCGAAGCGACTCGCCAGTGTGCCGTGCAGTCCTTCGCTCAGGCCTGCGACCTCGACGATCCCTGGGCCTGCACCATGTACGGTTTCCATCTGAGTCGCGGGATCGGCGTGCAGGCCGACGTCAAGCAGGCCCTGAAGGTGCTGGAGAAGTCCTGCAAGTTTGGCATCGACGATCCGGCCTGCAGCGGTGCCCGGCAGTTGCAGGAGGACATTCGCGCAGCCATCAAGGCCGCCCAGTCCTGAGGCGCAAAGAAATACCGGCCGCTATGACTCTGACGCCGGCCCCATAGCGCAAACAGTGCAGGGGCCGGGGCTAACCTCGGCCCGGCTGGCGCAACGCTTATTGATGCTGGACCTGGACCATCGACGCCACTTGCACCCGCGCCTGCATCTGCTCGGCCCCGCCACCGCGGCGCATGCCGCGCACCGGGCAGGCATCCAGGTAGTCCAGGCCCACCGCCAGTTTCAAATGGCGTTCGGGCCGGGCCAGGCGGTTGGTCACGTCGAAGCTGTACCAGCCATCGTCGAGCCAGGCTTCGGCCCAGGCGTGGCTGGCCAGGTGGCTTTCATCCTCGGTACACAGGTAGCCGGAAACGTAGCGCGCGGGGATTCCCAGGCTGCGCGCGCAAGCCAGGAAGGCATGGGTGTGGTCCTGGCAGACCCCGGCACCACCGGCAAAGGCCTCGGCAGCCGTACTGCCGACCCCGGTGGCGCCTGGGCTGTAGGGCATGCGCTCGGCCAGGGCCTGCATCAGGTCGATCAACGCGGCGCGGTCTCGGCGTTCGCCGCAGTGGCGCCGGGCAAAATCGCTCAATGCCGAGTCCGCCTGGCTCAGCCGGCTGCAGCGCAGGAACGGCAGTGGCGACAGGCTATCGCCCTCCACCTCGCGGCGGGTATCGATCTGCACTTGGCCAAAGGCCGTGAGGACAATGGCGCCGTGGGGCTCGTCGAGGGTCATGACGTGGAGGATGTTGCCGTAGGGGTCGCGCTGCGCACGCACTCGGCGCGGCAGCTCCAGGTGCCATTCAAGGATCTGCTGACGCAGGCTGTTCTGCGGGGTCAGGCGCAGGAACTGGATGCTGGTGCAGACTTCGTCGGCATAGCTATAGGTCGTGTCGTGACGGATGGACAGTTTCATACCACCTCCAGATAGGATTCGTGCACGGTCTGCCCCAGGTGGCGGATCTGGCCAATGCAATCGGTCAACCACAGGTGCAACCCGGAGTCGAGAATCTCGTTGATCCCGGTGTAGCGCAGGCGTGCATTCAGTTCGGCGGCCAGGCGCTGGGCGGCACGGCCATTGTCCCCCGGCAGGCTGGCGAGGATCTGGTCCAGTTCCTCGACACAGGCGTGCAGCGACCGCGGCACGTCGGCGCGCAACAGCAGCATCTCGGAAACCTGCTCGGCCCCCGGTGCATTGCGGTAGATCTCGTTGAACGCCTCGAAGGACGACAACGCGCGGAGCAAGGCGCTCCACTGGTAGTAGCCGCGGGCCGAGTCGTCGCTGACTTCCTCGGACTCCTCGCCGAACATTTCATAGCGCGCATCCAGCAGGCGCAGGGTGTTGTCAGCACGCTCGATAAAGGTCCCCAGGCGGATGAAGCGATAGGCGTCGTTGCGCATGATGGTGCCAGCGGTGGCACCCCGGAACAGGTGCGAGCGCTCCTTGACCCACTCGCAGAACTGGCTGATGCCATAGCGCCCCAGGCCGTTCCTGGCAATGTTGCGCATTTCCAGCCAAGTGGCGTTGATGTTCTCCCACATGTCCGCGGTGATCCGTCCGCGCACCGCATGGGCGTTGCTGCGGGCCGCTCTCAGGCAGCAGTAGATGCTCCCCGGGTTGGTGTCGTCGAGAGCGAAGAAATGCAGCATGCGCTCGGTATTGAGTTCACCGTAGCGCTGGTTGTAGTCATCCAGGGTACCGGCCGCCAGCAGCGACATGGCCAGCTCGGCATGGCCATCACCGCGCCCGGCCTGGGGCATCAGCGACAGCGAATAACTGACTTCGAGCATGCGCGCCAGGTTCTCGGCGCGCTCCAGGTAACGGGACATCCAGTACAGGTCCGCAGCGGTTCTTGAGAGCATGGTTCAGTCCTCCACTACCCAGGTGTCTTTGGTGCCGCCGCCCTGGGATGAGTTCACCACCAGCGAGCCTTCACGCAGGGCCACGCGGGTCAGACCGCCGGGCACCAGGCGGGTTTCTCGGCCAGACAGCACGAACGGCCGCAAGTCGATATGCCGTGGCGCGATGCCGCTTTCGACAAAGGTCGGGCACGTGGACAGCGACAGCGTCGGTTGGGCGATATAGGCCTCGGGGCGGGCCTTGAGGCGGGCGCGGAACTCCTCGATCTCCGCCGCGGTGGCCGCCGGCCCCACCAGCATGCCGTAGCCACCGGAGCCTTGGGTTTCCTTGACCACCAGGTCCGGCAGGTTGGCCAGCACATGGGACAGTTCGGCAGGCTTGCGACACTGCCAGGTCGGTACGTTATTGAGGATCGGCTCCTCGCTCAGGTAGAAGCGGATCATCTCGTCCACATAGGGATAGATCGACTTGTCGTCGGCAACCCCGGTGCCCACCGCATTGGCCAGTACCACGTTGCCGCAGCGGTAGGCAGCGATCAGCCCCGGTACGCCAAGCATGGAGTCGGGGTTGAACGACAGCGGATCGAGGAAGGCATCGTCCAGGCGTCGATAAATCACGTCCACCGCCTGGGCCCCGGCCGTGGTGCGCATGAACACCCGGTCATCACGGACGAACAGGTCGGCGCCTTCCACCAGCTCCACGCCCATCTCCCGGGCGAGGAACGCATGTTCGAAATAGGCGCTGTTGAAACGTCCCGGGGTCAGCACTACCACCGTCGGGTTATCCAGCGGGCTGGAGCTCTTCAGGGTGTCCAGCAACAGATTCGGGTAATGGTCGATGGGCGCCACCCGCTGGGCGGCAAACAGCTCGGGAAACAGGCGCATCATCATCTTGCGGTCTTCGAGCATGTAGCTGACGCCGCTGGGGGTGCGCAGGTTGTCTTCGAGCACGTAGTAACGGCCGTCGCCATCGCGTACCAGGTCGACCCCGGCGATGTGGGCATAAATGCCCCGGTGCAAGTCCAGGCCCTGCATGGCCACCTGGTAGCCCTCGTTGGCCAGCACCTGCTCGGCGGGGATGATGCCTTCCTTGAGAATTCGCCGGTCGTGATAGATGTCGGCGAGAAACAGGTTCAGCGCCTGCACCCGCTGGATGCAACCGCGCTCCACTGTGCGCCACTCGCTGGCCTTGATACTGCGGGGAATGATGTCGAAGGGAATCAGGCGTTCGGTGCCCTGCTCGTCGCCATACAGGGTGAAGGTGATGCCGGCGCGGTGGAACAACAGGTCGGCTTCGCGCCGGCGCTGGTCCAGCAGCTCCAGGGGGGTGTCCGCCAGCCAACGGGCGAACGCTTCGTAGTGAGGTCGGCAGGCGCCGCTGGCAGCATACATTTCATCGAAACAAGCGCGGGACATAGCCACTCCTTGCCGTGCGGTCAACGGCTTTTTATTTGAACCCTGTGTGTACGGAACCCGGCTTTAACCTTGGTGGGGATCATCGATCCCGGTGTCTCTGAGCACCTCCTGAGCGCGTGAGCCGGGACGGCCCGTGCCGCCCCCTGCTAGAGCGATAGCAATCGCTATGCCGCAAATGCACGACGCGCCACCAGCGCAGCAGTTCGCGGCAGAAATGACCGTTTAGCGACAATTTGATTCAGCAAAGTGACACGACAAGGACAAAAGATGCGGGCTTGGAGCGGGTATCCAGGCTGCCGGAGCATTGCGCGTCCGGCGGGTGCGGGCAGAATCGGTGCACAAAACCACGCCCTTGGGCTTTTTGCCCCGTTATCGGGAGTTTTCTACCCAGCGCCCCATCACCGGTTGCCTTCGGCCTCGCTCGACGGCGGCCGATCCCTGGCCGGGGGCGCACCATTGCGGTTCAGGCGCCAGGTTCAGGGCGCTGTCGAAAAGACTCTGCCGGCAATCGCGCGAGGATCTGTTGCGTCGCTTGCTGCGGTGACAGGCGTGCGCTGTCGAGGCGCAAGGGCGGCCGCGCCCAGGGCTGGTAGTCATGCTCGAGCACCGACTGCCAACTGGGCGCCTGCAGCCCCGGTACATCCAACTGTCGGGTCTCGACCCGGCGCCGATGTTCTTCGCGGTCGGAACAGACCACCTCGACCTCCAGCAACCCCACCCCCAGCTTGCGCGCCAGGGCCTGCCAGGCCTCACGGCTTTCGGCCACGGGATTGACGCAATCGGCCAGCACCCGGTTGCCCAGTGCCAGGTTGGCCTCGGCCAATTGCAGGGCAATCTGGTAGCCGGCCTTGCCGACCTCGGCCAACCCGCCGTCGCGCAGTCCCTGCTCGATACTGTCGATGCGCAGATAAGTAGCCCCCAGGTGCGGGACCAGGGTACGGGCGATGGTGGTTTTGCCGGTGCCTGGCAATCCGCTGAGAACGATGAGCATGCAAGTCCCTGCCTGGGTCGATGGGCGTCCAGCTTCGACACAATCACGCCCCGCGTCCAGCACTTGTCAGCCTTGTCCAGGCAGTGCCAATGCCTAGGACGCCGCCGGGGCCGCACGCGGCCAGGACAACAGTGCAGCTTCCGGCATCGGGCGGGCGTACCAGTAACCCTGGGCCAGCTCGCAGCCCATTTCCAGCAGCAGGCGGCGTTCCGACTGGGTTTCCACGCCTTCTACCACCAGGCACATTTCCAGGTTGCGGGCCAGGGCCAGGGAGGCGCCGACCACCGCTCGGCAACGCGGCTGGTGCATCAGTTCACGGACGAAGTGAGCGTCGAGCTTGATCTGGTTGAAGGGCAACTCGCACAGGCGTTGCAAGGAGGAATATCCGGCGCCGAAGTCGTCGATGGCCAGGTTGCAATCCATCATGCGCAGGCGCACCAGGTTTTCCAGGCTGATGGCGGGGGCTTGTACCAGGCCGACCTCGGTGATTTCGAACGTCAGCAGCCGTGGCGGAACCTGGTGCCGTTGGCTGGCCCGGCGGATGTGCCCGACGATGTCGCTGCACGCCAATTGCCGGGGCAACAGGTTGAAGGCCAGCTCCAGTTTCTCTCCAAGGTCGAGCAAGCGCCGTTGCAGGGCCATGCCCTGCTCAAGCTGCTGGAGGAATACCTGATCCAGCAGGCCCGCTGCGTCCAGCTCGTCGAGAAACACCGCCGGGGCCAGGACCCCACGCTCCGGATGGCACCAGCGCATCAATACCTCGGCGCCACTGCAGGTGGCCTGCAGCAGGTCGAACTTGGGCTGGTAGTAAGGCACGAACTGACCCTGCTCGACGCCGCGCAGCAGTTCTTCACGACTGGCCCTGGCGAAATGCCGGGGCGCCGCCGGGAGCACCTGCTGATGGCGCTGCTGGTAGCGATCGAGCATCTCGCGCAAGGCCGTCAACTGCGCCGGCTTGCCCACATCCCCGAGGACGATCAGCCCCAGCAGGCTGATCATCTGCAGGACCGCGCGACGCAGATCGGGCTCGATCACGCTGTAGAGAATCACCGCCCGCACCAGCCGCTCGGCACTGGCCAGGCGCAGGAACTCCAGGCCGTCCATCCCGGGCATCTGCAGGTCACAGAGCACGATGTCCGCGCCACCGTGCTCGCGCAGCAGGCTCAGGGCACTGACCCCGTCGGAGGCGGCCAGCGGCTCGACCACACCCAGGCGCCGCAACTGCTCCAGGGCCAGCATCTGCGGCACCGGATGGTCTTCCAGAACCAGTATCTTCAGGGTCTTCAAGCGCGGCTCCAGGATGAGCGGCGACTGCCGATATGCACCCAATGGGCGGTGGCCATGCCGCCAGTGGCGGCCATCGGCACAACCATTGCGAGGGGGCGGATAAAAACAAGCGTATCGCTAACCTGAAGCAGGTCAAGGCACCGACCTGACCTTCGGTCCGTCAGCCTCAGGGCGCTTGCCCGAGGCATTGCGGCCCGGAAAAATAAGCCACTTTTGCCCACGCCCTTGATCTATATTTACCTCCAGCATTGGCGGCTCAACCTTGTACGGCGGCTTATGCGGCCAGCCCTGTTGCCCCCTCGATTCATCCTTGTGCCGTTATTCGATCAGGAGCCCCGATGCCTCGTCTTTTCCTGCTGCCCACATTGATGTGGCTGGCATGCCTCCCGGCCTTGGGCGATACCGCGACCCCCTTGCAACTGCTCAACTATGAATCTCCCCATCACCATGAACTGACGCTGACCAACGACGACTGGCAATGGCTGCGCAGCAAGCGCGAGCTGGTGCTGGGCACCTCGCAGCACAACCTGCCGCCGCTGGAAATGGTCAACGAGGCCAATGAGTACGAAGGCCTCACCGCCGACTACATCGGCCTGCTGGCAGACTCCCTGGGGGTGAAGATCAGCATCCGCGCCTATGACACCCGCGAGCAGGTCTTCGCCGCCCTGGCCCGGGGTGAAATCGACTTAATGGGCAGTGTCACCTCCAGCGAAGCGCAACAGCATCATCTGCTGCAGAGTCAGAGCTACATCATCAACCGCCCGACCCTGGTGGCCCGCCTGGGGGATTCGCCGCCGTTGAAGAACGGCCTCGAGGGCCGCAGCCTGGCCATCTCCGAGGATGCCCTCACCTCCCAGGTCGCCCAGGCCATGTACCCCAAGGCACGGATCGAGAGTTTCGCCACGGCCGATGCAGCGATGGCCGCCGTGGCTTTCGGCGAGGCCGATGTGCTGCTCAGCGATGCGGTCTCGGCGCAGTTTCTGATCTCCCGCAACTACAGCGACTATCTGCGGATCATCTACAGCGGCCTGGCCAGTGCCTCGGGGTTCACCTTCGCGGTGAACCCGGACAATCAACGACTGCAACACTTGCTCGATAGCGCCTTGCAGGCCATCCATAAAGAACAGGACATCAGCATCCGCAATCGTTGGGGTGACCGCCTGCTACTGAGCCTGGACAAAACCAACCTCAGCGCCGATGAGCAACGCTGGATCGAAAAGAACCCGGTGGTGCGCATCGGCATCCACCGCTACCTGCCGCCGCTGTCCTATTTCGACACCGATGGCAATTACCTGGGGATCACCGCCGACCTGCTGGCGATGCTGGAGACCAAGACCGGCCTGACCTTCGAAATCGACTCCCAGCCCAGCCTCGAGGACCTCAGCGATGCGGCGCACGAGGGTCGGGTGCAAATGGTTGCCGACCTGGCTCGCAATCATGACCGCGAAGCCTATCTGCACTTCACCCGCCCCTACCTCGTGGGGCCATACATGCTGATCACTCGCAACGAACCCGAAGCGCCGAAAACCCTGGAGGACATGGCCGGCAAGACCCTGCTGATTGGCAGCGGCCACGCCCTGCTGCCGCTGCTGCGCCAGCGCTACCCGCAGATCAAGATTGCTGAAGTGCAGACCAACTTCGAAGCCATGACCCTGCTGCGCGAGCGCAAGGGTGACGGCGCCGTGCAGGCGGAGATCTCCGTCAGCTACAACCTGCCGCGAATCAAGGAAGACCAGCTCAAGGTCAATTCGGCGCTCAACCTGCCCCTGCTCAACGAGTCCTTCGGCATCCGTCGCGATCAGTTGGAGCTGTTCAGCATCATCGACAAATCCCTGCGCAGCATTGCCCCTGACGCCATCACCGAGCTCAACAACCGCTGGCGCTCCAAGGCGGCGATCGCCCCGCCCTCCTGGCGTGACTACCGCACTACCCTGTACCTGGCCGCCGCCGGCTCGGCGCTGTTGCTGCTGATCGCCCTGGCCTGGGGCTATGCCATGCGGCGCCAGGTCAGCCAGCGCGAGCGCGCCGAGCAAGCCCTCAACGACCAGATGCGCTTCATGGATGCACTGATCAACGGCACACCGAACCCGATCTACGTGCGCGACCTGGAGCGGCGCCTGGTGATCTGCAACGACAGCTACCTCAAGACCCTGGGCATCGATCGCCAAAGCATGCTCGGCACCCGCTTCGAGCAACTGGCGGTGCCTGAGGCCATGCAGTTCGCCGAAGACTTCCAGGCCATCCTCGCCAGCGGCCAACCCTTGCTGATCGACCGCGAAGTGCATATCCGCGGCCAGCGCCTGCAGATCTACCACTGGATGCTGCCCTATCGAAATGTCCAGGGCGAAATCCTCGGCATCATCGGCGGTTGGCTGGACATCAGCGAACGCCAGCAACTACTGGAGGAAGTCACCCAGGCCAAGAACGATGCCGACAAGGCCAATCGTGCCAAGACCATCTTCCTGGCCACCATGAGTCATGAAATCCGCACCCCCATGAGCGCAGTGATCGGCATGCTCGAACTGGCCCTCATGCGCGCCGACCAGGGCCAGCTCGACCGGCCCTCGATCGAAGTCGCCTACAGCTCGGCCCTGGGCTTGCTGGAGCTGATCGGGGACATCCTCGACATCGCCCGGATCGAGAGCGGGCGCTTGAGCCTGAGCCCCGAGCGCGCCAACCTGCGGGACCTGGTGGAGTCGGTGTTTCGCGTATTCGATGGCCTGGCGCGGCAGAAAGGCCTGCGCCTGGACCTGGACCTGGACAGCAGCGCCAACGGCGATGTGCTGGTAGACCCGCTGCGCTTCAAACAGATCTTGTCGAACCTGGTCAGCAATGCGATCAAGTTCACGGACCACGGCGGGGTGCAGATCCGTGTGCTGGCCGAGCATGACGACCCAGAGCTTCTGCCCTTGCTGCTGACCGTCAAGGACAGCGGCATCGGCATCGAGCACGACGACCAGCAACGCCTGTTCCAACCCTTCAGCCAGGTGCCCGGGCAACATCAGAACGCGCGCTCGGGCACCGGCCTGGGGCTGGTGATCTGTCGCACCCTGTGTGAAATGATGGGCGGCCAGCTAAGCCTGAAGAGCGAGCCTGGCCAGGGCACCCTGGCTCGGGTACAGCTGCAGCTGAGGCGCCTCGCGCCATTACTGGAGACCCCGCCAAGCGCACCGCAGCTCGTGCTGCCCGTCAACGCCCGGTCGCCCCTGCACATTCTGGTGGTGGACGACAGCCAGGCCAATCGCCAACTGCTCTGCGAGCAGTTGCGGTTCCTCGACTATTCGATGAGCCAGGCGCGCAACGGTGTCGAGGCGCTCAAGGTCTGGCAGCGGGAAACCTTCGACGTAGTGATCACCGACTGCAACATGCCACAGATGAACGGCTACGAACTGACCCGACAGATCCGCGCCGCCGAGCAATCCCAGGGACGCCCCCCGATGCAGATTTTCGGCTTTACCGCCAATGTCCAACCCGAAGAGGAACAACGCTGCCAGGACGCCGGCATGAATGGCTGCATCTTCAAGCCCATCGCCCTGCAGGAACTCGACCGCCGCCTGCGCCAGTTGCCTGCCCTGCCACGGGGACCGCTCCCGGCCAGCAGCGAGCGCTATGACATCCAGCAACTGGACCATCTTACCGGCGGCGACCCCAAGACCATCCAGCGGGTGCTCAAGGGCTTGCATCAGAGTAACCAGCAGGACCTGAAACAGATCCGCGAACACCTGGCCAGTGACAGCATCCAGGGGGTGGCCGACCTGGCTCACCGCATTTGCGGTGCCGCGCGGATCATCAAGGCCCAGGTGCTGATCGAGGAGTGCGATTACCTGGAAAAGGCCTGTCGCGAGGGCGCGGACGCCCCTCGGATCAAGGCGGTACTGACGCGGCTGGAACAGGCCATGGTCAGGCTCGACCATGACTTGCTGGAGTCCATCGTCGACGACTGAGCCACAGCCCAGGCATGTGCCCCGCCCGGCCGCACAGCGGTCGAAGACCGGGCGCCGCAAGTCACCTTGGGCCTCAGTTGCCCAGGCTCTGCAGTTCGAGATGGGCCGAAGCCGACAACGGCCTGGACGGCTGGATCAAGGCCATGCCGAAGCGCTTGCTGATATAGCGGCCACCCGTCGCCGTCAGGGTCAGGGCTCGGCTGTCCAGGTCCTGGGTCAGCCATTTGCGCTCCAGCAGGGTGCGCAACAACGCCGCCCCCAAGGCGCCTCCCAGGTGCGGGCGACGCATGCTCCAATCCAGGCATGGGCAGGCAAAGCGTCGGCGCAAG
This sequence comes from Pseudomonas sp. Fl5BN2, assembly GCF_009908205.1. Classification (NCBI taxonomy): domain Bacteria; kingdom Pseudomonadati; phylum Pseudomonadota; class Gammaproteobacteria; order Pseudomonadales; family Pseudomonadaceae; genus Pseudomonas; species Pseudomonas sp. Fl5BN2. Next base: position 58,603 of record NZ_JAAARL010000016.1, on the reverse strand, counting down.
ACACTGAGCTCGGCGACTTCGATACCCAGACCACGGAAGAACTCGATACCGCTGTCACTGACCCGGTAGGCCTCACCCTCCTCGGCCGCCAACAACCAGCCGGCCTCGAACATCCGGTCGTGCAACTGCACCCCCAGGGTGCCTGCCAGGTGGTCGTAGCAGGTGCGGGCGAATTGCAGGCGATCCGGGGTGCGCGGGACAAACGTGCGGGCACTGCCCTGGCCGATCACCATCAACGCCTCCAGTGCCTGGGCCACCAGCGGATCACCGAGGCAGTAATAACGGTGCCGCCCTTGCACCTGGACCCGCAACAATCCCGCCTCCTTGAGCTTGGCCAGATGGGCACTGGCGGTAGAGGCACTGACCTCGGCGATGGCTGCCAGCTCGGTGCTGGTACGCGCGTGGCCATCCATCAGCGCACAGAGCATCCGGGTACGCGCCGGCTCGGCGATGGCGGCCGCTACCTGGGAGACCCCCAGGTCGTTTTGCACTGCATTCATATTTCGCTCCCTGACGAATCATGCCTTCGAAATGATCAGGATAGTAGCAACCTGGATATCTGCCGAACAAAGAGATAAATCATGGACCCGATCAGCGCTGCTACCCATTTCGACCCATACGACTTCTACTACGCCCGCCTGCGTGCCCGGGGTGGCCTGACCTACGAATCCCGGCTTGGGCTGTGGGTCGCCAGCAGCGCGGCGGCCGTGGCCGCAGTGCTCAACCACCCCGCCTGCCACGTGCGGCCGCCCCATGAAGCAGTACCCAAAGCCATCGCCGGCAGCCCCGCCGGTGCGCTGTTCGGCCGTCTGCTGCGGATGAACGACGGCCCGCGCCACAGCTGCCCACGGGCCACCCTGGAGCCAGCCCTGCAAGCCCTGACCGATTGCGATCTGCAACCCTACCTGTACCAGTGGCAACCGGCCCTTACGGCGCCGGTTGACGCCGCCGACCTGCAGCGCTGGCAATTGCGCCTGCCGGTGGCGCTGGTGGCGGCCTTGCTCGGGGTGCCTGCCGAGCAACGAGAGGACCTGGCCCGGCGGACCGGCGAGTTCGTCGCCTGCTTCTCGCCCCTGAGCGATCAAGCCCATTTACATACGGCCGATTTGGCGGCCCACGACCTCAGCCAGCAGATGCAGGCACTGCTCGACGCGCCGCAACCCAGCCCATTGCTGCGGGCGATCCTGCAGCAGCGCGGCGACCTCGACCAACAGGATCTGCGGGCCAACCTGGTGGGCCTGCTGGCGCAGACCCATGACGCCTGCGCCGGGCTCATCGGCAACAGCCTGGTCACCCTCCTGGCCAACCCGGCCTTGTGCCAGCGCCTGCGGCACGACCCGAGCCAGCTCAGCGGCTGGCTGCTGGAAAAGCAGCGCCTGGACCCGCCCGTACAAAACACTCGGCGCTTCGTCATCCAGGACTGCACCCTCAACGGTGTATCGCTGCAAGCTGGCGATGCGGTGCTGGTGCTGCTGGCAGCGGCCAATCATGACCCGGCAATTGCCGCGGTCACTGGCACCGACCCAGCGCGCCAGGGTTTCAGTTTCGGCGCCGGGGCGCACCAGTGCCCCGGCCGCGAGCTGGCACTGAACATCGTCCAGACGCTGCTGCACGGCTTGCTGCAGTCAACGGACCTGAGCAGCCTGTCACTGGACTGGCAGTACCAGGCCTCGGTCAACGGCCGCATCCCGCGGTTCAGCGACAGCGCGCAGGCCCGGCCATGATTGCGCTGATCTTTGAACTGATACCGCACCCGGCGCACCGCGAACGCTACCTGGCGCTGGCGGCCGAGCTGAGGGAGCGCCTCGGTGAAATCGATGGTTTCATCTCCATCGAGCGCTTCCAGAGCCTCAACCAGCCGGACAAACTGCTGTCCCTGTCGTTCTGGCGCGATGAGCAGGCGGTGGCCCAGTGGCGCAATCTGGAATGCCACCGCCAGGCCCAAGCCCTGGGGCGCGACTCGCTGTTCGCCGACTACCGCCTGCGAGTCGCCAGCGTGCTGCGCGACTACGGCTTGCAGGCGCGCCAGCAAGCGCCGCTGGACAGCCAGCAAGTGCATCAGCACCACGCTTGCGGTAAAACGTGCACCCTGCAGCCAGCTGCGCAACCCCCTATCGAAAAAAGGAACAAGCATGTTGTTCGTGGTGATGCTGGGAGGAAAACACCCCAGAGCGAAAATCGAAGTCCACGATGTCCAGTTCGTGGTCGCCGAGAGCCTTGAAGCGGCCCATCCGCAACTGCGTGACGGCTGGTTCGGCAGCCCGACAGGCCTGCATATCGACTCCTGGATGAAGGTCGACGGGGTCGAGGACTACAAAGTCGAACTGAGCAACCTGGCCCCGGCCCCAGGTGCTCCACGCCTGTATTTCCTGAACCTGGGCGGCTACGAGACGGCGACCTTCGGCGAGGCCCACAGCTACCTGCTGGTAGTGGCCCGGGACAAGCTCGAAGCCAAGGCCAAGGGCAAGCAGCAGATGCTCGCCCACTGGCACAAGTCCCACACCGATGCGTTGCTGGATGTCGACGACTGCCTGCCGGTCGATCTGTTGCAAGGGCGTTATGTGCACCTCGTGCCAGGGCCGCACAACGGCATCGTCCAGCACAACGACTACATCATCCTGGGCTGAGCGTTAGCACCCGGCTGCCGGCCCCTTCGCCGGCACGCCAGCGCCCGGAAGTTAACGGTATGCTCGGCGAGCCCAAGCCAATGATCGTTCAAGGAGAGAAATCGATGCCTTTGCAGGTTCGCCCAGCACAACCCGCGGACAGCCAGCGCCTGAGCCAGATCGCCCGCCAGACCTTCGCCCTCGCCTGCCCGCCAGATACCCCGGCGAAGGAAATCGAGGCATTTATTGAAGAGCACCTGTTACCGGAACATTTTGCCGCACTGCTGCAGCAACCCGACAAGCAACTGCGGGTGCTGTTGCAGGGGCCGCAGGTCATCGGCTACAGCCTGATCAGCCAACAGCCCGAAGCGCTCGGGGTAAGCGCCGCGGACGGCATCGCCGAACTGACCCGCTGCTACCTGGACGCCGAACACCATGGCAGTGGCGCTGCCCAGTACCTGCTGAGCCATACCCTGGCGCAACAGCCCGGGCCGCTGCGCCTGACAGTCAACGAAGCCAATGCCCGGGCCATCCGTTTCTATCAGCGCAATGGCTTTGCCATCGTCGGTGAAACCACCTTTCACTGTGGCGCCGACCTGCATCGCGACTGGGTCATGCTGCGCCCCTGAGCGCCACTCAGGCCGGTGTCGCCGGGGCACCGGCCTGAAGATAGTCGAGGTCGAGGTCGTCGATCGGTGTTACCTGGCTCAACAGAAATGCCCGCAGCCGGACCAGGCGCTCCTGGCGCGGGCTGTCCCGCAGCCATACCAGGTAATAGCCGTCCCCTGAAGCTACCGCGCTGGGGAACGGCAAGCCGACCTGGCCACGGCGAATGTCCTCGGCCACCAGGTGCAGGTCGCCAATGGACAGGCCATGCCCAGCCACGGCTGCGGAGATTGCCTGGTCCAGGGTGTCGAAGACCGTGCCCCGATCCAGCCGCACCCGGTCCAACGCCCCGTGGGCCTGCAGCCAGCGGCGCCAATCCCGACGATCCGCCGAGGGGTGGATCAGCGGCGCATCCCTGAGCCGTTCCAGGGACCAAGGCAGCGCGTCCGCCGCTTCGGCCGGGCCAATCGGGATCAGCCACTCATCGAACAGCTTGCAGGCTTCGACCCCGGTGCCGAAGTGACCGTTGCCCAGGAGAATCGCGCAATCGTAGGGCTCGGCGTAGAAGTCCACGTGGTCGAAATCCATCCACACACTGGCCAGTTGTACCGCCAGCTCCGGGCTGTCGCTCTTGAGTTTTTCCAGGGCCCGCAGCAGCCAGCGCATGGTCAGGGTCGAAGGTGCTTTCAGGCGCAACTGAGCGCTGCCGCTGCGCAGCGGCAGACAAGCATCCTCGATGATCCGGAAACCGGCCTTGAGTTCACGGGCCAGGCGCTGCCCAGCGTCAGTCAGCACCAGGCGCGGCCCGTGGCGCTCGAACAGGCGGCAACCGAACTGGCTTTCCAGGGTACGGATATGCCGGCTGATGGCGCTTTGGGTCAGGGACAGCTCCTCGGCGGCCCGGGTGAAGGAGCTGGAACGGGCGGCCACTTCGAAGGCCCGCAAGGCATAAAGCGGTGGCAGTGACTCAACCATCGACAAGCACTCACTGTGATTAATACTCATAGTAGGTCACAGCTTTTTACGTTTTTCAACGCGGCTAAAAGCCCCCAAGCTGGCCCCTTGTGCCATTGCCGAGGAGTTTTTACGTGGAGTTGAATCTGTCGTTATTGTTGGTCTACATGCTCAGTGTGCTGATGCTGGTGGCGACCCCCGGGCCGGTGGTGGCGCTGATCGTCAACACCAGCATGAACGCCGGACCACGCCAGGCCCTGTTGACCGCCCTGGGCACCAATGCGGCGTCATTGCTGCTGGCATTGCTGGCGGTGCTGATGCTGACCAGCGGCCTGGCGCTGGACCCGAGGCTGATCAGTTGGGTGAGCCTGCTGGGCTGCGGCTTCATTGCCTGGCTGGCGCTGCAAGGGTTGCGGGAGGTGTTGGGCACTGCAACCGGGGAACCTGTCGCAGGAGCTGAACGACGTCGTGGCCAAGGGCTGCTGACTGGGTTCCTGGTGGGAATCGGCAACCCCAAAGACATCATCTTCTTTGTCTCGTTCTTTCCCCAGTTCATCCAGGTCAGCCGCTCCCTGCAGCACAGCGCGCTGCTGCTGACGCTGGTCTGGGTCCTGATCGACTTTGCCGTACTGGGGGCTTATATCCTGGTGGCTCGCCAGGGTTTCTCGCTGAAGTACAAACGCCTGGTGACCACAGTTTCAAGCCTGGTACTGCTGGCGGTGGCGCTGGTGGGGATGACCTACTCGGTGCTTGAACTGTGCCGCCCGGGCGCCATGTGAAGCGCCCGGCCGGCAGCGTTCAAACGCTGCGCAGTTCCAGAGTCAGGTGTGACAAACCGGGCAGCACTGCCAGGCGCCCACGCAGCGCCTCGACGCTGAGGGAAGCCTGGGCCACCACGCTGACAATCGCCGCACGCGCGTCAGGCCCTACTTGCCACACATGCAGGTCGACGATGCTGGCGTCCCCCGGTCCTTCCACCGAAGCGCGGATCTGCGCCGCGACCCGCTCGTCACTGGCGTCCAGCAGCACTGCGGCACTGGACTTGATCAGCGCATAGGACCAACGAGCGATCACCAGCGCGCCGACGATGCCCATCACCGGGTCGAGCCAGACCCAGCCCAGATAGCGCCCGGCGAGCAACGCGGCGATGGCCAGCACTGAAGTCAGGGCATCGGCCAGCACATGCACATAGGCCGAACGCAGGTTGTTGTCACCGTGCGCCTGATGATGCTCGTGATGCTCGTGATCATGAGGATGCCCATGGGCGTGGGCGTGATGCCCGTGACCGCCGCCCAGCAGCCAGGCGCTGAGGATATTCACCAGCAGCCCCACCACGGCGATCAGCGTGGCCTCGCCAAAGGCCACGCGGGTCGGTTGCAGCAGTCGCACCAGGGATTCACCGGCAATTCCCAGGGCCACCAGGCCGAGGATGATCGCCGAGGCGAAACCCGCCAGGTCGCCAACCTTGCCGGTACCGAAACTGAAGCGTGTATTGCCGGCATTGCGCCGAGCAAAACCATAGGCCGCCGCGGCGATGCCCAGGGCCCCGGCGTGGGTGGCCATGTGCAACCCATCAGCCAGCAGGGCCATGGAACCGGTGAGATAACCGGCGACGATTTCCACCGTCATCATCACCACCGTCAACACCACCACCCACAGGGTGCGCCGGGCATTGTCATCGTGGTCGGCCCCGAGAAACTGGTGGTCGTGGGCCAAGTGGGCAGCGCGCTGAGACAGATTCATCGGGATGCTCCTACTTGGAATAACGGCGAATGGCTTGCAGCAACTCGTCAACGCCCTGGGCCCGCTCGGCGTCGCTGAGCTCGGGGTTGGCCACGTGTTCCAGGGCATGGGCTTCAATGATCTCGCCCATCAGCCCGCTGATGGCGCCACGGGTAGCCGCCACCAGATGCAGGGTCTTGCCACAGTCGGCACCGGTCTCCAGCGCCCGCTCCACGGCCTGGACCTGGCCGAGAATGCGCCGGACCCGCTTGAGCAGTTCATCCTTCTGTGCGTGCGTGTGCGACATACCCATACCCCCTATACCTATGTGCGAAGCATCATGCTCCCGTGGCCCATCCTGCGCAAGCCACCCGGCGAACAAAAAATCCCACGAACGGGGCTGCCACTCGCACCGTCGATGAGCAACACCGCGCTGCAGAAAAAACTGCTGCCCGGCCCACGTCGTGGATTAACATAGCCAAGGGCCATCCGCGCTCATCCCCTCTCTTTCCATGTTGTCCAGAATCCTATGATTGCTGTCTGGTCCCTGCTCTGCCTGACCTTGCTGCTGGCCGCACTGGCGTTGTGGCTGCTGCGCCGCGAACGCCGTGCCCAGGCGTTGCTGAAGGTCTATCGAGAACTCGCCGAAGGCTTGCCCGACGACGCCGAGCGCTTCAAGCGCAGCCAGTACTTCGCGCAAATCGGCACCTGGGATTGGGAGGTCGACACCCAGCGCCTGTACTGGTCGGAAGCGATCTACGGCATGTTCGGGTTCAAGGTCGGCGAAGTGCTGCCGTCCTACGAGCTCTTCTGTTCCTGCGTGCACCCGGAGGATCGGGCGCGGATCCGCGCTGGCGAGTTGCGCTGCCTGGAAACCGGCGAAAACCATGATGAGGAATACCGCGTGGTGTGGCCCGACGGCAGCATCCACTGGCTGCGGGAAACCGGCAACGTGGTGAAGAATGTGCATGGCACCACCCTGAAGATGATGGGCGTGGTGCGTGACATCACCGATGAAAAGGTCTCCACCCACCACCTGCAGCAACTGGCGCATTTCGACCCGCTGACCGGCCTGCCCAACCGCTTGATGCTCGAGCAGCGCCTGTCCCGGGCCCTGGAACAGGCGCGTCACGAACAGACCCGGGTGGCCCTGGTGTTCGTCGACCTGAATGGCTTCAAGGCGATCAACGATCAGTTCGGCCATGCCGCCGGAGACCGCGTACTCAGTGCCACCGCCCAGCGCCTGCAAGGCATCCTGCGGGCCAGCGACACGGTGGCGCGCATTGGCGGCGATGAATTCGTGGTGATTCTCGAGGGCCTGGCCCCAGGGCTCGACCTGGCGGAGGAGGCCCGGCGCATCGGCGAGCAGATTTTCAGCCTGCTATCACCGCCGGTGGAGGTCGACAGCCACCGGCACAGCATCGGCAGCAGCCTGGGCGTGGCGATGTTTCCCGATCACGCCGGGCACATGGACCAACTGCTGCACGTTGCCGACCTGGCGATGTATGAGGCCAAGCGCAGTGGCAACAACCAGTACCGATTGGGGCAATAAGGCCCTGGCCAGCCTGAGCCGGACTCAGGTGTCACTGGCCGCTGCGAGCAGCCGCTCGCGCAAAAAGGCCAGGGCGCCCTGAAACAACGGGTGCCATTGATCCGAGGGTTCACAGGCCAGGGGATGCCAGAAAAACCGGAACTCGTGCCCTCCGTCATCCTCGCAGAAATGACTCCAGGCCTGCGGCAGCGCGGCGGCCACGGAACACTCATGGAAGGCCCAGACCTGGCCGCTCACCGCGCACTGCCAGATCCCCAGTGGGCGGAGCGCCTGCCCCTGGATGCCCGCCTCCTCCGCCAGTTCACGGACAGCCGCGACAGACGTAGCCTCGCCTGGCTCCAGTGTGCCCTTGACCAGTTGCAGCCCCGCCAAGGGGTGTCGGAACGCGAGGATTTCCAGTGCGCCCTGGCGACGCAGAACCACCGGGCACGCTTTATTGGCCAACATCGGTTTGCCTTTTCAAAGTCACTACGGGGGCTGCCTCAGTCGTCGCGGGTCAGGACTTCGAGCAACTCGATCTCGAACGTCAGGTTGGAATTAGGCGGGATTGCGCCCACGCAGCGCTCGCCATAACCCAGGTGCGCCGGCACCAGCAGCTTGCGCTTGCCGCCAACCTGCATGCCCATCAGGCCCTGGTCCCAACCCTTGATCACCCGCCCGCTGCCGATCACGCACTGGAACGGCTTGCCGCGATCGTAGGAGGAATCGAAGCTTGTGCCGTCCTCCAGGAAACCCCGGTACTGGGTGGTGATCAGGGCGCCCTTGACCACCGCCTTGCCCTCGCCCAACTGGATATCGATCACCTGTAACTCGTCGCTCATCATTCACTCTCGCTCAAGCATCGCCCCGTCTCGGGACTGCGGGGCGCTTTTTCGCAGAATTGCCGGTATTTGGCAATCATCGGCTCGGCGTCTGGATCAGGGTGTCCGTGTCGATGAAGATCCCCTCAAGTGCCATCTCAACCTGCGCGAGAGTCGCCAGTTCGGCATTCCAGCGCACCTGCAGGCTGGGCAGGGCCTGGCACCAGGACAGCGCCGGCGAAAAATGCAGGGTCAATTGCCCCTCTGCCAGCTGCACCCGTTCAATACCGCCGTAGCCGGCCGCACCTGGCCCAGCCAATTCAACGTAGTAGGTCGCCATACCCAGCGCCCGGTCCTGCTCATCAAAGGCTTCGGCGCGCTGCAACAGCAGGTAGTGCTCGGGCTCGGCCGGGTCATCGGCCAACCCGAAGAACCGCACCTCGTCCTCGACATAGGCGCTGTAGGTCGTTGCATCAAAGGTCCAACTCATCAAGGCTTACTCCTGTTATGGCCCATTGCGCCCGGGAACGCTCGCCTGGCGGCTAGCGCCGTCACTGCCGCAGCAGCCCGGACTCGTAGTCCAGCCAGCCCTGCTCGAAGCGTTCCTGCAAGTACTCCAGCACGCTGTCGAGCAGCACCGTGGCGGGCACATTCACCGAGTAGAAGCGTGAGCTGAACCCTTCCCAACTGCACCCCAGAGCGTTGATCCGCTCCAGCACCTCGGGCACCCGCTGGTCCTCCGAGGTCATGAACACCAGGCGCAAAGTGCTATTGCCACTGCTTATGCCGACCTGCTGAAACCACTTCAGACCGTCAGCCTCGACTCGCACCTCTACTTCGTCGTCCAGGCAGACGTCCTGGGAGTAGAACGGAATATTGGCGATACGGTAGAAACCCGAAGGCTGGCGCTCGGCCCAGACCCCTTCAGTGGCTGCCGGCGGGTAGTCGTCGACGACCGACAACCTGAGTATGATCTTGTCCATTACCTGTCCCTGGAGCTGCAAAAACCTGTTCCCGGCCACGATTCGGGCCGCGCAACGCGGAGCGCTTTTTCGCAGAATTGCCGGGATTTGGCAATCCTCCACTGTCGCCTGACCGCAGCCCCAGGGAGTTGATCGACGCGGCTGGAGCAAGCCGGCAGCGCAAGAGTGGCAACAACGCTGGCCACGCGGGTTGATGCCTGAGGATATTCAGTTACCATTGCCGCCCTCTCAAACCGGCTGATAAGGACATCCCGTGACAACCCCCGACATCATTACCCTGGTTGTTATCGCCCTGCTGGTGCTATTCATCATCGGTATCTACAACACATTGGTCAGGCTGCGAAACGCCTTCCAGAATGCGTTTGCGCAAATCGAAGTCCAGCTGCAACGCCGCTACGACCTCATCCCCAACCTGGTGGAAACCGCCCGGGGTTACCTCAAGCATGAGCGAGACACTCTCGAAGCCGTGATCAATGCCCGCAACTCGGCCCAGGTCAGCTTGCAAGCCGCTGTTGCACAGCCAGGCAACGCTCGGACCATCGCACAATTGGGCGAGGCCGAAGGCGTACTGGCCAGCGCCATGGAACGGATGAAGGTCATCGTCGAGGCCTACCCTGATCTCAAAGCCTCGCACGCCATGATCCAACTGACGGAAGAGATCACCAGCACTGAAAATAAAGTGTCCTTCGCCCGCCAGGCCTTCAACGATGCAGTGACCGCCTACAACTCCTACAAGCAGAGTTTTCCAGCGCTGATGCTGGTCAAATGGTTCGGCCACAGCAGCGACGCCACCCTGCTGCAGTTCGCCAACAGCGCCGCGACCCAGGACGCCCCAGTCGTATCCTTCACTTAATGGCCGGGGCTGGCCCAGCCCCTCCACTGTCCAGCGTCCATGGAAGGCAGCATGAATTTCTTTCAACACCAGGAGCGCGCCAAGCGCCGTACCAGCACCCTGGTGCTGCTGATGACATTGGCGATCACTGGCCTGGTTTCCTTGGCCGGTCTGGGCGCGGGCCTGCTCATGAAAGATTCCCATGGCACTGCAGGAGCGTCTGCGGCACTGGATTGGGAACTGATGCTGATCGTGGCCGGTATCACCCTGCTGGTGATAGTGCTCGGTAGCCTGTGGGAAAGCCTGAAACTCAGTGCCGGCGGACAAGTGGTCGCGCAGGAACTCGGTGGCTTGGCCATCGACACCACGCAAATGGATGCCCAGGAGCATCGCCTGCTGAACATCGTCGAGGAAATCGCCTTGGCTTCGGGTTGTGCGGCACCGGCGATCTATGTGCTACCAGAAGAGGGCATCAACGCCTTCGCAGCGGGCCTGACGCCTCAGGATGCGGCCATCGGTGTCACCAGGGGCGCCTTGCAGGCGCTCAATCGCGACGAGTTGCAAGGGGTGATCGCTCACGAGTTCAGCCACATCCACAACGGCGACATGCGACTGAATACCCGATTGGTCTCCGCTGTTTTCGGCATCATGATGCTGAGCATTCTGGGCGTCGGGTTCTTGTATGCGCTGACCAAGATCAAGGGCAACAGCCGCTTCTCCTTTGGCCTGGCAATGATCCTGATGTTTCTCGGGGTGGTACTGGTAGTCCTCGGCTCGATTGGCACTTTGTTTGGCTGGCTGATCCAGTCGGCGGTCAGTCGCCAGCGAGAGTTCCTCGCCGACGCATCCGCCGTACAGTTCACTCGCAACCCCAAAGGCATTGCCAATGCACTGAAAAAAATTGCCGAAAGCGCGGTCGGTTCGCACATCAGCGCGGACAATGCGGCGCAATACCGCCACATGTTTTTTGGCAACAGTGGTGGGTTTTCATTATTTGGCCTGTTTGCCACCCACCCTCCGCTGCCTGAGCGTATCCGCCGCCTTGAGTCTGAGTGGGATGGCCAGTTCAGCTCCGTTGCACCGCAACTGACCCCGTCCTCACCCCAGCCCGCAGGTTTCGGTGGCCGGTATGAACCAGCCTCAGAAACAGCCCTGACAGCAGCAAAGCCCGGCGGCATGCCCACCCGCGCACTCGAGCTGTTCACACCCAGTTCAGAGGCCCCTGTAAGTGTCGAAGCGCGGTTTGACCTGGGCACCATCCGGCACTCGATCGACAGCATCGGAGCACCGCAGGAGGGTCACCTGCAACAGGCCCGAAGCATTCTGCGACGACTGCCAAAGCTGCTTCTCGGCAGCGCCCGTAACAGTGACCAGGCACAAGCACTGATCTATGGCCTGCTGCTGTCGTCCGATGCCCAGGTACTTGCCCGTCAGCTCGAACTGTTACGCAACAACCTCGAAACCCGCACCTTCAAGCACCTGCAGGCCTTGCAGAGCCTGTTGCGCGCCTTGAGCCCGGACCTGCGCCTGCCGTTGATCGACTTGAGCCTTGCCGCACTCAAGCAACTGCCTATAACCAGCGCTCGAGATTTCATCGATAACCTCAATCAGTTGGTGAATGCGGACCAGCAGGTAGAGTTGATGGAATGGACGCTGCTGCGCATCATCGAACGCAACATCCGCAGCCAGCCCGCCACCTACGCCAAGTACACCCTGGCCCAGCGCAGTAACGAAGTGGCGGTCCTGCTGAGCGCCCTGGCGAACGCGGGCCATTCAACCCCGCAACAAAGCGCCAGCGCGAGGAATCACGCCTGGAGCGGGCTGCCCTTTGCGCAACCAGCGGCCGTCGAGGGAACTCTCGAACAGCTGGACAGCGCCATTGCTCTTCTGCGCCAGTTACTCCCGCAAGAGCGTCACACCCTGCTCAGTACAATGGCCCGGTGCATCACCTATGACGGCCACGTCACGGTGGCCGAGGCGGAGTTGATGCGCGCGGTCGCTGACCTGCTGGACTGCCCGATGCCTCCGCTGCTTGGCGGCGATTCGGTGCCCCAGCACAAGGACGCGACCATCCGCAACAGCGCTGCCGTCGAACGTTGACGACACCACGGCTCACTGGGCTCTTCGGCCAGCGCCGTGATTCACACCCCATCCAAGGTGTTCTTTTCAGTAAACCTGCCCCATGACACCGCTCCCGACAATTCGCTCTAACCTCGGAAACCTGCATGAAGTTTTTCCAGCACCAGGCCCGCGCCAAGCATCGCACCCTCAAATTACTGCTGCTGATGGCCCTGGCCGTAAGCTGCCTGATCAGCGTCAGCAGCCTGGGCATCGGCCTGCTGTTGCGCGAGCTGCTCCATGAATCCAGCCAGCCCAAGGAGCTCAGCTGGACCATAGTCACGGTCGTGGCGCTGCTCATGTTGCTGGTGGTGCTGCTGGGCAGTGGCTACAAGACCTGGCGGCTCAGGGCCGGCGGCAAGGTGATCGCCGAGTTCTTCGGCGGGCGCCTGATCAACGCAGCCCCCAGGGACCACGATGAACAGCGGCTGTTGAATATCGTCGAGGAAATGGCCCTGGCCTCAGGCTCCGTGATGCCCGGGGTATACGTGCTGCCGGACGCCTCGATCAATGCCTTCGCCGCCGGCCTCGACCCCGAGCATGCAGTGCTCGGGGTCACCCGCGGCGCCATCACCCACCTCAATCGCGAAGAGTTGCAGGGCATGATCGCCCATGAGTTCAGCCACATTCACAACGGCGACATGCGCCTCAATACCCGACTGCTGTCGGTGATCCACGGGCTACTGGTGTTCAGCCTGGCGGGCATGGCGCTGCTGCGCCAGGCCGAGCAGCAGCACCTGTCCAGCGATCGCAATCGCTTCATCTGGCAGATCGTCTTCGCGTTGCTGGGCCTGGCCCTGCTGATCCTCGGCTCGCTCGGCACCCTGCTGGGCAACCTGATCAAGGCGGCGATCTGCCGCCAGCGGGAGTTCCTCGCCGATGCCTCGGCGGTGCAGTTCACCCGCACCCCACTGGGCATCAGCGGCGCCTTGAAAAAGATCGGCGGCTGCAGCGCAGGCTCACGCCTGGAGGTCTTCAGCGCCACGCAATACAGCCATATGTTCTTCCACCAGGGGCTGAAGCGCCGCCTGGGTCGCCTGCTGGCCACCCATCCGCCGTTGGCCACGCGCATACAGCGCCTGGACCCACAGTGGGATGGACGCTTTGCCGTTCTATAGGAGTACCCCATGCCCGACGATCAGCGCCCGACTCCGGCCGCACAACCCGAACACCTCCGGGCCGCCGCCAGCTTGCGGGGCCAGCGCCTGCAGGCACTGACCCACGCCCAGTACCTGTACAACGGACAGGTGCTGACCGATGAGTGCGGCGATCTGCAATTCGATGGCCAGGACGGCAGCCAGGTCAGCCTGTTCCTGCTCGCTGACGGGGAAAGCGTCGGCGCCGCGCAAATGCCCATGCACCTGCCCGCAGGATTCGAGCTTGAGGCCGGTGTGCGCTGCGCGTGGGAGGCTCGAGACCTGCTGCAGCGCTTGGCGGCCAGCCACCTGCGCGGCGCGATGATTGTCCAGGTGCAGGGTCTGTTCGATGACTGGCAAGAGCTGGGCAGAACCTTTCTCTGCGGTTTTCGGATCGGCTTCGACAGCGGCGACTTTGTGGTTTTCTACAATCAGGGCGATGAGGCCGTTGCCCTGTTCAACCAGTTGCCGCCGAGCATCAAGGGGGCCCACAGCCTTTGGCGTGACCTGCGCTGAAGGACCGTAAACCCGGCTACACGATTTATCCTGCATTTATTATTGCGCTAAGCACCGCGGCGATTGGCCGGCGGTGAAAGCTTCACCGATGGCTGTCTATCATCAGCCATCGAGCAATCCGCACTGCGTTTTACCTGGAGTCCTGCCCATGCCCCATGAAGGCAACCTGCTACAAGCCGCCGTCGTGTTTCTCTGCGCCGCGGTGCTGATCGTGCCCCTGGCCAAGCGCCTGCAACTGGGGGCCGTGCTCGGCTACCTGCTGGCCGGGGTACTGATCGGCCCGTCGGTGCTGGGGCTGATCGGCAACCCGCAAAGCGTCAGCCATATCTCCGAGCTGGGGGTGGTGCTGTTGCTGTTCATCATCGGCCTGGAGCTCTCGCCCCGGCGTCTATGGGTCATGCGCAAAGCGGTGTTCGGCGTCGGCCTGGCCCAGGTACTGCTGACCGGCATGGTGATCGGCACCGTGGCCCTGTTCCTGTTCGGTCAGCGCCTCAACAGCGCCATCGTCCTCGGCCTTGGGCTGGCGCTGTCGTCCACCGCCTTCGGCTTGCAGAGCCTGGCCGAACGCAAGGAGCTGAACAGCCCCCACGGACGCCTGGCCTTCGCCATCCTGCTGTTCCAGGACATCGCGGCGATCCCGCTGATCGCCATGGTGCCAGTGCTCGCCGGTGGCAACCACGACACCAGTACCGCCCAGGATTTGAGCCATGGCCTGCAGGTGCTGGGCAGCATCGCGGTGGTGGTGGTCGGTGGACGCTACCTGCTGCGCCCGGTGTTTCGCATCGTGGCCAAGACCCGGCTGCCGGAAGTGTCCACCGCCACCGCCCTGCTGGTGGTGATCGGCACCGCCTGGCTGATGGACCTGGCCGGGGTGTCCATGGCCCTGGGGGCCTTCCTCGCCGGGCTGCTGCTGGCAGATTCCGAATACCGGCATGAACTGGAAGCGCAGATCGAACCGTTCAAGGGCCTGCTGCTGGGGCTGTTCTTCATCAGCGTCGGCATGGGCGCCAATATCGGCCTGCTGTTCAGCATGCCGGTGGCGGTGCTGGGGCTGACCCTGCTGCTGATTGGCCTCAAGCTGCCGCTGCTGTACGTGGTCGGGCGCCTGGCCGGCAGTTTGAATCGCGAGAGTGCGTTGCGCCTGGGCGTGGTGCTGGCGGCGGGCGGTGAGTTCGCCTTCGTGGTGTTCAAGATCGGCCGCGACCAGGGCCTGTTCGAAGCCGGCCTGCATGACTTGCTGGTGCTCACCATCACCCTGTCCATGGCCCTGACCCCGCTGCTGTTGCTGGCATGCTCGCGGCTGCTCAAGCCCAAGGCCAAGCCGCTGGAAATGCCCCCCGAGTACCGCCAGATCGACGCCGACAGCCCACGGGTGGTGATTGCCGGGATGGGCCGCATGGGCCAGATCGTGGCGCGGATCCTGCGGGCGCAGAAGATCCCCTTCGTGGCCCTGGACACCTCGGTGGACACCATCGAGCTGATCCGCAGCTTCGGCGGCATGCCGGTGTTCTATGGCGACCCGATGCGCCCGGAGATCCTCAAGGCGGCCAAGGTCGGCCAGGCGGAGTACTTCGTCATCGCCACCGATGACCCGGAGACCAACATCAAGACCGCCGAGCAGGTGCGCAAGCTCTACCCGCACCTGAAGATCATCGCCCGGGCGCGCAACCGCCAACACGTGCACCGGCTGGTGGACCTGGACGCCCAGGCGATCCGCGAAACCTACTACTCGAGCCTGGAAATGGGCCGCCGGACCCTGGTCGGCCTGGGGCTCAGCCAGGCCCAGGCCGACTCGCGCATCCAGCGCTTCACACAGCATGACGAACAGTTGCTGGTGGCCCAGCATGCGGTGTACGACGATGCGGCCAAGGTCCTGCAGACCGCCCAGGAAGCCCGCGCCGAACTGGCCCGGCTGTTCGAAGCCGATGAGCTGGATGAACAGACCGAGAGCCCGTTGCCGCCGATGCGCTGAGGTCGCAGCCTACTGACAGATTCTGTCAGCCGCCTGATCTAGATTGGGCGGCTCCTTCTTCCCGACCGGAACCGCCGATGACCGACGCCGCCCCTGCCCTCAAGGAAATCTTCAACGCCGAACGCCTGGCCCATATCGCCGACGCCATGCTCGCGGTGTACCCGGCCTTCGACCACCGAGGCTTCCTGCAACGCGCCAGTCACCACCTTGCAGAACGCTCGCTGATGCAGCGCCTGGCCCAGGTCAGCGACAGCCTGCACCAGGTATTGCCGGGCTCCTACGAGCACAGCCTGGAGCTGCTCTACGCCCTGGCTCCACGGCTGAACAGCCGCTTTGTGTGCATCTTCCTGCCACATTTCGTCGCCAGCCACGGCGCCCATGACTTTGCCCGTTCCATGGCCGCACTGAAGTTCTTTACCGGCTTCGGCTCCTCGGAGTTTGCCGTGCGCCCGTTCCTCGTCAGCCATCAGCACGCGACCCTGGAGCATATGCAGGACTGGGCCCTGGACCCGGACGAACATGTGCGCCGCCTGGCCAGCGAAGGCAGCCGCCCGCGCCTGCCCTGGTCATTCCGCCTGGAACAGTTGCAAGCCGATCCGCAACTGGCAGCGCCGATCCTCGAACGGCTGAAGAACGACCCCAGCCTGTATGTGCGCAAATCGGTGGCCAACCACCTCAACGACATCACCAAGGATCACCCACAGTGGGTGCTGGAGCGCCTGCAGGGCTGGCCGCTGGAGCAGCCCCACAGTGCCTGGATCGCCCGCCATGCCTTGCGCAGCCTGATCAAGCAGGGCGACCGGCAGGCCCTGACGTTGATCGGCGCCGGTGCCCGGGCCGAGGTCGAGGTCCATGGCTTCGCCGTGGCCCCGAGCGCGCTGCATCTCGGCCAGACCCTGAGCCTGTCGCTGCAGTTGCTCTCCACCCACCCCGAGCCCCAGCGCCTGGTGGTGGATTACGCCATCGACTACGTCAAGGCCTCGGGCGCCACGGCAAGCAAGGTGTTCAAGCTCAAGACCTTCACCCTGCCGGGGCATGGCCGGCAAACCCTGGCACGCCAGCAGCCGATCCGCGAATTCACCACCCGCCGGCATTACCCGGGACGTCACGCCGTGCACCTGCTGGTCAACGGCGAGCGCCTGGCCAGCAGTCATTTCGATCTGTTGCTGCCCTGAACACCGGGCGCCCGCGCCGCGCCCGTCCACCCAACAAGCCTGCCCCCTCTTTAAGGAAACTCCCGTGGCAATCATCAGCAAGTGGGCGAAGTCCATCGCCAAGGTCCTGGAAAGCAGCTTCAGCGTCAGCAGCAGCATCGCCAGCCACTCGACGGTGCTCGGCGATGCCCGAGAGAGTTTCATCCGTGACGTTCTCAAGCGTTTCCTGCCGACCAACATCAGCATCGGCTCGGGGCAGATCATCGACAGCGAAGGCGGGATTTCCAAGCAGATCGACTTGATCATCTACCGCAACGACTTCCCCACCCTGCGCACCTTCGGCTCGGCCGACGTGTACCTGATCGAGGGGGTAGTCGCCACGGTGGAGGTCAAGTCGCAGCTCAACGAGGTGCAGTTGTTCGAGGCCCTGGAGAACGGCAAGTCGGTGCGCAACCTGCGCCCCTCCCTGCTCAAGGCCTCCCTCGATGAATACAGCAGCCGGATCTATGAGCACCCTTTCCAGCAACTCAGCGTGCCGCAGATGAACTCGATCATGGGCCTGGTGCTGCCTCCGGCCTACATCTACAGCTACCGCGGCTATACCGGCAACAGCGTCGAGCAACTGCGGGCCAGCCTCAACGCCTGGCATAACATTCCCAACAGTGCCGGCGAACTGGACGTCACCCTGATGCCGGAAGTGATCGCCACCCAGGGCTGCGTGACCCTGAAGAACCTCAACAACTTTCTCAAGTTGCCACGGGCCGCCGGCGACGACCTCGAAGCCTGCCGCCAGGCCTACAACAGCACCATGGGCCGGGAGCTGAACAAGCATGATTTCTTCAGCTATTTCCGCGACAGCCCTGCAGCGGGCTTCGACTACGGGATCGCCATCAAGGCCTTCGAGGCACCCTTGCAGTACCTGATTTCCAGCCTGCTGGAAACCGTCACCTCACGGATCGGCTACCAGCAACTGGGGGGCACGGCCATCCAGTACAACTTGCTCAAGTACCACATCAGCGACGACATGGAGGGTGGCTGGTCAGGGGCTGCGGTCAACCTCACCAACGTGCGTGATCCCAAACTGGATTTCGCCAAGGCCAACGGTTTTTGAGCCGCGGCCCCGGGCGACCGCCGGCCCGTCCGGACAGTAGCACCTGAAGCGCCAGCCCCTTGGCTACACCCGCGCAGGGATCTAGCCAGGGGCTGCAGCGGATTAGTCCTGCTTGGTTCTCCCGGACACTGCAATCAGGTGGTCGGTGCAACCAAAACCCACCACCCCGTCAACGCTCCAGAACACATCAACCACCGCAATGCAGCGGTCATAGGACTGCCCCTGCAGCGTGCCGTCGGCGTTGAATACCCGCAGGTAGCCACCGATGGCATAGCGTGAACTGTCACCATCACCGGGCATGGTCATGGTCGGAATCCAGGCGCGCCAGCTGAACATCCGATACTTCTGGTAGTAGAAGGCCTGGTTGGGGCTGTAGTTGCGCTCCTCGTAGGGCGTGCCGTAGTAGAACCAGGCATAACCCTGGTACACCAGGAACACGGCCAGTGCGGCGCCGAGAATGCGCTTGGTGGTTTTCATCGGGGGATCTTTCCTTTTATCCGTAAGGGGAGCTTCAGGGGTGCGGCACATCCAGCCTGCGCAGGCAGGCCTGGACAATTGCTTCGGCCAGGGGCTGGCGATCTTGTTCACCGGCGGCGATCACATCGTCGGTGGCGCCATGCACCCCGGCATAGATCAGCGAGGCGATAACACCCGGCTGGGCCAGGGACCAGAGGATGCCCAGCAATTGCTGGAGGACCGCGCTCTTCTCCGGGTTGCCGCGGTCATGGTGATGCTGGCTGGGGTAGACGATGTCGTGCAGGCGATAGGTGTCGAGGTAGGCCTGCACGCTGGTGCCGATCCAGTTGCTGATCCGTGCCACCCAGTCCTCCTCGGCGCAAGCGTTCACTGCCTGCTCCAGGCGTTCGAGGAAGTGCCGGGTATAGCGTTCGCCGAGGGCCACCAGCATGTCGTTCCTGGAGTCGAAGTAGTGATAGAAGGTGCCCTTGGCCACCTCGGCGCGGGAGACGATTTCACTGACAGTGGTGGCCTCCACGCCCTGGCTGAGAAACAGGCTTTGCGCGGCGGCCATCAACTCTTCCAGGCGCACTTCGGCGGGCTTGCTCCGCGGTCGCGGCTGGCCTGCTACGCGCTTCGGGGCCTGGGAGGGTTTCACGCTCAAGAACCAATCCGGCTGATCGACAAAGGCCGCCATTCTAGGGAAATTGTCCGGAAAAAGAGAGTTGAGAATCCTTGCCCCCCTCAATTGACCGATGGTCAGTCGAAATATTTACCTGACGCTGCCAGCTGCTTTTCCAACCCTGCGAGGGAGTCGCTTGATGCAACCTTATCGCCGTCCGGCGAACCTATCACCCAGACCTGCCGATAACCCCGGCAACAGACCGCTGCGTTGACAAGCACCCTGGCGCCGCCGACCATCTGCGACCGCCCGCAAGGCGCAGACCGGCAGCGAGGAGTTGCAAGAGTGAAAAGGACAATCGCACTGCTGCTATGGGCGGCCACCGCATGCAGCACGGCCCAGGCCACGAGCGAGGTCGACGCCGCACGCCAGTCCCTGAAGAACTACGGCCTGGCCCACTGCCTGGCCGACCGTTTCCCGGAACCTTCGGCCATGCGCCAGGACGTCGGCCGCGCCGTCGGCATGTACGGTGTGCTGGGCGCCGGCCTGTATAACGTGCTGCAGAACGAAGACACCCTGCAGACCCTGCACAACCCCTACGCCGCCACCAACGACTACGTGACGGCGGCCTATGAGCAGGCGTCGGGCAGCAGCAAGTACAGCCGCAGCAAGGTGGTGACCCATGCCTGCCTTGAGGTCTACAACTCCCGGGCCTTCGATGCCTTCATTCAGACCCAGGACCGCTACATCCGGCCTGACGGCTAGGACGCCGGATGTCGCAAAGACGTTGTTCGAGGTCGAATCCAGCCTGCCGTCGTGGCGTTCGCTGTCCATACTCAAAGGCCTTGTCCCCCCGGTAATGGAATGCCCCCGTGAACCTGCCATCGATCCTGCCTGACACCTCCCCTGCCCTGGTCAACCCGATGCGCCTGGACCAGGACGATCGGTGGCAGTTCAAGGAGCGCGGATACATCACCCTGCGCCAGTTGCTGACACCCAGCGCCATCGAGCAATTGCGCGAGCTGGCCGACAGCCAACTGCGTACCACGCCCCCGGTAACCTCGGCCCCTGGCGACGGTTTCAGCCGGTTGACTCACCGCCTGGGACAGACCGGCATTCTCGAACGCCTCTATCGGCAACCGGCGTTCGCTCAGGCCCTGAGTTTTCTCACCGACTGCCGGCTGATCATGAGCGAGGCCCAGAGTTTCGAGCTGGGGGTCGGCCGCACGGGTTTTGCCTGGCACTACGACTCGCTGAACTTTCGCTACATCCGCCCCCAGGACCCGGCCTTCAGCTTGTGGCTGCCGCTGCAGCCGGTCCGCCCTGAAGGCCAGGGTGGCGGCATGGCCTGGGTGCCGTTGTCACTGTTCTCGGCCCAGGAGAACTTCCAGTTCTCGCGCCTGCTGGCGGCCAAGCTCGCCCGGGGCGAATCGGTCGACGAGTTCTCCGCCCTGCTGCGCCAGACCTACGCCACCCCCGGGGTGCTCACCGATTGCTTCGAGCAGCAGCGTATCGAAGAGGCCTTCGAGCCCGGCGATGCCTTGCTCTTCAGCAAGTACCTGTGGCATCGCTCCAGCCCCTTGCTGGCCGGTGAATGGGATCGACGCCAGGCCGTGAGCCTGCGACTGGTGGACTGGCGGGCATGCCTGGACCCATTGCTGCAGGAGGGCGAAACCCGCAGTGCCGGCGGGCTCGGCATGGGCCGCGACGGCGGGCCGTTGAACCCGCACTCCTATGGCTCGCGCTTTGTCGATATCCAGGCCGGGGAGCTGATCCGCAACTCGGCCCATTGCGGGCCGATTCTCTGACCTGCGCTATGCCTGGACAGGTCCTGGCCCCAACAACACTTCCTGCTGCGCCGCGCACAACTCCACCAGATAATCCCAGACCACCCGCAGCCGCACCGACTTGTGCAGCTCGCGGCGGGTGCTGATCCAGTAGGCGCGCTGGATGCTCTCGGCCGGCAACAACGGCACCAGCTGCGGATCACCGGCCGCCATGTAGCACGGCAGCACGGCGATCCCCAGGCCGGAGCGCGCCGCCTCTTGCTGGGCGATCACGCTGGTGCTGTGGAACACCACCTGGGGATTGCGGCAGAAGCTGTTGAGGAACATCAGTTCCTGGCTGAACAGCAGATCGTCGACGTAGCCGATCCAGGCATGCCGGCCCAGGTCCTCGCGGCTGCGCAGCGGTGGCGCACGGTCCAGATAGGCCGGGCTGGCGTACAGGGCCAGGCAGTAGTCGGTGAGCTTGCGGGTCACCAGCATGTCGGCACTGGGGCGCTCCAGGTGGATGCTGATTTCCGCCTCGCGGTTGAGGATGCTGACAAAGCGCGGCACCGCCACCAGTTCCACTTCCAGCCCCGGATAACGCTCGAACAGGCCGTACATGCGACTGGCGAGGAACTTCACCCCCAGGCCCTCGGTGACGCCGACGCGGATTTTGCCCAGGGGCGCGCTGGATTGGGTGATTTCCTCCTGCACCAGCAAGGCGACGTTTTCCATCGCCTCGGCATGCTTGAGCAGCGCCTCCCCCGCCGGGGTCAGCTCGTAGCCCTGGGCATGCTGGACAAACAACGCAGTGCCCAGGGCCTTTTCCACCGCCTCGATATGCCGGGCCACCGTGGCGTGGGTGGTGTTCAGCCGCCGCGCCGCGGTCAGCAGCCGGCCACTGCGTTGCAGTTCCAGGAAAAACCGCAGGTCATTCCAGTCGAACATAGAAATTCCTTGTCGATGCCGCAGGTCAACGCTGTTCGAAAACGCACAGCGGGTGGGTAAAAACTAACATTCTTTTAACGAAAGCTAACAACTAGGATGAAGCGCAATAACCATAAGAAACGAGGTCACGGATGCTTCCTGCCTTTGACGCCTACGACTACATCGTGGTTGGCGCCGGTCCCGCCGGCTGCCTGTTGGCCAATCGGCTGTCCGCCAATCCCCAGCACCGGGTGCTGCTGCTGGAAGCTGGTGGTCGCGACAACTACCCCTGGATCCACATTCCCGTCGGCTATCTGTTCTGCATCGGTAACCCGCGTACCGACTGGTGCTTCAAGACCGAGGCCGAGCCCGGCCTGCAAGGCCGCAGCCTGAGCTACCCGCGAGGCAAGGTGCTGGGGGGCTGCTCGTCGATCAACGGCATGATCTACATGCGCGGCCAGGCCGCCGACTACGATGGCTGGGCCGCCGAGGGCAACCCGGGCTGGAGCTGGAATGAGGTGTTGCCGCTGTTCAAGCAGAGCGAGAACCATTTTGCCGGGGACAGCGAACTGCACGGCGCCAAGGGCGAGTGGCGGGTCGAGCGCCAGCGCCTGTCGTGGCCGATCCTCGACGCCTTCCGTGCAGCCGCCGAGCAGAGCGGTATTGCCAACACCGATGACTTCAACGGCGGCGACAACGAGGGCTGCGGCTACTTCCAGGTCAACCAGAAGGCCGGGGTGCGCTGGAACGCCGCCAAGGCCTTTCTCAAACCGATTGCCCAGCGGCCCAACCTCACCGTGCTGACCGATATCGAGGTGCAGCGGCTGATCCTCGAGGACGGTCGTGCGGTGGCGGTCCGAGCCCACTGCCAGGGGCGCCTGCAGAACTTCAAGGCCCGTAGGGAGATCATTCTCTGCGCCGGCGCCATCGGCACGCCGAGCATTCTGCAACGCTCCGGCATCGGCCCCAGCCCACTCCTGCAACGCTTGGGCATTGGCGTCAGCCACGCCCTGCCCGGGGTCGGCGGCAACCTTCAGGATCACCTGCAGTTGCGGCTGATCTACAAGCTGGAAAACGCCCGGACCCTGAACCAGATTGCCGGCAGCCTGTGGGGCAAGATGGGCATGGGCCTGCGCTACCTGTACGACCGCAGCGGGCCGCTGTCCATGGCCCCGAGCCAGCTGGGCGCCTTCGCCCGCTCGGGCCCGGAGCAAACCCGCGCCAACCTCGAATACCACGTGCAGCCGCTGTCCCTGGAGCGTTTCGGCGAGCCGCTGCACAGCTTCCCGGCCTTCACCGCTTCGGTCTGCGACCTGCGCCCGCAAAGCCGTGGCCGGGTCGAGATTCGCTCCGTGGAGCCAGGGGATGCCCCGCTGATCCAGCCCAACTACCTTAGCCATCCGGAGGATCTGCGGGTCGCCGCCGATGCCATCCGCCTGACCCGGCGCATCGTCGGCGCCCCGGCCCTGCAGCCGTTCAAACCCAGCGAATACCTGCCCGGGCCCGAGCTGCAAAGCGATGAGCAATTGCACGAAGCCGCTGCGCGCATCGGCACCACCATCTTCCACCCGGTGGGCACCTGCCGCATGGGCACCGATGCCAATGCCGTGGTCGACGCGCAACTGCGGGTGCACGGGATTCCGGGGTTGCGCATCGCCGATGCCTCGATCATGTCGCGCATTACCTCGGGCAATACCTGTTCACCCACCTTGATGATCGCCGAGAAGGCCGCCGAGCTGATTCTCGCCAACGTTCCCAGGAGCAGCGTCCAGACCAGAGAACCCGCCACCCCGGCATGACCGTAGGAGCCGGCTTGCCGGCGAAGGCGTCTGCAAGGCCGGCAGCCTCTTCGCTGGCAAGCCAGCTCCTACGGGTGAGGAAAACGAGGGTTCAGCGCACAGTCGCGGTGAATCGCAACAACGGCACCGGTCACGGCGCCGGCAGTGGAACAACAACAATAATCACTGTAAGGAACCCCCTATGTCAGAGCACGCTCAGCCTCTCAATGCGTCCCTGGACGACTCCGCCGCCAAGGGCAGCCAGAAGGTCATCTTCGCCTCGTCCCTCGGCACGGTGTTCGAGTGGTACGACTTTTTTCTGTATGGCGCCCTGGCGGCGGTGATCAGCAAGCAGTTCTTCGCCGGGGTCAACGACACCACGGCGTTCATCTTCGCCCTGATGGCCTTCGCCGCCGGCTTCGTCGTGCGACCGTTCGGGGCCCTGGTATTCGGTCGCCTGGGGGACATGATCGGGCGCAAGTACACCTTCCTCGCCACCATCATCCTCATGGGCCTGGCGACCTTCGCCGTGGGCCTGCTGCCCAACTACGCGAGCATTGGCATTGCCGCGCCGATCATCCTGGTGGCCCTGCGCATGCTCCAGGGCCTGGCCCTGGGCGGTGAGTACGGCGGCGCCGCGACCTATGTCGCCGAGCATGCGCCCCACGGCAAGCGCGGCTTGCACACCAGCTGGATCCAGTCCACCGCGACCCTCGGCCTGTTGCTGTCGTTGCTGGTGGTGCTGGCCTGTCGCTATTTCACCGGCGACCAGTTCGAGGTCTGGGGCTGGCGCCTGCCGTTCCTGCTGTCGATCGTGCTGCTGGGCATTTCCACCTGGATCCGCATGAGCCTGCACGAGTCGCCGGCGTTCCTGAAAATGAAGGAGGAAGGCAAGGCCAGCCAGGCGCCGATCCGCGAGTCCTTCGGCAAATGGGAAAACCTCAAGGTGGTGCTGATCGCCCTGTTCAGCATCAATGCCGGGCAAGCGGTGACCTTCTACGCCGCACAGTTCTATGTGCTGTTCTTCCTCACCCAGTTCCTCAAGATGGACCCGGCCCTGGCCAACAGCCTGCTGATCATCAGCGTGGTGATCGGCGCACCGATGTTCATCTTCTTCGGCTGGCTCTCGGACAAGGTCGGGCGCAAGCCGGTGCTGATGCTCGGCCTGCTGCTGGCCACGGTGCTGTACTTTCCGATCTTCAAGGCCCTGGCCCACTACGCCAACCCGGCCATCGACCAGGCCAGCCGCCAGGCGCCCATCAGCGTCACGGCGGATCCGGCCACCTGCACCTTCCAGTTCGACCCGGTGGGCAAGGCGCGCTTCGACAGCCCCTGTGACAAGGTCAAGACCTTCCTGGTGAAACAGGGCCTGCCCTACAGCAGCATCGCCGCCCCGGCCGGCAGCCCGGTACAGGTGAATGTCGGGGAGGTGAAGATCGACGGTTTCGACGAGGCCGCCCTGCGCGGCGCAGTCACCCTGGCCGGCTATCCGCAGCAGGCTGACAGCCAGAACGTCAACAAAACCATGGTGGTGGTGCTGATCGTGGCCCTGATCCTGATTGCCGCGATGTGCTACGGCCCGCTGGCGGCGCTGATGGTCGAGCTGTTCCCGACCCGTATCCGCTACACCTCGATGTCCCTGCCCTACCACATCGGCAATGGCTGGTTCGGCGGTTTCCTGCCCACCGTGTCCTTTGCCCTGGTGGTGTACACCGGCGATATCTTCTATGGCCTGTGGTACCCGGTGCTGATCACCGGGGTCAGCCTGGTGGTGGGGCTGCTGTGCCTGCATGAGACGCGGGATGTGGATATCGACCACGTCTGACGGGTGGTTCGCTGGCAAGCCAGCTCCTACACAGGGATTGCCGGCGGGCGCGGTTCTGTAGGAGCCGGCTTGCCGGCGAAGGCGTACGTACAGGCGGCGCCGGGTTTGCGGGCCTCTTCGCTGGCAAGCCAGCTCCTACACGGGGATTGCCGGCGAGCGCGGTTCTGTAGGAGCCGGCTTGCCGGCGAAGGCGTATGTACAGGCGGCGCCGGGCTTGCGGGCCTCTTCGCTGGCAAGCCAGCTCCTACACGGGGATTGCCGGCGAGCGCGGTTCTGTAGGAGCCGGCTTGCCGGCGAAGGCGTACGTACAGGCGGCGCCGGGTTTGCGGGCCTCTTCGCTGGCAAGCCAGCTCCTACAGGGGGCGGGGTCAGGTGTTGTTGCAACCCTTGGCAATGGAGTCTTCGTTGGAGGTATAAGGCCGCGACGGCTCCAGGTTCCACTGCGGCTTGTCCCGGGCGATGTTGAAGTGGCACACCAGTTGGCGGCGCATGCTGCCTACGGTGCTGTCACGATTGTCCGGGTTGTTCTTCCACTGGGCGTCCAGGTAGTGATCGCTGGCCAGTTCGTTGAAGAAGTTGTTGGTCTGGTTGTCCTTGACCTTGCGCCCGCAGTCAGTAGGCGTCACTTCCAGGGTCATGAGCTTCTTGCCGAAGCCCGGATCGTCGCGCTCGATCCAGGCGGCACTCTGCACATAACGCTCGCAGCTGTCCTTCTCGGTGACGGGCTGGATCACTTGCTTCTTGCTGTCGTAGACAAAGCTGGCGTCCTGCTGCTGGCTCTGCGGCAACTTCATGTTGATCACCGGCAGGTACTGCTGGACCGCCTTGTACCACTGGATCTGGTTCAACCGCGCCCCTTCCAGGCCGCCATCCTCGGTGTAGAACAGCGCCAGGATCGACGGCGACTTCGGCGGCTTCTCCTCCCATTTGCCCAGGCGCAACTCGTTCTGGGTGGTGAAGGATTCGCCGGCGATCTGCGCCATGGCGCGAATGCTCTGGTAGAACGCCGGGCCCGCCGCGCTGTTGCGTTCGTCACGCACGTCGAAGGAGCACTGACGGGAGTGGTCGCCACCGTTCTGGCGATAGTGGGTGCCCCACTGTTCAGCGGTGGTCACGCCGACTTCGTGGCAGTACTTTTCCACATTGCCGGGAGTGCGCCGGGAATCGGTGCAACCTTGCTGCTGACGATCATCGGTGGCAGCGTCGATGGGGAACGAGCAGAGCACCGCGTAATCTTGGTGATCCTTGGGGTTGCCGAAAACCGTGTCGAAGATGAACCCGCTCTGCAGCCCGTAGGCCAGCTTGCGGTACTTCGAATCCTTGCGCAGGTAAGACGCCGAGACCCCGCCGCTGGCCTGGCTTTTCGGGCTGATGCTGTAGAACTGATAGTCGGTGGAGGGCCAGGTGGCGCGAAACAGCACCCCGGAGCAGAGGAATGCCGGCTTCGACGGGCCGCCGCAATCCTGGCGAGTGTCGTTGTACAACTGGGTCAGGCGGGCCACCGTGTCGCTGCCCTGATCGGCGTGGGCGGTGGACAACAAACACAGGCTGGCAAGGCTGACAGCGCAGGCGATCGAGGTGCTGCTTGGTTTCATGACAAGACTTCCGTGTGGTGTGAAATCCCTGGCCAGCCGCTTGGCCCGGCTGGCGATGCACACAGAATAGAAACGCTTTTTACCGCTTCTTGAATCTTTGCCCCGCTTGTCCCCCATGACCACCGCATCCAAGCCCGATGCAGGCCCGCCCGACGCTGCAGCCGACACCCGCGCCGACCGCGGTCGGGGTCGGGGTCGGTTGCGGATCAGCGTCGCTTGAACAACGCAACGCTTTGCGCCACTGTCTCGGCACTTTTTCCGGCGGAGCCCGAACATGCTGTTCATCCTTCCAGCAGTCGTTGCATTGGCCTTGATCCTGGTGCTCTGGCGCCGGCAGAAGGCCCTCGCGGCCTTGCGCCGCGAAGTCCATATCCGCAACTTCAGCCTGCCGCCGCGGCTGTTCGCACCGCTGCGTACCCAGCATCCGCACCTCAGCCTCAAGGACTGCCAACTGGTGGCCCAGGGCTTGCGCCAGTTCTTCCTGGCCTATCTGAAAAGCGGCGAGCGCTATGTGTCAATGCCGTCCCAGGTAGTGGATGACCTGTGGCACGAATTCATCCTGCACACCCGCGACTACCAAGCCTTCTGTGATCAGGCTTTCGTCCAATTCCTCCATCACACCCCGGCGGCGGCCCTCGGCCAGAACCCCGAGCAGCAGAGCAACCAAGGCCTGCGCCGGGTCTGGCGCCAGGCCTGCCTGGAGGAAAACATCAACCCGGCCAGCCCCAGTCGCTTGCCGTTGCTGTTCGCCCTGGACACCAAGCTGAAGATTGCCAACGGCTTTCACTATGTCGCCGACTGCCAGTCCCTGCGCCGCCTCACGGACAACGGCACCAGCAGTACGCTGATTCACTGCGGCAGCGACTTGCACGGGGGTGACTCCGGCAGTGACAGCAGCGACAGCTCGCGTTTTGGCGGCGATGGCGACAGCGCCAGCAGTGACGGGAGCGGTGGCGACAGCAGCGGTTGCGGCGGCGGGGGCTGTGGCGGCGGAGGTGGCGACTGAAGACCAGGGATCACCTGCACCTCAGGCCGTCACCCGGCTACGCACCCTGGCTCAGAGTGGATTGCACCCGGCGGCCTTGGCTTGGCTGGCCGACACTGCGGGGCGAAATGGCTCCAGGTTCCACGGGGTCTTGTTGCGGTAATTGACCAGCACACACCCCAACTGCACGCGCATGCTGCCCGTGGCCTTTTCCTCGTTGCGCCAGTTGTCATCGTTGCCCCGCAAGGCAAACAGCTGGTCATACAACGCGCTCAATTGCGCCTCCGGCAAGGCCCGGCCGGCGGCGGTGGGCACCA
This sequence comes from Pseudomonas sp. Fl5BN2, assembly GCF_009908205.1. Classification (NCBI taxonomy): domain Bacteria; kingdom Pseudomonadati; phylum Pseudomonadota; class Gammaproteobacteria; order Pseudomonadales; family Pseudomonadaceae; genus Pseudomonas; species Pseudomonas sp. Fl5BN2. Next base: position 30,267 of record NZ_JAAARL010000016.1, on the reverse strand, counting down.
CGCTGAGGGTCCATTCCTGCTTGCCGCTGCCCGGATCGTGGCGCTGGATCCAGTCGGCGGAAGCAATGTACTGCGGGGCCTTGGCCGGCAGCGGATTGCAACCTGCCTTGGCCGCCTCCTGCGGGCTGACGGTGGGCCGGAATGGCTCCAGGTTCCACTCGTTCTTGCCCGGATAGTTGTGGATCAGGCATGCCAGTTGCGCACGCATGCTGCCCGCTGACTGCTCATTGTCGCGCCACTGGCGATCGGCACCGTGCAGGGCCAGCAGTTCCTGGTACAGGGCTGCTTGATTGCTGCTCTGAATCGCCTTGCCCTGGGCTGTCGGGATGACATTCAGGGTCCATTCGTTCTGCTGCGTACCCGGGTCAAAACGCTCGACCCAAGCCGCCGAGGCGATGTATTGCCGGGCCGGCTTGATGGGCTCAGGCGCCGAAGCCTGGGCGAAGTCCACCGCCTGATCCGCCGCGACATAGCTAAAGCGCCGCTCCGGGGGCTGGGTGAAGTCCAGGCGCAGGATCGGCACCGTATAGCCCTGGGCCTGGAGCTTCTTCTGGAAATTGCGCGCGCTGCTCAGCCCGTCCTCGGGCTTGGGCGGCGCCTGGTCGCCCCGAGTGGCGAAATTCTGAGTGCTGTGGACGTTGTAGATAAAGGCATCGATGTACGGCAGGTTGGCGCTGCCATCATTGCTCGCCGAAGCATTTTTCAGCATCAGTTCATTGACCTGGGCGCTGTAGGCAAAAGGGTCCTTGGCGCTGGTGCCGGTCCGCGACTCATGCACCTGGATCATCGCCTGCCAGTCACTGGGGTGCTCGACGTTCCACGAACACTGGTTGGTCTGGATCGGTCCCTTGAGCAGCCCAGTGTAACGTTGGGTCCATTGCTGGGCGGTGGTCACCCCGGCTTCGGAGCAGGTACCGTAGGCCAGTTGCGCGTTGCGGTTGCTCATCGCCGGTTGCGCGGCCCGGGGCGGTTCGCGGTTGTCGAAATAGCCGCAGCCGTACCATTTGCGCTCCGGCCCGGTACCGCCGTCGAAGGCGTAGATGCAGGTCCAGCCCTGCTCCTTGACCGGCAGGCTCAAGGCGCGGGCATCCATGGGAGTGCGCAGGATGAAACCCGCCGGATGGATGAGGATGCGGGTGCTCAGGTCTTTGCGAATCCATGAGTAGGAAGTGGCGCCGATCTTGATCGCGTAGGGGCTGTAGTCCCAGGGGTTGAAGGGCCCGTCGTTGACCATGCGCAAGGTCACGCCGCTGCAATAGTAGTGCCCGCGGGGCGCGCCAGTGTCGGGTTCCTGGCAGGCGCTGCTCAGGCTGTTGTAGTTGCGGTTGATGCGCTCCAGGGTCAGCAGCGGATCAAGCGGCGGCTGGGCCGCCAGGGCGGAAAATGCCAGGGGCAGAGTCCACCCCAGGAACAACGAAATACGGGCTGTCGAGTGCATGGGCGACCTCCTTGTCGCAGCGCTGGATAGGCATCTGAAAGGCAGCGTAGACCAGCGTCGGAGCACCGCCAGGGATTTTTATCGGGCTAGGGAAACGGACGATTCAGAGGGGCATAGCGCTCAAGGAACGGCGCATTGCGCGCCGCTCCCGTGACAGCGTTTGATCAGGCAATGATGTCAGTCACTGCCGCCTGGCCGACGGTACCCACGGCAAAATCTACCGTGCCGTGACCGGTCAGGTCGATCATCAGGCTGGTCTGGTTGGTTTCAGCGTAGTAGGTCAGGATCGCGTCGCCGGCATGGCCGGTGAAGCCGCTGACGAAGTTCAGGGTGGCGCCACCGCTGGCAAATTGCGGGATGCCGGTGAGGTCGATCTTGTCCTCGCCACTGACGAAATCCATGATCCAGTCCGGGGCATCGAAGGTCGAATCCGATGCTGCGCCGAACACGAAAGTATCGGCCCCGGCACCGCCCCACAGCGTATCGCCGCCACCACCGCCATAGATGATGTCGTCGCCGGCACCGCCTTCGAGGATGTTCGCCGCCGCGTTGCCGATCAGCAGGTCATTGCCCGAGCCACCGATAGCGTTTTCCACAGTCACGCCGTGGGCGATGGAGACGTTGCCCACCAAGCCGCCGACATCGGAGAAGCCGCCGGCATTGAGGTTGATCTTCTGGTTCTGGCTGAAACCGGAGAAGTCCAGGGTGTCGTTGCCACCGCCGTCCCACACTGCGAATACCAGCTTGTCGGTGTTGGAATGGGCGCTGTAGAAGTCACGGCCGGTGTTGGAGTTGAAGCCGTACACGGTGTCGTCGGCGCGGGTTTCATGGTTGGCGCCATAGAGCTTCTGCACCGCCACGATATCGTCCAGCAACGGTGCCGAGGCGTAGGCGCCACTGCCGTCCTTGCTGAAGTTCTGCCCGGTATTGCCCTCACTCCAGTAGCTCATCAGGCTGTAGCCGCGAGTGTCCTGGGCATAGGTCACGTCGTTGTAGGTCGGGTTGCCGCTGCCGGCGTTGTACACCCCCGGATGGGACAGGCCCAGGGTGTGACCGATTTCGTGGGTCAGGGTCTGGCGGCCGTAGTTGCCGTTGCCTGGAGTCTCGTTGACCCGGTATTGGTCGTTGATCAGGTACCAGGACTGGCCGTCGTAGCTGCCGCCGGAGGGCAGGTAGGCAAAGGCGGCGCCGCCGGTGCTGACGTTGTAGTTGCCGAAGGTCATGTGCCCGTCGCCACCCTTGGCGGCTTCGCTGAAGGTGACGTTGGCCACGTCGGCCCAGGATTGCAGGGACAGCAGGGTCTGGGCTTTCTGCAGTGCGCTGAACTCGCTGAAGGTGCCCAGCTTCGAGTTGTAGTTGGCCGGTTTGTCGGTGAGGAAGCTGTAGCTCAGGTCGATCTTGCCGTCGCCATTCTGGTCATGCCAGGACAGGCCCTTGCGCAGGATCGAGTCTGCCGCCTGGTCCGCGGTGAACGATGGCTTGCCGTTCACCAACTGGCTACCGCCACGGTCATACAAGTGGCTGAAGGCCTGGACCTGTTGAAAGGCATTGCTGGCCTCGGCGGCCGAATTGATCCCGTACTCAGTTGCTTTTGACATTGCTACGTCCTTGTTCCAGACAAAAAAAATCTGATAGAACACACGCGACCCCGCCTGCGAGATCGTCCTATCACTCGCCCATTGAGGCGCAAGAAACCTGACATATCCGTCGGCCTTGCGTCCACGGTTTTTTTTGTCCTACAAAAGCCCGAAACCGCTCTGGCCCGGGGCAAATATTCCACTCGCGCAAGACCCGGGCAGGCGATAGTCTAGGCACTGATCCGGGGCGCAAAAGGGGGCTGCAACGACGGCACCTGCGCCTTTTCCAAAAGGAGTCGATGATGCGCAAAATCCTGCTGCTGGGCCCTTTGTTGATCTTTGCCGGCGTCGCCCACGCCGAAGGCATCCCGTTGTTCAATGTCTCCTGCCCCGGCAACCTGGCCGTCAGCGCCGACCAGGGCGGGCCGGTGTATATCAACGGTAAGGAGGTCAAGAACAGCGCTGTGGATGACCGGCATTTCCAGGTCAAGACAGCAGAAATCAGTCTCGCCATCAGCGTCGAAGACGACGATGCGGTGACCGTGAAGTACACCGACAAGCACGGTGCCAGCGGTCTTTGTGAAGCCGTGGACGATTGAGCTACCTTCGCCCTTCCCTCACCCGACCGCCAAGAGTCGCCCATGCAAATTACCGCAATCCCCTTCGCCACCACTGACTGGTCCAGCATCACTCCTACCGAGCATCGCGGCGAAACCGGCAGCGCCTTCTGGCGCACCCGGCAGTTCGGCGCGATGCGCGTGCGCATGGTGGAGTACACCCCGGGCTACCTGGCCGATCACTGGTGCTCCAAGGGCCATATCCTGCTGTGCCTGGAGGGTGAACTGCACACCGAACTGGAGGACGGCCGGCTGTTCGTGCTGACCCCGGGCATGAGCTACCAGGTGGCGGACAACGCCGAACCCCACAGGTCCTTCACCGCGGTAGGCGCCAAGTTGTTCGTGGTCGACTGAAGCGCTTCAGAACAAGCCCATCTGCCCACCCACCAGGGTGCTGAAATCGTCCTGCACGAACGGCAAGATGGCGTCCGCCACTGGCTGCAACTGACGGCTCAGGTAGTGCTCGTAGTCGATGGCAGCGCGGCGGTTTTCCAGAGGCTCGGGGCCGGCCAGGGTGATCACGTAGCTGATCCAGCCGCCGTTCTGGTATTGCAGCGGCCGGCCCTGTTCACGGTTGTAGTCATCCGCCAGGCGCGCCGCACGCACGTGCGGCGGCACATTGCGCTCGTAATCACCCAGGGGCCGGCGCAGGCGCTTGCGGTAGATCAGCAGTTCATCCAGTTGCCCGGCCAGGGTGCGTTGCACGTAGTCACGCAGATAGTCCTGGTAGGGCTGGCGATGGAAGATCCGCTGATACAGCTCCTGCTGGAACTCCCGAGCCAGCGGCGACCAGTCGGTACGTACGGTTTCCAGGCCCTTGTAGATCATCTCCTGGCGGCCATCGGCGCGTTGCACCAGCCCCGCATAACGCTTCTTGCTGCCCTCCTCGGCGCCGCGGATGGTGGGCATCAGGAAACGCTTGTAGTGGGTTTCGAACTGCAACTCCAAAGCGCTTTCCAGGCCGTACTGCTGCTGCAGATGTTCAGCCCACCACTGGTTGACGTGCGCCACCAGCCCACGGCCAATGAGCGCCGCCTGCTCCTCGTCATGCAGGCCGCCGAGCCAGACGAACGTCGAGTCGGTGTCGCCATAGATCACCTGATGCCCCTGGGCTTCGATCAACTGCCGGGTCCGCGCCATGATCTCGTGGCCACGCAGGGTGATGGAGGACGCCAGGCGTGTGTCGAAGAAGCGGCAGCCACTGGAGCCGAGCACGCCGTAGAAGGCATTCATGATGATCTTCAGGGCCTGGGACAGCGGTGCGTTGTGCTCACGCTTGGCCACCTCGCGGCCTTCGGCGACCCGGGTGATGATCGAGGGCAGGCAATGCCGGGTGCGGGAAAACCTGGCGCCGCGAAAGCCCGGCACCGAGTGTTCATCGTCGGGCTGGCGCAAGCCCTCCACTAGGCCCACGGGATCGATCAGGAAACTGCGGATGATCGACGGGTACAGGCTCTTGTAGTCCAGCACCAGCACCGACTCGTAGAGGCCAGGCCGCGAATCCATGACAAAGCCGCCGGGGCTGGCCTGGGGCGGCAACTCGCCGAGGTTGGGCGCAACAAAACCCTGGCGGTGCATCAACGGCATGTACAGATGGGTGAACGCCGCCACCGAACCGCCGTTGCGGTCGACGGGCAGGCCGGTGACCGTGGCCCGCTCCAGGAGGAAGGTCAGCAGCTCGGTCTTGGCGAAAATCCGCGTCACCAGTTCGCAGTCCTTGAGGTTGTAGCGGGCCAGGGCCGGCTTGTCCTCGGCGAACATGCGGTTGATTTCGTCCATGCGCTGGTAGGGGTTGTCGATCGACTTGCCTTCCCCGAGCAGGGTCTGGGCGACGTTTTCCAGGCTGAAAGACGGGAAGCTCCAGGTCGCCGAACGCAGCGCCTCGATACCGTCGATGATCAAGCGCCCCGCCGCCGAGGCAAAGTAATGGGTGCGGCTGCCGTGCTCGCGCCATTGCATCTCCGCGCCGTCGCGCCCCAGGCGCAGGGGCACCGCCAGGCGCCGGGCGTGCTCGTGGAGTACCCGCAAGTCGAACTGCACCAGGTTCCAGCCGATGATGGCATCGGGGTCATGCACGGCCAGCCACTGGTTGAGCCGTTCCAGCAACAGCTCGCGACTGGCACAGAACTCCAGGTCGAAATCCACCGCGCTGTCGTCGTCCCGGGGCTTGCCGAGCATGTACACCTGGCGCTGGCCGCAGCCTTCCAGGGCGATGGAATACAGCTCGCCGCGTTCACTGGTTTCAATGTCCAGGGACACCAGTTTGAGCCGTGGCCGGTAATCTGCCGCCGGCTTCATCTGCGCTTCCAGCAACAGGCCAGCGGGGCCCGGCTGGCCACCGAAAGTCACCGGGGCGGTGATGAAGCGCTCCATCAAGTAGCGTTCCGGCGGCCGTACATCGGCCTCGAACACTTCGACCCCGGCACGGCGCAGGGTCTTTTCCAGGCGCATCAGTTGATTGTGCTGCGGGCAATACATCCCCAGCACCGGACGCTGGTGGAAGTCACGAAGTTGCAAGGGCCGCAGCTCGACATCGCGGTCGTCGGCCAGCAGGCGCTCGGCCTGGGCACGCTGGAACACCGGGACAAAGGCCACAGAGGTCTGCAGCGGCAAGCGGATCCGACGTGGCCCCTGATCGGTGGCCAGCCAGAACTCGACTTCCGTGCCCGCCGGCGTATCGCGCCAGTGCCGAGTCAGGACGAAGCCTTGTTGTACATCCACCGCTGCAACCTCAGAGTTTTTCAAGACGCCGATTCTACCTGCCCTGGCCGGTGAAAGGGTGTCTGGATGATGGCTTTGCGGCTTTTGTCAGACAATATGTAGTGCCTTGAAATTTTCACTACAAAACCGTTGACGAGAGGATTTCGCCCTTGCATGATGCAGACGTCTCCCCGATCGGGGGACAAGGCAAAGGTGTTATGAGCAAGCTCGTCTGACCGCCGAGCTGTGACCCGGATGTGTACTGCCCACAAGGCAGATTGATGAAACTGACCTGGCAAGATCGTCCAGTACAAAGGACAGAAAGCTGGCAAAAACTCTTCAAGATGCTTGTGGCCGATGGCAGGGATATCGGCAGCTTGATCCAGGTTTGCGCTGCTTTTCTTCGTTGTGACGCTATTGCGTAGCAGTTAATCAAGACCACTACACGCATCAGGCTCTGGGCCTTATCTGTATCCGACAGACACCCTCTGTCGCCCTGTTTACGGTATCAGGGTTCAACTTACCGACGTAGCAAGATGACTTAGCGAAACAACTTAGACAGATCGATAAATGGTCAAGGGGGCTACAAATGAATCTTAATAACCAACCCACTACTGATGAATTGGCACGTATGTTCGCCGCACAGAAAGACAGCCACGACAGCCACATCCTGTGGATTGCCAAGTCGGGCCAAGTGCATATCGACTGCCTGTCGCCCCACAGCCATGAAGCAGAGTTCGACCAGAACAACCGGGACCTCGCGGCCCGCCTGAAGATGTACCGCCGTGGCCAGGGCTACGTCGGCAAAAAGGCCGCCGCCGACAAGGACTTCATCGCCCGGGTGCTGCAAACCCTGAAGAGCGAATGGCAGTTGTTTCGGGACAGCTCGGAAGTTCGGGTCATTGATCGGTATTGCTGAGTCATGTGGTCAATTGGTTAATCACAGACTATTGAAACAATAATAAAAATGGGGCGCCCTTCAAGAGCGCCCTTTTTTATTGGGTTGAGCATCGGCAACGGAGCCGGCCCTAAATTCAAAACTGATCGAAAAACCGACGTTCAAGAACTCAGTTGTTTTCTTTGCCGATAGTACCCAACCCGGCATCTTTGACCAGATACCGATTCTCCACATCGCTCAGCACCTGCAGACGCTTACAAACCATGCTAGGCGCATGCAATGCTTCCGCAAAGACCCCTTATAAAATCGAGCCAATCAACAGGCTAGCAACTGACTCTGGCGCAAGGCGCTATCGGAGTTGCCCCTCCCCTTTGCACCGTTTTTTTCGACCCCATTTTTTCACAAATTGACAACGACGGTTCTAGCCAACATATCGCCAAGTCGACGACGAAAACCAAAGAAGACAAATACACCATCCAGAATGCTGAACAGCGCCTTAGGCACATTTCTCAAGGCTGATTGCAGAACGGTACAGGGCGGGCCATAAGGAAAGCCAACCACAGACATCTTGAATAGACGCTTGCCCAGACTTTGCCCATTGGGCAGCGCATCGCAAAACAGAAAATAGGCGAAAGCAAGCAAGGTCAGGAAATAATCAACCCCCTGAAAAACCGTCAGGCTCAGCTCTGAACTGAAGCGGACGGACAAGTGCAGCATGACGCTTTTCAAAAACAGAACAAAAAATACAACTGCCATATCAACAACGTATCCAGCCAGCCGCTTTATAGGGCTTGCCAGATCATAAGTACCTATTGAGCTAATTGGTTCTACCTGACTCACTTTGTATCTCTCCATCAATAAAATAGGGCTATCCCCGGCAATGCCGGGAGTACTTACTTAAAGGTCCAATGCTAACGTTATACCGTCCATCAAAAGTCTATCACTGACACCATGGGAAGTGACATAGATTTTTGCGCACTAGTAGCTGGATTTGAAATGCTTATTGAATAATTGCAGGTGTTACATGGGAGCCTTACGAGGCTAATGGCTCAGGTAATTCCCCAGCTCATTTTGTCGTATATAGATTCACCCATCGCTCTCAGCGTCATAATATCTGTATAAATCGGCATCTGGCCAAAACTCGTCATATGCCGTAAGCACTCCTCGTAGAGCTTCACTACGGGGATTTTACGGAGGGTTCATTTTTGCAACCACAAACTCTTTAATTTCCGGCCACTGAAGCTCTCGCATACAAAACGCCACAACCTCAAATGGAGAGTTAGTAGACATTAATATATATTCAAATCCACAGATGAATTCTTTTTTATACTCTAAATTGCCCCTGACAAACTCCAAAATCCTCAACAGAGACATTTCAAATGAATAGCCCAGCAATTCCGGGGCTATTTTTCACTCTTCGCCCCAGAAACCAGATGATAATGAATACTCTCCCTTTTTAAGAACTTCACACCATCCAAACCCAGGATAAAACATATCAAGATCAATTATTTGGTAGAGACCACTTTCAATCTCTTTCAAGGCAATCAAACTGTTTGCATAGTGAGTATACTGACCGCCACCACCTGCAACAGCTCTTGACTCTAACTCCTTACGATCCCATTCCAATACTATTCCGGATGACTCAGGAACTGTATCTGAAAAACAAATCTCAAAAATTTCGGACCTTTTTCACAAACTACGCACCTCCCCTTAATGAAAGGGGATGCCAATCAGGCCTGTTCGACGGCGACGAACTAATCGGGGCCGCGCTCAGGACTCAAAAAAATGTGAAACCTGTGTTCGTTTCAATCGGCCACCGAATCTCCCTTGAAACCGCCTGCCACTGGGTATTGAACGTCACACGCCACTATCGATTACCAGAAACAACTCGACTTGCAGATCGATATGGAAGGCAATTCTACGAACAGAACAAACACCTCATCACCCCGCCAAACTAACCTTCCGATTGTTTAAATACACATCACATTCGGGTCGAAGCATCTGAAACTGTACGCACCCTTCACGCCACCAGTCAAAGCAACGCTTAGCAGCCACAATTTTCAATACACTCAACTGCTGAAGATTCTTCAAACACTGCAGGAGTTCCGGTGTCCCATTGACACCATCCAACTCCAACTCTCTGATACGCCGCTCATTTTCGCCCAAAAAAATGTAATCAATCACGGCCGTGTCAATACCATCCCCACTGAGTAAAACTCGGCCCGCACACTTAAGAGAGGAGAGCTCCGCTTTATCACATAACACAGGAAACCTTATGCAGCCAATCACTTTCGGCAACCTAGAAAAGTAGTCGCCCAACAAAGTCAACCGCTCCAGCCCTTCCAATGAGAATTTCAATGAAAACATAAAAACATTATTTTGGTGAACCGTCATCGCTTCCAGCCCGCCGCCTTCGAACCACTCATAACTCTGTGGAACATCCTCACCGATCTCGACAGTACGCAACTGGCCATCTGGAAAGTATGTTACTTCCTCTATCACCCAGCCATATTCATACAAGCGCTCGCTGACACATACATCTCCGCTGAACTCATAGGAAAAGCCATTGTAGACCTTACCTTCCCAATAAAACTGCTCCCCCGTATAGTCTCGTTCCATTTCGATACCATTGCGCACCTCCCCAAGAATAAACTCGCTACGGTAGACATCAACAAAGCGGCCTTCCTCATACATACCGCCCCCCACCACATGACCACTCGAGAGTTCCAACACGCCCCCGGTGTATGGCACCCCCCGAAAAGTCCACAATCCACCCTGGTTGCTTAGCGCATTTTTTTTGATAATCATCAGTGCTTCCTTCCGGTAATCACATCGGCATGCTTCAGTACACCGCTGCAGTTCGAGCACGCCTCGAATTTATCCCCTTGACCCTGCCTAGGTGCCAGCTTGTAAGTGGCCACTTTCACATCATCAATTGATACCTTTGGGTACCGAGTAAGTCCTCGCTGCTGCTCTGGTGGGTGGTCAGGGTGCGGTCGTTGATCACGTCCCCCTCGGTGGTGGTCAGGGTTACGTCACGCCCGGCGATGATGCCCCCGGCGCGGTTAACCAGGTAGCAGTGGTGCTGCAGGAACTGTCGCTGGTGTGCAGCATTTTGCTGCGCGATGGGTGTGATTTGATGGATGTGACGACAAGGCGAATACAGGAGCAGGTGCTTCAGTAAGCAAAAAAGGGCGGCTTGAAGGTCGCCCTTCTTCTCTTGTGATTGTCGGATACCGATCGACCAAAGGTCTACTGCCGCTTTAAAGTCGGCGGGACTGAAGTCGATCGAAAGTATAGGACTATTTCGCACTTTCTTAGACTACTACATCCCCCCGGGGCTTCATGAAAAACCTTAAGAAGGGCTGAACGCCTAAACCACCGCTCTTTCTAAAGTAAAAACCCAAAAACAACTCATAAAAAACTCACAACTCATAACGTGGATCCGATTTAATACATGGCCCCACTACCTCATCCCAAACAGCCTTTCCCTTTAGCTGCCAAGGGCTAGGGTCAAGCATATTAAAGATAAACCCCATAACAACTCTGACAACCAAATTAAAATCAGACCGACTCAACTCATCAAAAGAATAGTACCTTAAGAAAAGTCCTTCCTCACTCTTAACTTGAGAGTGCACACCAAAATATTCCGGCAATAGTGCAGCATCCAAAAGTTCACCAAACGCATCCCATGCAGAGCCATTAACAACCCCACCAAGATATTGATACCCCTCAGGCCTAGGCATATTTTTAGATACCCAAACAGCCCCACCCATAACTACCTCACAACAATAAATCTTGACTACTGCCCAGCAGACAAAGTCTTAATATAGTCTAGAAAAACCCTCTGACTACTATCATTAAGAACTCTAAAGTCGACCGGCACAATATCCGCCTTTTCTAGATGACCAATAACATTAACCTTTTCTCTGCCGGACACCATATTTTTCTCAAAAACCTTATTTATCCCCTCAACCTCTTTAACACTCAAATGACCGGTCGGCAGGTTGTCGAGGCTGGCGGCCGCCGTGGCCAGGGTGCTGCGGCTTTCAATCAGGCCCTTGCGGTTGTTCAGGGCGCCACTGAGTTCCAGGTCGATCTGCCGGGCGCTGATCTGGCCACCGCGCTCGCCACTGCTGTCTAAGTCTACGACCAATCACCAACGCACTATCCTCAATAACAACATAATTATATATTCCTGCACCCTGGGCCAGCTCCGTGTCTACGATAAGTGTTGCCCACCCTTTTGGATGACCTGGAAACTGGTTTGAAAGGCTCGGAGCTTGTTGGTCTTTTGCAGAGACTAGTGCTCCTTTTGTAGGAAGCTGATCAAGCACCGTATTCGGCGCCTTATTCGTCAGATCAGGCTCTTTCGAGTTTCTCCTAATACGCTCAAAAACCGCCTTTTCTGCATTAACCAAGGCCCCCGCTTCTTGACCATTTCCTTTTGCTGCGGAGGCTCGGGCGGTAGGGAGTTACAACGATAGATAGGAGTAAGATCCATGACGACTCTCAATCGATACATGCCTGTTACAGGCCGTAACTGCAATATTCCCTCACTGCTGATCGATACCCAAGCCCCCATTGACGTCCTGCACGATGCAGCGGCGTATCGCACTCGTGCCGTGACTCAGCTGCTGGAGAACTTCGCAACTTCTGATGAAGCGCCAAAGGCGCAGTGGTGCTGCAGGAATTGTCGCTGGCGTGAAGCATTTTGCTGCGCGATGGGTGTGACTTGATGGATGTGACGACGAGGCGGATGCAGGAGCAAGTGCTCCAGTAAGCCAAAAAGGTAGCTTGATCAGGCTGTGTGAAAACGCAGCCTGTTGAAAATTCACATAAACAGAAAGGGGTGGTATAAAACCGCCCGGCTTCAACCTTGATATCTAACTAAAAGCGCAGTATCCGTCCAGATCAAAAAACACATTCCGCCAAAGTCAGCAACCACTTTCACAATCTAACAGAAAGATACTCCTCACTCTCCAAAAGAGTATAAACGTCTTTCTTACAATCAAAATACACCTGAGCATCATCATATATCACTCGCCCTCCGAACGCTTTTCCTATCGCACAAGCAACAGCCACTGAAAACAACATATTATGTTTCGAGCCCCTTGTAACCTGAGCAACAATAGGCAAATCCATTTCTGAGATCTCTCTCAAATCCTCAGCCACTTCCATAAAACTAATCCAACAAAGAGGCTTCTGCTCTTGATCATGCACAAAGACAAAACTATTAATTAGCTCCCCCCCTCCGCCAAGACTCACACCAACCCTTAGCTGACCTGCCGATATAAAAAAACCGGAAAGAAAGTTAAACAGCCCGCCCAAGATACTCTTAAAATCAGGAACCACCCTGATCGGAACAAACAAACCAGCCGACATCATTCCCACCATTTATATTGAGAAACTCGACCAGAGGATATATTCATCCAGCCATCCTGAGTCTTATATAAATATTACTCACCGCCCCTCACCAACAACATTTGAGACTGCCCCCCGACTTAAAGTGACTTAACATTTTCTCCATGGACACTCCTGCACTAGCTGCATCAATATACAAGCCCCCCTTATACCCAGCTTTAGCCACATCCTCAGCACCACTAAGAATATTTCTTCTAACCGAATTTATACTAGCCTCTTTGATTGTCTTAAGTTGAACAGAAACACCATCAAGCCAGCCATCAATGCCCGCAAAGCTAGGTGTATCGCCCCCCTTAAACTCACCACCTCTAAATGAAACGATATCAGACACCTGTTTAAACTCGTGCTCCTCTAAAGCCCCCTAACTACAGACCCTTTCTTTGCTGAAGTTAATGCCAACATAAAGTTAGCATCATTAGCCGCTGACCTATCAATACTTACAACCTTAGTTTCCCCTGAGACTAGATTTTTCGCGGTCTCTTTTGCCGCAGTTATTCGCGTCTAATATAAACTGGAATCACACTATCACCAGAAAAGTCCATCCTGCCACCACCAACCTCAATACTATATTTTACTGGCAATGCCTTAATCCCCATTATGAGCGAGTCAAACTCCGTGATTACATCATCTATCTCGTCAGTATCCTCAATCAAATCCTGCTCCAAGAAAAACCTGACATCCAACCCTTGCGAAAAGTCAATTAAAACAGCTCTAAAGTTAGAAGAGATCGCCCCTAACAAAGCTTGCATCAATGCGATAATTATTTGATTCCTAATAACCATACTCATATCATTCCACCAATTTAGGATTCGGGCTTGTAGGAACAATGCTTGGGTTTTTCGTTCCTTTGATTACGAAAACATTTTTCGGCTGGCTGCTTATCCCCGCGCCAATATTTACATTCGTTCCAGTGACTCCATCAACTCGAACTACAGGAAAACCCTGGGCATTTTTACCTAAAATAACTGCATTACCAGAGCGGTAAGCATCTAAAACTTTCTGCGCATCAGCGGCATTGCTCAAATCCCCCCCTTTACCTCGCTCAGCCAGTTGAGGGGTTCCCTCTAGATGTCTTAACTGTTTCTGGCGACTAATTTCCGCAGAAACTTCAGGGAAATCTTTAGGTGTAAATGTTCCTTTTGCCGCTACACTTAAAAATACTAAACCCAAAAACGATAAGAAGAATTAATTATTAATATGCTTATTAAAATACAACCAACAAATACCACCGTCGCGCTTACGTAGGTATATTTTCCAGTAACTCATTAACTTTATCAGTATCTTCCGGATGAAATTTTAGATACCTTTCACAGGCGAGCCTGACGTAGTGATAACAGGTTTCCTCATTAACTGTGACGATATCATCTTCCGTTGGAGGATAGCCAACAGCAAACTGAACTCCTTCAAAATGCTCCTCCTTCTCACAACTACTCATGTCTGGGAAAAAACAATATACACCATCAAGCATAAATGACTCTTTTTGAATAATATTTTCTGTGGCATCTAAAAATCTATCATCAGAGTGCATAATATTAAAATAACCTACTATAATCTCATTCAGCCCAGAACAAACATCTGACATATCAAATAAATTCTCACTCATATGTATTTTATTAATCCTCCGCTATTAGTTGGGATGAAAATCTCTTACTACACCAGTCGCTTTATCGACATATACTCTAAAACCAACACCACCAGCAGCAACGTTAGTAACTCCATTAGGAGTTGCCATAGCCGTTTTATAACCACTAGCGGCGGCTTGTTGACCTAATTCTAATATTTTCTGATCTGTAAAAATCTTAGGATCATAAATTGTCTTTTCAAATGGCTTCGAACCATTACCTTTATAACCTCCAGTAAAATTCCCTGATGCATCTTTAGCAGGCACTTTGTACTCAACATGAGTAATTCCCTTAACACCTGTAGGTGTTTCACTTACAATATTTATACCTTTGTCTTTTACTAAACTATAAAACGCATCAGCATTATGTCCACCTGAAACCCCAGTTTCCTGCGTAAATCCATCAACAGTCGCTAGATGTTTAGGCTGATCAATTCGGAAACTAATCCCATCAGGAAATGTAGTCGCCCCTTTTGCAGCGATTAGCCTTTGTAAATATCAAGCCAGTCAGCAGAATCAAACGCGCCCCTATTTTTCAAAAACTCAGAGTTCTCTTGCGACTTGGCCAATACGGCACCAAGAACCGCGTGAGCCATGACTCGGGCTTCAAGATTGTCGGTGATACTTTCCTTGATCAGCCCAGCCAGATAAGGGGCCGATGCGCCCACCAACGCCTGGCTGAAATTGCCATTGGCGTGTTCGACGTCGCGGCTCAGGGTAGCGACGTCCTTATTCTGCTGGCCTGGGTCACGAATCTCCAAGGTGCCGTTGGAGATTGCCGATGAACTGGTACCGCTGGCGCTCTGAATCTGGCGCCTAGATTCCGCCGTACTCCTGAACTCGACTACTTCATTATTCTAACCAACATAAATTAGATCTTTGCCTAACTAAAAATCACCAACATAAAAAGGAAAAACCACATCCCCCCCCCGATAAATCTCAAATACTAATCGATGCATATTTTTCACACTCTCTGCATTTTTATGCAATATTCTCTGAAGCCCCAATCCATATTCAACATATAGCACGACACCTTGACACACCTTTACCTCCTCCAAAAATAGTTGCTCCCCATACTTTAGAAAAAACGAGTACACCCCTTTATTTCTTGCCTCGCAACTAACAACCATTAATTTCATAATCTACTGCCCCCAGATTGAATAACCATTCCACGTCCCCTGAAATTCTTTCATATCCATTTTGTAGCTAGTCCCCTTCCATGGATCACGAATCATCACACGCCCGCCGCCATCCAAACCATCTACCACAACCCAATGTCCAATTTTACTACCTCTCTCCCAAAGCTGAGCAGCCCACGCCCCTGTTGAACTCAGCCCATGAAACGTTCCAATATCGTCTGCATCAACACCAGACCCAACCCACTTACGAGAGCCAGAAGAGTCTAGTTTATTCAGTACAGAGGCCAACTGTGTCTCATAAGTTGCTCCGTCACCCGCAAGCTTTGAAATAATACTTTGAGAAGCATTAATTTTGCGATCCCCGAGCATCATTTCAACACAGGCTTGCCCGCAACTAAGGCTATTAACTTGCTTTACTACAGAAGGATCCATTACCTCATCTATAACTTTCCAACTACCACCCGCGCCACCTAAAGTTTTTTCTGAGGTCGATAAACCATCAATACTCCCACCCTTCCCGGCCAGTGTAGGAGCAGCAGGATTTCCAGTTGTTTTCCCCAAAACAACAGACAACGCCTCGGAACTCACCGACTTCCCAGTCTGCTTTTGTAGCTCCATCAATGCTCGGACGTCGCTGAGCTGCTCCGCCGTCAGTTTGGCCGCTCCACCGGCGACCAATCCTGCTGGTAGTGCCTCACTCGCCACAAACTCGGCCAACCAAATATTGACTTCGTTAACGCACAGTACCGGATTAGCCTTGCAACCAGCCATGGAAGCACGGGCAAGAGCAATGACTTCAGGAGTCGCTGCAGTGGCGGTTACAGCCGCCAACATAGCAGCAGAAAGTACTAGACCACCGCTAGCTCCTTGCTGCGCAATCTTGCCTTTGCACTCGATGTCACAGTCTTTGTTATTGGATAACCAAAGCGCGAGGTTAGTACCAACCTCCATGCCCATGGCATTGTTCTCAGCAGCATTCTTGGCGGTTTCACCACCGGCCACGGCATTGGCAAAGTCGCCGCCAACCAACCCGCCCAGTAAGCCACCGGCCAATGTCGATAGCGCCGAAATCTGCTGCCTTTCGGCCTCTGTCAGTTGATCAACGGATTTGTTCGGGAACAGCTTGGTAGCGACTAGCTCTCCGATACTGGCCCCAGCCGCACCGGCCAAAGCAGAGTTCTCTTGCGACTTGGCCAATACGGCACCAAGAACCGCGTGAGCCATAACTCGGGCTTCAAGATTGTCGGGAATACTTTCCTTGATCAGCCCAGCCAGATAAGGGGCCGATGCGCCCACCAACGCCTGGCTGAAATTGCCCCCCGCCAGTCCTTGTACCGCTGCCGTCACGGCCTGCGCCGCACGCTGGAGGTTGCTGCCGGTACCGTATTGTTCCATTACGGTCTCGTTGACCTGCTTCGCAAGCTGCTCACCCGTTGGGGAGAGATTGCCTTCCCTAACCAGCTTCTGTCGGGCCGCCTCAAGCATCTGCGGATCTTTCTGAGCCTTGGCCGCCTCGATGGAGCCCTGAGTCCGAATGATATCCATCGCCTGATTGCCGATATCGCCAATCAGCTGCGCCTGACGCAGGCGTTTCTGCTCTTTTTCCTTATCGAAAATCGGGCTCAGGGCATTATTCGCGTGTTCCACGTCGCGACTGAGGGTTGCCACATCCTGCTGCTGTTTGTCCGGATTGCGGACTGTGATCTGTCCATCAGAAACAGCGGCGTAAGTGCTGCTGCTGTCATGCCCACTGTTGTTGCTCCCCACCAAGAGCAGGCTGCCCATATTGCCCATGAACATCGAGCCCAGATCGCCACCAGTGCCGCCACTTACGCTCTGATGCTGGCTGCTGAAGTCGGCCTTGTTGCGAATGTCGGACCACCCCAGCGTGCCCGTGTCGAGTTTGTTCTTGTCAGCATTTGAGGTACTGGCAAGCACGCTGCCATTGAGCTGGGTGTGCTCGCCCACGGTGACCTGATAACCGTCCTTACCAGCGAACAACCCCGTCTGTTCCTGCACGCTGTCGAACCTGGACTTGATCTTGTCCTGGCTGACACTCATCGAAGCACTACTGCCACTGCCGATGATTGCGTAGCTCACACCGCCACTGACGTTGGTCTGCTTGGAGTCGAAGCGATCACTGTCCTGCAGGCTGGTGAGGGTCAGGTTGCGGCCGATATCGGCCACCACTTTCTGCGCATTGGCCTGTGCACCTTCCAAGGTTGTGTCTCGGCCGCTGTTCAGTGTCAGCTGGTTACCCGCATTGACGGTGGTTTCAGTCCAGGAGGTGCCATTGCCCTTCTCCTTGCCGACACCGCTATTAGCATTGGCGAAAACCGATAGGCCACCACCACCGGATCCCACTCCCAGGCTGATGCCGATGGCACCGCCGCCGCTCTTGTTCGATCCATCGAGCTTCTGGGTATTGGCCCCGGCCCTTAGGTCGATATCGCGTGCAGCCGATAGCAACACATCGTGGCCCGCCTGCAGCTTCCCGCCGATCACCGACAGGTCACCACCGATACCGGACTGGCCGCCGCCGGTGGCAATGACCCGTAAATCGTTACCTGCGGTCAGGCTACTGCCCTGGCTGAGGCTCTGTTCCTGCACCTGTTTGGAACTGGATTTCTGCGTTCCCAGAGACAAGGCAATCCCAAAAAAACTCCCCTCTTGCGCGCCGGCTTCAACTGCCTGCGCTCCCTGCCACGCCTGGTAGCCGGACAATCCGGCTTTAATCCCCTGCAACGCCGCCAGGCGGCTGTCATCTTCCTTCCGGGCGTCCTGCGCAGTCTGTACCGCAGTGTTCACCGCCGATCCCACAGCCCCTGACAAGGCCAGGGTCAAGCCGCTTTTTTTGCTCTCCTGACGGCTACTGGTACTGCTCTTGCTCTCGGCGTCGAGGATGCTGACGTTCTGCCCGATCAGGCTGATGTCCTTACCCGCCACTACATCCGAGGCTTTGACCGTCAGGTCCTTGCCGGCTGTGACCACTACGTTGCCCAGCACACTGCCGACCGTGCTGCCCTTCTCGGTCTGGCCCTGGGTGTCTTGCTTGAAGCTGTTCGTCGACGAGCCCAAGGTGACGCCAATCCCGCCGGAACTCATCAGACCGGACTTGCTGGTGGACTGACTGTGCTGCGAGCTGAAGGTCTCGATGCCGCTTTCGATGCGGATGTCCTTGCCCGCCTGGAGGTTGGTCTGCTCGGTGGACACCACATTACTGGCAGACACCAGCAGGTCATTCCCGGCCTGTACCAGCGTGGTGTTACCGCTGAGGGTCGACCCCGTTAGCGAAGTGCTACTCGACGAATCCGCACTCTTCTTGCTCATGCTGGACAGGCCGAACCCGCCCGACTTGGATTTCGCTGAAGCGCTGAACTGGCTGTTCTGTGCCGCGTCCAGGTTGATATCGTGACCGGCGAGAACAGACAGATCACCTTTGTCACTGTTCACCGTGGAACCGCTGATATTGATGTCATTGGCGGCAACGACGGTGGTTTTGCCTGTGGCTTGAATGACCGAGGACACGGCCTCCTCGCTGCCACTTTCGGTCATCGTCGACTTCTTCTTGCCCCATGAACCTTTCTTGGTCTTGGAGTAGTAGGAGTAGTCGCTGTTCTCTGCAGTATTGAGGCTCAGATCGTTGCCCGCATAGAGATACGCCTCATCCCCTGCCGTCACTCGGCTGGCCGTCAGTTGAAGATCCTCACCGGCCTTGAGCGCCACATTGCCGCCAGCGACCACAGTGGTAGCCACCTGCTGAACATGATCCTCCTGCCCCTTGAAGCTCTTGGTCTGGCTGAACCAGTGCTGCTCATTCGCCGCAGAGGCCAATGTCAGGTTTTCTTTGGCCGACATCGACACGTCACGCTTGGCCTCAATCTGGCTGGCAATTGCCGTGATATCGCGACCGGCACTGATGGACAGATCGCGACCTGCCTCAAGCGTCGAACCATGCTGGGTGACACTTTTGTCACGGTAGTTGGCGTTCAACTGGTTGCCGACCACCTGCTCCACAGCCGTCAGGCTGACATCGCGGCCAGCGGTGATGTGGGTATCAGCGGCGCTCTTTAGGACTCCCGCACTGTTATTGAAATCGCGTCCTGCACTGATGGCGAGGTTGTTCGCGGCCTCAACCCGTGCAGCACTGTCGACAAAATCCCGCTGCTGCGCGTAGGGCCCTTTGTTGCTTTGGTGCGAGGTCAAAGTGCGTTCGTTAACCACGTTTCCATCAGTTGCCGTCAAGGCCACATCACGCCCAGCGATAACACCACCGGCCTTGTTCAGCAGATCCTTGCCTGCCGTCAGATTCAGGCCCTTGCCCGCCTCCGCCAACCCACTATTGACCAGGTTCTCCCCCGCCACCGCCGACAGGTCATTGGCCGCACGCAAGGTGCCGACGTTGTTCAGATCCTTGCCGGCTATCAGGCTCACGTCCTTGCCCGCGATCAGCGCGCCATTCGGAGCCAATCGGTTGTTGGAGTGCGCCAGGTACAGCACCGGCACCAGCACTTGTTCGCCATTCACTTCATGGCTTTCCAGCCAGACGATGTCGTGGGTCAGGGCGGCGACTTGTTCGGAGGTCAGGGTCACGCCCACCGCCAGCTCAAGCTGTTGCTTGCTCTGGATGGCGTTGTCCATCAGGTGCTTGAAGAGTTTTTCGTTGCTGTCCTGGCCATCGATAAAGCGCTGGCCGGTGCGGGCCACCATGGCTTGCTGGATCAGTTTCTGTTCGTAGAAACCATCACCCAGGCGCTTGGTGCTCTCCTCGGGGTTGTAGCCGAGGTTGGACAGCAGGTAGTCCGAGCTCATGAATTGCTTGAGGTTGGTCAGCGCCGGATTGGTTTCCACCAGGTATTTGTGCGGCCGGGACAGGCTCGCGGCGTCCGGCAGGCCGGCGATCTGTGCCGGGGTCGGGGCTTGTGCGGTGCTGCTGCCCTGGCCGCTAAGGCGGAACAGGCCGTTGCCGCTGGTGGGCAGGGTGAAGCCCGGCAGTACCAGCGGGTTGACCTGTTGCTGGGCCAATTCCGGGGGCAGTTGCGGGTTGATCCGGATCGGCGTCGAGTAGCCGTTGCCAATGCCGGTGTCGGTCAGGGTCTTGCCGGCGCCGACGTACTCGTAGAAGGAGCGGATCACGCTGTTGTCGAGGGTTTTGTCAGCCTTGAGGTTGACCTTACCACCGGCCTGGATGGTGGCGGCGAAGGATTGGTCGCCATCCACCACTTTGCTGCTGGAGCCCAGCATCACCCCGGTCCAGCCGATAAAGGCGCTGAGGTCGGAGGCAAAGCTGGCAGACGGAGTCGGGTTGTTGCGGGCGTTGAAGGCGGCGGCATGGGCGGCGGCGTTGCCGGTTTCGTTGACGAAGCTCCAGTAGCGCCGCAGGGTGGTGATTTCCTGGGGTTGCAAGCCCTGATTGTGGACGGTCTCGGCCTTGACGTTGATGTCGCCGGCCGCGGTGATCAGGCTGCTGGTGTTGGTCAGTACCTGGGTGTCGATCTGCAGGTCGGCGCCGCTGTTGAGGCTGGCGGCGGCGCTGCTGTTGGTCACCCGCAGGCGGTCGGTTTCGGCGAGTTCCCACAGGCCGTTGATGCGGCCGCCGCCGCGGTCGTCGCAGCCGGCACCGGGAATCATGTTGCAGGACAGGCGGGTGATGCCGGCGGCACTTTTTTCGTGCTCGATGTACTGCAGCACGTCCATGACGTTGTTGACGGTGGTGGCGGCGATGGTCAGCTTGCCGAGGCTTTCGATATCTCCCGAGCGGTTGTCCAGCAGGTCGGCCTTGGTTTGCTGGTTGTCCTTGGCAATCAGTGCGCTGCCCAGGCTGTACACCTGGGCGTAGCGGTTGGTGAAGCTCGTGGTCAGCAGTTGCAGGTTGCCGCCGCTGGAGATCAGGCCTTGGTCATTGACCAGGGTGGCGGCAGTGAGGGTCAGGTCATCACCACTGCCCAGGGTGCCGCGGTTGTTGATGCTGGTGGCGGTGAGGTGCAGGTTCTGGTTGCCGGTGATGCGTCCGGCGCTGTTCAGCGCGCCATCGATGTTGATGCGGGTGTTGCCGCCACCGGCGATGCTGGCGCTGTCGGTCAGGTCCAGTTGAGCGGCGTGCAGATCCAGTTGGCCAATACTGCTCAGGCGACCCTTGCCGGCGTAGTTGCCACTCAGGTCAACACTGATCGCGGCGTCACTGCCGATCAGGCCGTCGTTGCTCCAGTGGCTGCCGCTGCCGATCAGGCCGTTACCCGCCAGGAGCTGGCCATCGGCGGTCTGGGTCAGGTGGTCGACGTTGACTGTCAGTTGCTCGGCCTGGATCGAGCTGCTGTTGGTCCAGCGCTCGGCTTCCAGGGTCAGTTGGCCCGCGGTCTTCAGGCGGCCGCCGACGTCTTCGAGGTTGGCCATGGAGATGCCGAACACGCCACTGCCGCTGTGCAGCAGGCTGCCGCCACGGTTGTTGAAGCCGCCGGCGTCGAAGGCCAGGTCATGGTTGGCGGTTTCCAGGAAGCCGTCGCGGTTGTCGAAAGTGCCGCCGATATCGAAGCGGGTTTTGCTCGCCAGACCCAGGGCCCGCAGTTGCCCGCGCTGGTTGTCCAGGCTGGCGGCGGCGGTGGCCAGGGTGCTGCGGCTTTCGATCAGGCCCTGGCGGTTGTCCAGGGCACCAGCCAGTTCCAGCTCGATCTGCCGGGCGCTGATCTGGCCGGCGCTGTTGTCCAGGTCCTTGGCGCTGATATGCAGCGCCTGCTGGGCGAAGAGCGCGCCGTCGCGATTGTCGAGGCGGCCATCGGCGGCGGTTTCCAGGGTGGCGCCGCCGCTGAGGGCCGAGACCTTGCCCGCGCGGTTGTCGAGGTGGGCCGCCTTGAGCGTCAGGTCGCCCTGCTGGGCAATCACTTGCCCGCCTTGGTTGCCGGCGTCGGCCGCCACATCGAGGCCCAGGTTGGTCTTGGCCTGCAGCAGGCCCTTGGCGTTATCCAGGCGCTCGGCATTGAGTTGCAGGTCGGCTTCGCGGCTGAGGATCTCCCCGCCATCGCTGTTCTGCACTTCGCCACTGGCGCTGATCAACACTGAATCATTGGCCGCGACCCGGCCCTTCTGCCGGTTGTCCAAGTGCTCGGTGAACAGCCGCAGCCACTGCTGGCTGGAGAGTTCGCCTCCCTGGTTCTCAACCTTAGTGCTGCGCTTGAGCAGCAAGGGGCCGGCGGCAGACAGCGTGCCCTGGTTGTTGATCAAGTGTCCCAGCAGGTCGAGGGTGACGCCCTGCTTGCCAGTGAAGGTGCCGTGGCTGTTGTCCAGATCACCACCAATGAATTCCAGATCGCCGGTGGCGTTGACTGTGCCGCCCTGGTTGCCCAGGGCCATGGCCTGCAGGGTCAGGGTGGCGGCGCTGTCGATCGAGCCGCCCTGGCTGTTGTCCAACCGCTCGCTGAGTTTGAGGCCCTGTGCACCCGCGCTGGAGATCATGCCCTTGAGGCTGTTGTCGAGGCTCGCGGCCTTGACGTCCAGGGCCTGCTGGCTGACCAGGCCACCGCCCTGGCGGTTGTTCAAGGCGTTGCTGAGGGTAATGTCGACACCGCCCTTGAGGCTGGAGACGGTGCCTTTGTTGCTGTTGTTCAGGCCGATGCCCTTGAGGGTCAGGCCCTGCCAGCCCGACAGCAACCCGCCCTGGTTGTCCAGCTCAGCGCTGCCGGTGATGGTCAGGGTCTGTTGCGCCAGTACCACGCCGGTGAGGTTGTCCAGCCCGGCCAGCACCAGGGTGCTGCTGCCCTGGCTCGACAGTTCGCCGCCGCTGTTGCCCAGGTGGCCCAGGGTGGCATTGAGGGACTGCTGGCTCTTGATCAGGCCACCCTGGCCGTTGAGCACCTGATCGGCATTGAGTTGCAGGCGCTCGGCGCTGAGCAGCTTGCCCTTGTTCTGGTTGTCCAGGGTCCCGGCGCTGACCGTCACCTGGCGTTGCCCGCTCAGGGTGCCGCCCTGGTTGTTCAGGGTCTGCTTGGCCGTAACCGTCAGATCACGGCTGGCCACCACGCTCTTGCCGCTGTTGTTGAGGCTCTTCGCGCTCAGCGTGACATCGCCATTGGGGTTGCGGCTGTTGTCGAAGTTGACCCCGGCCTCGATGATCCCGTGGTTGTTCAGTTGCCCGCCGCTGCTGAGGTTGACGCTGTTGGCCGCTGCCAGGGTGCTGTGGTTGTTCAGGTCGCCCTGGGTCTGCACCTCGAGATCGGTCCCGGCGAATACCGCGCCCTGGGCGTCTAGGCTTTGGGACTTGATCGCCACCGCGCCTTTCTCGGCGCTCGCCTCGGCCATGCGCAACTGGCCATTGGCGTCGAGTTGGATATCACCACCGCTGGCGATCATCTTGCCGTCGAGTTTCACCCCGACCCCGGCTTCGGTGCCCACCAGCTTGATGGCCCCGGCGTACATGCCGCCCAGGGCCGAGGAATCGATGGCCAGCTGCGGCGCATCCGCCGGGTTGGCCGCCCGCGCCGTGGCCTTGAGGGTCTGGGCGTCAACGTCGTTGGCCCCGGCGATCACCGCCAGGTGCTTGGCCTGGATCTCGGCATTGATCCTGGCGCTGCGGGTGATGATTTCGAACTGGTCGATATTGTTCGCGTTCAGCCCCGCGCCTTCGATGGCGACGCTGCCCTGGTCCACCTGATAACGCTGGAGCTGGCCATTCTCGATCACCGGCTTGCCGGTGGTCAGGGTGGCCTTGGGGGTGTTGATAAAGCCGCAGCCGTTGCAGGTCACGCCATAAGGGTTGGCGACAATCACATGGGCCGACTGCCCGGCCACTTCGGTGTAGCCCTTGAGCTGGCTGGGGCTGCCGCCGTTGACCTCGTTGAGGATTATGTTGGCCGCCCGACCGCCCAGGTTGGGGTTGCCGAGGATGATCCCGCCAAGCTGGGTTTGCTGGGTACGGTTGGTGGCGTTGTTGAGGATTACGCCCTGCTGGCCAACGTTGTAGTCGCTGAACTGGTTGTGCGACAGGCCACTGCCATTGGGCGTGGCGATGTTGACGATGGGCACGCCATTGCCGGCCTGGCCGAGGGTGGTGCCGCCACCGTTGACCACGATGCCGTCGGCCATGGCCACCACGGGCTGCCAGAACATCACGTTGGCCAGGATGAACGCCAACCCGCGTTTCGACAGGCCCCAAAACGAATCACGGGATTGCAGGGCAGCCGAGGGCTGACGGACCAGGAAGGCAAACTGACGAACATCCATGTCATGTTTCTCAGGTAAAGAGCGCAAATAAAAGTGCAACGGGATAGCAGCGGGGGAGTCACCCAGACAATCGGTGACGCACTTGCCCGCGGGTTGCTTGAGGGTTGCTCTACAGCCGCCCACCACGAAAACAGCAGGGCGAGGTGCAGCCCGGCTCGATCTCATCCTCGGGGCAAGCGAACACTCTGTTCGGTGGTTCAGACGGCAGCAGGGTCAAGACGAAAGGCGCAATATTAAAGTGCCACTATTCTGGCGTCAATTTGCCGAAGGAGTCACCGATGGAGGGTGTCTGGATGGCGGCCGATACTAGACTCGCCTCGACGAACGAAATATCAGATTGATCCTAATAATCAGGAAAAAAATCTCGATAAATTTCAGTGATAAACAGAAGCACAAACGGCCTGCAGGAGCCGGCAAGCCAGCTCCTGCAAGCGGGATTGAGGTCAGAAGGCGAAGCAGGAACAGCCAAACGCGCCCCAGAACCCCTGGAAGTCACTCACCGGCACCGACGAGTGCCGGGCTCGTTCATGGCCATGGGCATGCACCGCACACGGCCCGCTGCACTGGTGCACCTGGTTGAGCAGTGGCGAGGTGGGTTTCCAGTGCCCTGGCACCTTCGCCACTGGCGACCAGTCGGGTGTCACCGGCAAGGTCGGCGGGGCCAGTTTGGCGAAGTCCCCTGCCGCATGCACCACCTTGCCATCCACCACGGTCAGCAACGATTCGATCCACTTGATCGCCTCTTCCTCGACGCTGAAATAGTCCGCCGACAAGGCCACCAGGTCCGCCAGTTGCCCAACCTTGATCTGGCCTTTCTGGCCCTGCTCCGAGGAGAACCAGGCACTGCCATGGGTATAGAGTTCCAGCGCGGTGTCGCGGCTCAAGCCCTGGGGATACAGCTCCAGGCCGCCCACCGTCCTGCCGCTGACCATCCAGTACAGCGAGGTCCAGGGGTTATAGCTGGAGACCCGAGTGGCGTCGGTGCCGGCACCCACCGGAATGCCTTCGGCGAGCATGCGCTGGATCGGCGGGGTCATCTCGGCGGCCTTGGCGCCGTAGCGCTCGACAAAGTACTCGCCCTGGAACGCCATGCGGTCCTGGATCGCAATGCCACCGCCCAGGGCCCGCACCCGCTCGATGTTTTTCGGGCTGATGGTTTCTGCGTGGTCGAAGAACCACGGCAGGCCGTTGAACGGAATGTCGCGGTCGACCCTCTCGAAGACGTCGAGCATGCGGCTGATGGATTCGTCATAGGTGGCGTGCAGGCGGAACGGCCAGCGTTGCTCCACCAAGTGGCGCACCACCGGTTCCAGTTCCTGCTCCATGCTCTGCGGCAGGTCGGGGCGTGGTTCGAGGAAGTCCTCGAAGTCGGCGGCGGAAAACACCAGCATCTCCCCTGCCCCGTTGTGCCGCAGGAAGTCGTCGCCCTGGCCGTAGGTGACGCTGCTGGTCCAGTGCTTGAAATCCGCCAGCTCTTCCTTGGGTTTCTGGGTGAACAGGTTGTAGGCAATGCGCACGGTCAATTGCTGCTTGGCCGCCAGTTCGTTGATCACCTGGTAGTCGTCCGGGTAGTTCTGGAAGCCGCCGCCGGCATCGATGGCGCTGGTGACCCCCAGGCGGTTGAGTTCACGCATGAACTGGCGGGTGGAGTTGACCTGGTATTCCAAAGGCAGCTTGGGCCCCTTGGCCAGGGTCGCATACAGAATCATCGCGTTGGGCCGGGCGATCAGCATGCCGGTGGGGTTGCCGTTGGCGTCGCGGACGATCTCGCCGCCCGGCGGGTTCGGCGTGTTGCGGTCGTAGCCCACCACCCGCAGCGCGGCACGGTTGAGCAAGGCGCGGTCATACAGGTGCAGGACGAACACCGGGGTGTCCGGGGCCGCCTGGTTGAGTTCCTCCAGGGTCGGCATGCGCTTCTCGGCGAACTGGAATTCGTTCCAGCCCCCCACCACCCGCACCCACTGCGGCGCCGGGGTGCGCTGGGCCTGGTCCTTGAGCAGGCGCAAGGCGTCCACCAGCGACGGCACGCCTTCCCAGCGCAGCTCCAGGTTGTAGTTGAGGCCACCACGGATCAGGTGCAGGTGCGAGTCGTTGAGGCCGGGAATCACCGTGCGCCCCTGGAGGTCGATGACCTGGGTTGTGCTGCCGCGCAGGGCCATGGCCTGGGCATCGTTGCCCACGGCGAGAAAGCGCCCGTCCTTGATCGCCACCGCGCTGGCCCGGGGCTTGGCCCGGTCCACGGTGTGCAGGCGGCCATTGAAGAGAATCAGGTCGGCAATTGCGTTGTGGTTCATGGCACTACTCCGAATGAAGGACGTGGGGCTCGAATCTAGGTTGCGAAGGGTTTCAGGCTGCGCTGTGCGGTTGCAGCCAACGACGGAACAGGCGGGTGACCCGGGGCATGAAGACGTAGACCACCAGCAGCACGATGCTCAGGGTGATCAGCACGTTGGCTTGCACGTAGCCACCCAGCCAGGGCAGTTGGGCAAACAGCGGTTTCCACAGTTGGGGCACCAGGAACGTCAGCGGCAGGATCACCAGGAAGGTCACGCAGGCCTGTTTCCAGCGTGGCGGCGGGGTCGGCGCCCCGACTTCCTGAGGGGTGAACCAGAACTCCCGGTCGGCGTTGATTTCGGTCTGGTCGCCGTCGGCCAGCAAGTGCCGAGCCTGTTCCACCAGTTCTCGACGATCGGCGGAGTCCAGCCACTGCTGCAACTGCTCGGTGCTGGCAAAGCGCAGTACGCTGGTGAACTGTCCCAGGCCACCGCTGTGGCCGCGGACCACGTCGATCCCCAAGTGCCCCGGGTAGGTGCGGGCCTTGGCGATGATCTGGCGCAGCCAGGTTTCGTACGCCTGGTCCTGGCCTTGCTTGATCCGGTGGCGCACCAGCAAGGTCACGACACCGTCGGTGAGTTGGATATCCATCAATGACTCCACAGTGCTGGGGGGAGGAACACCGGACACCGACGGCATCCGGAACAGTGCAACCTTGGGCAAGCGTAGAAGCTGGCTTGCCGGCAAAGGGGGCTGATCGCCCCTGGCCGACAAACCGATGCCTTACAGCTGACGCTGAGGCGCCTTGTGCACCATGGTGTAGGCGTAGTCCACGCCCATGCCGTAGGCACCGCTGTGTTCACGCACCAGGTCCATCACCGCGTCGTAGGTGTCCTTGTGCGCCCAGTCGCGCTGGTATTCGAGCAGCACTTGCTGCCAGGTCACCGGCACTGCACCGGCCTGGATCATCCGCTGCACCGACATGTCGTGGGCCTCCTGGGTGGTGCCGCCAGAGGCATCGGTGACGATGTACACCTCATAGCCTTCGGCCAGGGCTTCCAGGGCCGGAAAGGTCAGGCAGACCTCGGTCCACAGCGCCGCCATGATCAGCTTCTTGCGCCCGGTGGCCTTGACCGCCGCCACCAGCTTCTGGTCTTCCCAGGAGTTCATCGAGGTGCGCTCGATGGGCTGGTGATCCGGGAACACCGCCAGCAGCTCCGGCCAGATGTAGCCGCTGAAGCTGGCGGTTTCCACCGAGGTGAGAATGGTCGGCACCTTGAAGATCTGCGCCGTCTTGGCCAGGGCCACGGTGTTGTTCTTCAGGGTCTGGCGATCGATCGACTGTACGCCGAAGGACATCTGCGGCTGGTGGTCGATCAGGATCAGGGCCGAGTTGGTGGGGTTCAGCAGTTCACGAATGGACATGGCGCGTTCCTTTTGCAGTCAGAGAGTGAGGGTCGAACATGACCGGCTGATGGCGCCGCTTGCGCCCTTGTGCGTCCGGCTTGGTGGCTAATTTAGGCCATGGCTGAAACAGGAACAATTCCCTAGAATCGAGAATCATTGATTCCAAATCAGGGACAATCATGGACCGTATCGAATGCATGCGCGCTTTCGTCGTCACCGTGGATCAGAACGGCTTTGCCGCTGCCGCACGCTCGATGGACGTACCGCGCTCCAAGGTCAGCAAGCAGATCCAGGCCCTGGAAGAGGCCATCGGCGTGCAACTGCTGCAGCGCACCACTCGCAGCCTGCACCTGACCGAGGCCGGCGCCGAATACTACGAGTCGGCGCGGGAAGTGCTGGCGGCATTGGACGAAGCCGAACAACGGGCCCGCGATGGCATGGGCGAGCTGCGTGGCGTCCTGCGGGTCAATGCGCCGATGTCCTTCGGCTTGCGGCGCCTGGGGCCGCTGGTGCCGCTGTTCCACGAGCAGCAGCCGAACATCGAGTTGCAACTGGTGCTCAGCGACCAGCAGGTGGACCCGGTGCGTGGCGGCTTCGACGTGACCATTCGCATCGCCAGCCTGGCCGACTCGTCGATGGTTGCCAGGCTGCTGGCCCCGGCGCCACGGATCATGGTCGCCGCACCGGCCTACCTGCAACGCGCCGGCACCCCACAGACGCCACGGGACTTGAGCAGCCACCAGTGCCTCAACTACGGCTACCTGCAAAGCGGCGTCAGCCTGCAACTGAGCAACGGCAAGGACACTCAGCGGGTCCACGTCACCGGGCCGTTGCATGCCAACAACGGTGACTTGCTGGCCCAGGCCGCCGAGGCCGGCATGGGCATCGCCCTGCTGCCCAACTTCATTGTCGAGGAGGCCCTGGCCGCCGGACGCCTGGTGCCGGTGCTGTGCCAGTGGCAGGCACCGCCGATCAGCATCCATGCGGTCTACCCCTCGGCCCGCCGGGTGCCGCAGAAAACCCGGGCCTTTATTGACTTCCTGATCAGCCAGCTCAGCGAAAAAACACCGACCTGAAGCGGCCCACGGCGCTGGCGGACGAACGACCGGGGATGCCCGTCAGCGGGCTCCTACACTCATGGGAAGCCCCTGATACCGCCGCAGGTCATCATGAAAATCTCTCCCCGGTTGGCCGTTTCGAGCATTCTCGGCGCCCTCGCCTACCTTGGCCTGGCGATCTGGGGCCGCGGGGGCTTCGCGGCCTTCTTCGCCCATCTGCCGCTGACGCTGATCGCCATCGCCACCCTGCTGATGGTGGTCGCTTCCCTGTTCAGCGAGGTCAACCTGAGCAGTGGCGAACAGGAAGACCAGGGCAATCGCTGGGTGCTGCCGGTGTTCGCCGTGATCGGTCTGTTGAGCGGCTTCCTCCCGGCCTACAGCGACCGCGTGGAGTTCTGGACCTTTGGCGACGAAAGCCTGCGCTGGCTCGGTGCCTGGCTGTTCATCCTCGGCGGTGTGCTGCGCCTGTGGCCGGTGTTCATCCTCGGCCGGCGCTTCAGCGGGCTGGTGGCCATCCAGTCGGACCACAGACTGGTGGTCGATGGCCTGTACCGCTACCTGCGCAACCCCAGCTACCTGGGTTTGCTGGTGAACGCCGTGGGCTGGGCCCTGGCGTTTCGTTCCGGATTGGGGCTGCTGCTGGCGGCACTGACCCTGATCCCACTGATTGCACGCATTCACGCCGAGGAAGCCTTGCTGCGCGGTTACTTCGGCGACGAATACGACGACTACTGCGCTCGCAGCTGGCGCCTGCTGCCGGGCCTCTATTGAGCCGTTGTAAAATAAATTACACACCCTCATCTAGCCGGGTATAGCGCTCTAGCACGGGGATCAGAGCGCGGACGACGGGGCAGTGTCGGGCCCCACTGGCTCCCTCCCCCCCTTACCTTGGCACACGGAT
>NZ_JAAARL010000015.1:0-196823 GCF_009908205.1 Pseudomonas sp. Fl5BN2 | reverse complement strand
CCGGAAATCTAAACAGGGCTATTCGTCGGCAGCGTCAGATGGGTATAAGAAACAGCGCTTGAACCGGGGCGGGTGCCGGTTGTGGCTTGGCCTTTACTGCCGGCTCAGGTTCGGCTGGGGCAGGAGGTTGATTGCCCACCATGTCGAACAGCAGGGGAATCTGTACTTCACTGCTGACCGTTTCGGTGAGCAGTGGCGGTTGCAGGTTGTCATCGCCGAGCAGTTGGCGGATCGACTCGAGGTCGTCCAGCAGGTGCGCGGGCTTTTGCAGAGGATTGGGAGTGTCCATCGGGTGCTCAGAGTCGCTGTAAACGGTGATCTTGCAGAGGATAGCCCTGTTCGCGATAGAAACGGAAACTCTCGCGGGCAGCCTGACGAATAGTCGGATCTTCCACCACCACCTCGGCAATCCGGGCGAAACGCTGGGCGAAGGAAGGGACTTTCAAATCCAGGTTCACCAGCAGATCGTTGTGCTCGCCAGGGTCCTGGCCCAGGCCGAGTACGATCAGGCCTTCAGGTTCGCTTTCCGCCGGGCCGTGGGGGACGAACGCTTCACCCTTGAAGCGCCACAGGCGGGCATCAAGTTCGTCTCGTTGCGCGGCATCGCTGCAATGCAGGTAGATGCGATGGCCCATGCGCCAGGCTTTATCGGTGAGCTTGCAGGCAAAATCCAGGCGCGCCGCAGGGTCCGCGCTGGGAAGAATATAGAAGTCGACTTTGGTCATTGGGGTTCCTGAGCCGGAGAGGGCGGCGCCTTCGAGCGACGCCCTCCGCGGTCATGGTTTTCAGGCTTTGGCGCGGTCCAGCAGGTATTGGGTCAACAGGGGCACGGGACGGCCGGTGGCGCCCTTGTCCTTGCCGCCGCTGGTCCAGGCAGTACCGGCGATATCCAGGTGCGCCCAGTTCAGGTTCTTGGTAAAGCGCGAGAGGAAGCACGCAGCGGTGATGGTCCCGGCTTTGGGGCCGCCGATGTTGGCGATGTCGGCGAATGGGCTGTCCAGTTGCTCCTGGTACTCATCGAACAGCGGCAGCTGCCAGGCGCGGTCGTCGGCTTGCTGGCCGGCGCTGAGCAGTTGGCCGATCAGCTCGTCATTGTTGCCCAGCAGGCCCGAGGTGTGGGCACCCAGGGCGACCACGCAGGCGCCGGTCAGGGTGGCGATATCGATCACTGCCTGAGGCTTGAAGCGCTCGGCATAGGTCAGGGCATCGCACAGCACCAGGCGGCCTTCGGCGTCGGTGTTGAGGATTTCCACGGTCTGCCCGCTCATGGTGGTGACAATGTCGCCAGGACGCGCAGCGCCACCGCTGGGCATGTTTTCGGCGCAGGCGAGGATGCACACCAGGTTGATCGGCAGCTTCAGTTCCAGCACTGCACGCAGGGTGCCGAACACGCTGGCAGCGCCGCCCATGTCGTACTTCATTTCGTCCATGCCGGCGCCCGGCTTGAGGCTGATGCCGCCGGTGTCGAAGGTGATGCCCTTGCCCACCAGGGCGTAGGGTTTCTCGGACTTCTTGCCGCCGTTGTATTGCATGACGATCAGGCGTGGCGGCTGGTCGCTGCCTTGGCCCACGGCATAGAACGAGCCCATGCCCAGTTCCTTGATCTTCTTCTCGTCGAGGACTTCGACTTTCAGACCCTTGAACTCCTTGCCCAGGGCCTTGGCCTGTTCACCCAGGAAAGTCGGGTGGCAGACGTTCGGCGGCTGGTTGCCCAAGTCGCGGGTAAAGGCCATGCCGTTGGCGATGGCCTGGGCGTGGGTCACGCCGCGCTGGACTTCGGCCTCGGCGGCCTTGATGGTCAGCAGGGTGATTTTCTTCAGGGCGCGAGGTTCGGCCTTCTGGCTCTTGTAGCGGTCGAAGACATAACCACCGTCCACCAGGGTTTCTGCCAGCAGGCGGGTCTTGCCGTAGCTGTCGCGGCCCTTGACCACGACCTCATCCAGTGCCAGCACGGCGTCGCTGCCGCCCAGGCCCTTGAGGGTGGCGAGCACGCCGCTGATGATCTTGCGGAACGGGCGGTCGCCCAGTTCGCCATCCTTGCCGGTGCCTACCAGCAGTACGCGCTCGGCCTTGAGCTTGGCCACGCCGTGCAGCAGCAGGCTCTGGCCGACCTTGCCGGCCAGGTCGCCGCGCTTGAGCACCGCGCTGATAGCGCCACCGCTGAGTTCGTCGAGTTGCTTGGCAACGTTGCCGAGTTTGCGGCCTTCGCCAATGGCGACCACCAGAGTGGCGGTCTTCAACGTTTCCGGGCTAACGCTTTTTACAACCAGTTCCATGTCTGGGTCCCTGAATAAATGGTCAAAGAGCGCAGGAAAGACTCCGGCGCGTGGCTTATCTATATAGAAGAAGACGTCGCATGCTGCCGACGACAAAGCCGCCAGTTTGAACCTCGCTGCTTGCGACTGACAACCCTCGTCTTGGCCAAGTTCGCTGCTTTGGAGCGTTGGGTGAGCATCCTCCGTGACAGGCGCGCGCAATCACAGGATAATGCGCCATCTTTTTTCGGCGGCCCTGTGTCTGGGGCCGGCTCGATACGTTTGCTTGTTCGGCCGCCTTAGCCTGACAACCCTGGAGTGTCTGGTTTGATCGTCTTTCGTTATCTGTCCCGCGAAGTCCTGTTGACCCTGAGTGCCGTGAGCGCGGTGCTGCTGGTCATCATCATGAGCGGGCGCCTCGTCAAGTTTCTCGCCCAAGCCGCCTCGGGAGCCCTGGATCCGGGCTCGCTGTTCCTGGTCATGGGTTTTCGTTTGCCAGGCTTCTTGCAGCTGATCCTGCCTTTGGGGCTGTTCCTCGGCATCTTGCTGGCTTATGGCCGGCTCTATCTCGAAAGCGAGATGACCGTGCTGTCGGCTACTGGCATGAGCCAGCAGCGCCTGCTGGGCCTGACCATGATCCCGGCCACCCTGGTAGCCCTGCTGGTGGCTTGGTTGAGCCTGAGCCTGGCGCCCCAGGGGGCCAACCAGTTCCAGTTGCTGCTGAACAAGCAGGATGCCCTGACCGAGTTCGACACCCTGGTGGCGGGCCGCTTCCAAGCGCTGAACGACGGCACTCGGGTGACCTATACCGAGCAGCTGTCTGATGACCGGGCCAACCTTTCCGGGGTGTTCATCTCCGAGAAGCGCCTGAACCAAGAGAAGAAGGACCAGGGCATTTCGGTGCTGGTGGCCGAGAAGGGCCATCAGGACATTCGTCCCGACGGCAACCGCTACCTGATCCTGGAGAACGGCTATCGCTATGACGGCAATCCGGGCGAGGCCAACTACCGGGTGATCAAATACGATACCTACGGCGTATTGCTGGAACGGCCGGACATCAGCGACGAAGTCACCGACCGTGACGCCATGCCTACCGCCGACCTGATCGGCAAGGATGACCTGCGGGCTCGCGCCGAGTTGCAATGGCGTCTTTCCCTGCCGTTGCTGGTGTTTATCGTGACCTTGATGGCGGTGCCGCTGTCCCGGGTCAATCCGCGCCAGGGCCGCTTCCTCAAGCTGATTCCGGCGATCCTTCTTTATATGGCTTACCTGACCATCCTGATTGCCGTGCGCGGTGCGCTGGAGAAAGGCAAGATTTCGCCCGCTCTGGGTCTGTGGTGGGTCCACGTTCTGTTCCTGGTGATCGGCCTGGGACTGATGTACTGGGAACCCTTGCGTTTGAAATTGGCGAGTCGTCGCAGCATGAAGGAGATGGCTCGTGGTTAAGCTTGATCGCTACATTGGTAGCAGTGTGTTCATGGCCATTCTTGCGGTCCTGGGGATCATCCTCGGGTTGGCCTCGCTGTTTGCCTTTATCGATGAAATGGGCAATGTCAGCGACACCTATACCGTGATCGATGTCCTCAGCTACGTGGTTCTCACCGCGCCGCGTCGGGTCTATGAAATGCTGCCGATGGCCGGCCTGATTGGCTGCTTGATCGGTCTCGGTACCTTGGCCAGCAACAGCGAGTTGACCATCATGCGTGCCGCCGGTGTCTCGGTCGGCCGTATCGTCTGGTCGGTGATGAAGCCGATGCTGGTGCTGATGCTGGTGGGTGTGCTGGTAGGCGAATACGTGGCTCCGGCCACCGAGACCCAAGCCCAGGCCAGTCGTGCCTTGGCCCAGGGTTCTGGCGATGCGCAGAGCTCCAAGCATGGTCTGTGGCATCGCCAGGGTGATGAGTTCATCCACATCAACGCGGTGCAGCCCAACGGCCTGCTGTATGGCGTGACCCGTTACCACTTCGATGGCCAGCGCCACATGCTGTCGTCGAGCTTCTCTCGCCAGGCGCGCTTCCACGAGAACTACTGGCAGCTGACCGACGTCACCACCACCTACTTCCGCGACGGTCATACCGAAGTCATCAAAGTGCCTGAAGAGCGCTGGGACGTGGCTTTGAGCCCGCAATTGCTGAGCACCGTAGTCATGGCGCCAGAGTCGCTGTCCATCAGTGGCCTGTGGGGCTACATCCACTACCTGGCCGATCAGGGCCTGAACAACGGCCGCTACTGGCTGGCATTCTGGGTCAAGGTTCTGCAGCCGCTGGTCACTGCGGCGCTGGTGTTGATGGCGATTTCCTTCATTTTCGGTCCGCTGCGTTCGGTGACCCTCGGTCAGCGGGTGTTTACCGGCGTCCTGGTGGGCTTCACCTTCCGTATTGCCCAGGACCTGCTGGGCCCTTCGAGCCTGGTGTTCGGCTTTTCGCCGCTGTTCGCGGTGCTGGTACCGGCGGGTATCTGTGCTGTCGCCGGCTTCTGGATGTTGCGCCGAGCCGGCTGATTCAGCGGTTTTACCAGGTGTTTAGCGCGACGCCCCGATCCCTGGATCGGGGCGTTTTTGCATTTGACAAGCGCTGACCGGCGAGCGTGACGCTTGTGCCGAGTATCAGGTACAATTCCCGGCTATTTTTCGGCGGGCCATGCCTGCAGCCTTTTTGAGTGTTCATCCGTGAGTGATTTGAGTCATATCCGCAATTTCTCCATCATCGCCCACATTGACCATGGCAAGTCGACTCTGGCCGATCGCTTCATCCAGATGTGCGGCGGCCTGGCCGAGCGCGAAATGGAAGCCCAGGTTCTGGACTCCATGGACCTTGAGCGTGAACGCGGGATCACCATCAAGGCCCACAGCGTTACCCTCTATTACAAAGCCAAAGACGGCATCAACTACCAGTTGAACTTCATTGATACCCCGGGCCACGTGGACTTCACCTATGAAGTCAGCCGGTCCCTGGCGGCCTGTGAAGGTGCTCTGCTGGTGGTCGACGCCGGCCAGGGCGTTGAAGCCCAATCGGTTGCCAACTGCTACACCGCCATCGAGCAAGGCCTCGAGGTGATGCCGGTGCTGAACAAGATCGACCTGCCACAGGCCGATCCAGAGCGGGTCAAGGAAGAGATCGAGAAGATCATCGGTATTGATGCCACCGACGCCGTGACCTGTAGCGCCAAGACCGGCCTGGGCGTGGACGAGGTGCTCGAACGCCTGGTGAGCACCATTCCAGCTCCGACCGGCAACATCGAAGATCCGCTGCAAGCGTTGATCATCGACTCCTGGTTCGACAACTATCTGGGCGTTGTCTCCCTGGTGCGTGTACGTCATGGCCGGGTGAAGAAGGGCGACAAGATCCTGGTTAAATCCACCGGCAAGATCCACTTGGTGGACAGCGTCGGCGTATTCAACCCGAAACACACCGCCACCGCCGACCTCAAGGCGGGTGAAGTGGGTTTCATCATTGCCGGCATCAAGGACATTCACGGGGCACCGGTGGGTGACACCCTGACCCTGAGCTCTACTCCTGACGTTGACGTGTTGCCTGGCTTCAAGCGCATCCAGCCGCAGGTTTATGCGGGCCTGTTCCCGGTCAGCTCCGACGATTTCGAAGACTTCCGTGAAGCCCTGCAGAAGCTCACCCTCAACGACTCGTCGCTGCAGTACACCCCGGAAAGCTCCGATGCGCTGGGCTTCGGCTTCCGTTGCGGGTTCCTCGGCATGCTGCACATGGAAATCATCCAGGAGCGCCTGGAGCGCGAATACGACCTGGACCTGATTACCACGGCGCCAACCGTTATTTTCGAGCTGTTGCTGAAGTCCGGCGAAACGATTTATGTCGATAACCCGTCCAAGCTTCCAGACCTCTCGTCCATTGACGATATGCGCGAGCCCATCGTTCGCGCCAATATTCTTGTGCCGCAAGAGCACTTGGGTAACGTCATTACCCTGTGTATCGAAAAACGTGGCGTGCAGCACGACATGCTGTTCCTCGGCAGCCAGGTCCAGGTGACCTATGATTTGCCGATGAACGAAGTGGTCCTGGACTTCTTCGATCGTCTCAAATCCACCAGTCGTGGTTATGCGTCGCTGGATTATCATTTCGATCGCTATCAGTCAGCTAATCTGGTGAAGCTGGATGTGCTGATCAACGGCGACAAGGTCGACGCCCTGGCGCTGATCGTGCACAAGGACAACGCGCACTACAAAGGTCGCCAGTTGACCGAGAAGATGAAAGAGCTGATTCCGCGCCAGATGTTCGACGTCGCGATCCAGGCCGCCATTGGCGGGCAGATCATTGCGCGGACCTCCGTCAAGGCACTCAGAAAGAACGTACTGGCCAAATGCTATGGCGGCGACGTGAGCCGTAAGCGCAAGCTGTTGGAAAAGCAAAAGGCCGGTAAAAAACGCATGAAGCAAGTGGGTAACGTGGAAATTCCACAAGAAGCCTTCCTTGCTGTGCTCAGGTTGGATAGTTAGGTCCTATGTCACTAAATTTCCCGCTGTTGCTGGTCATCGCTGTCTTCGTATGCGGTTTCTTGGCGTTGCTCGACCTGGTGCTTCTGGCACCGCGTCGGCGCGCAGCCATTGCCAACTATCAGGGCAGCGTCAGCCAGCCGGACGGGCTGGTGGTCGAGAAGCTGAACAAGGAACCCTTGCTGGTTGAATACGGCAAGTCGTTCTTTCCAGTGCTGTTTATCGTCCTGGTGCTGCGATCGTTCCTGGTGGAGCCGTTTCAGATCCCTTCAGGTTCGATGATGCCCACCCTGGATGTGGGCGACTTCATCTTGGTGAACAAGTTTTCTTACGGGATCCGCCTGCCGGTGATCGACAAGAAAGTCATCGAAGTCGGTGATCCGAAGCGCGGCGACGTGATGGTGTTTCGCTATCCAAGTGACCCGAACGTCAACTACATCAAGCGTGTAGTCGGCCTGCCGGGTGATCAGGTGCGCTACACCAGCGACAAGCACCTGTTCATCAATGGCCAGCCGGTGGCTGAGCTGTTGGTGGGCTCCCAGCCAGGGAGCCTGGGCAGCGCAGAGCTGTACAAGGAAAAACTCGGCGAAGTCGAGCACCTGATTCGCAAAGAGATGAGCCGCTACCACGCCCCGACCGAAGGTCAGTGGGTGGTTCCCGCCGGGCACTACTTCATGATGGGCGACAACCGCGACAACTCCAACGACAGCCGCTACTGGGACGATCCGAGTATTCCCAAGGACCTGCTGGGCATGGTTCCCGACAAGAATATCGTCGGCAAGGCCTTCGCCGTCTGGATGAGCTGGCCCGAACCGAAACTCAGCCACCTGCCGAATTTTTCGCGGGTTGGCCTGATCAAGTAATCACACGCGGCGCTGTTGAACACAGCGCCGAATGCTTTTCTGGCTCTTGTATAAAACGGTCTTGCCTTCAAGCAGTCCGTAGCAGGCGCATTGCCAGATGCATGCAGTCAACGATATTCAGGATGTGGATTTGAACACAGCGTTAATTGCCACCCGCACCTCGTGCGCGGCCCCTAGCATGGCGAATTTCGGTGACGAAATCAGCGTGGGTAAACCGTGAGCGTTTCTTTGAGCCGTCTCGAGCGTCAGCTCGGTTATACCTTCAAGGACCAGGAACTGATGCTCCTGGCCCTCACTCACCGCAGTTTTGCCGGGCGTAACAACGAACGCCTGGAATTTCTCGGTGATGCCATCCTCAACTTCGTCGCCGGTGAAGCGCTGTTCGAGCGTTTTCCCCAGGCTCGCGAAGGCCAGCTGTCGCGTTTGCGCGCACGCCTGGTGAAAGGTGAAACACTGGCGGTACTGGCCCGTGGTTTCGACCTGGGTGAATACCTGCGACTGGGTTCCGGTGAGTTGAAGAGTGGCGGTTTCCGCCGTGAGTCGATCCTCGCCGATGCCCTGGAAGCCCTGATTGGTGCAATCTACCTGGACGCCGGCATGGAAACTGCCCGTGACCGCGTACTGGCCTGGCTGACCTCGGAGTTCGAGAGCCTGACCCTGGTGGACACCAACAAGGACCCCAAGACCCGGCTGCAGGAGTTCCTCCAGTCCCGCGCCTGTGAACTGCCACGCTATGAAGTGGTGGATATCCAGGGCGAGCCGCACTGCCGGACATTCTTCGTTGAATGTGAAGTCACCTTATTGAATGAAAAAAGCCGAGGTCAAGGTGTGAGCCGTCGCATTGCCGAACAGGTAGCGGCCGCTGCAGCACTGATTGCCCTGGGCGTGGAGAATGGCCATGACTGATTCAACCGCAACACGCTGTGGCTATGTCGCCATCGTCGGCCGCCCCAACGTAGGCAAGTCGACGCTGCTCAACCACATCCTCGGCCAGAAGCTGGCGATCACCTCGCGCAAGCCGCAGACCACTCGTCACAACATGCTCGGGATCAAGACCGAAGGCGCCATCCAGGCGATCTACGTCGACACCCCCGGTATGCACAAGAGCAACGAGAAGGCTCTCAACCGCTACATGAACAAGACCGCCTCGGCGGCCTTGAAAGATGTGGACGTGGTGATTTTCGTGGTCGACCGCACCAAGTGGACCGACGAGGACCAGCTGGTTCTCGAGCGTGTGCAGTATGTGCAGGGCCCGGTGATCCTGGCGATCAACAAGACCGATCGCATCGAGGACAAGGCTGATCTGATGCCGCACCTGGCCTGGCTGCAGGAACAACTGCCGAATGCCGAGATCGTTCCGGTATCGGCCCAGCAGGGGCATAACCTCGAAGCCCTGGAAGGCCTGATCGCCAAGCACCTGCCGGAGAACGATCACTTCTTCCCGGAAGACCAGATCACCGACCGCAGCAGCCGCTTCCTTGCCGCCGAACTGGTGCGCGAGAAGATCATGCGCCAGCTGGGCGCCGAGCTGCCGTACCAGATCACCGTGGAAATCGAAGAGTTCAAGCAGCAGGGCAAGACCCTGCATATCCATGCCTTGATTCTCGTCGAGCGTGACGGCCAGAAGAAAATCATCATTGGCGACAAGGGTGAGCGGATCAAGCGCATTGGCATGGAAGCGCGCAAGGACATGGAGCTGTTGTTCG
This sequence comes from Pseudomonas sp. Fl5BN2, assembly GCF_009908205.1. NCBI lineage: Bacteria > Pseudomonadati > Pseudomonadota > Gammaproteobacteria > Pseudomonadales > Pseudomonadaceae > Pseudomonas > Pseudomonas sp. Fl5BN2. Next base: position 187,534 of record NZ_JAAARL010000015.1, on the reverse strand, counting down.
ATTCCAAGGTCATGCTCAACCTCTGGGTCAAGGTCAAGGGTGGCTGGTCCGACGATGAGCGCGCCTTGCGCTCCCTGGGCTACGGCGACCTCTGAAACCCTTCGCCGGCAAGCGGGCTCCTGCGGTTGGAGCCGGCGTGCCGGCGAACAGGCTCTACACCCCTTTTGGACTCGGTTCCCTCTCTGCCCTTGAGAATCCTCGCAACCATGTCCAGCAACGCCCCAGTCGGTCAACTCGCTTACGTCCTGCACAGTCGCGCCTACCGCGAAAGCAGCGCGTTGGTGGATTTCCTTACCCCTCAGGGTCGCTTGCGCGCAGTACTGCGCAGTGCCCGGGGCAAGGCCGGAACTCTGGCGCGACCTTTCGTGCCGTTGGAAGTCGAGTTTCGTGGCCGTGGCGAACTGAAGAATGTCGGGCGTATGGAGAGCGCCGGCATCGCCGCCTGGCTCAATGGCGAAGCGCTGTTCAGTGGTCTCTATCTGAATGAGCTGTTGATCCGCCTGCTGCCTGCGGAAGATCCCCATCCTGCGGTGTTCGATCACTACGCTGCGACCTTGTTGGCCTTGGCTGAAGGTCGTCCCCTGGAGCCCTTGCTGCGCGCCTTCGAATGGCGACTGCTGGATGACCTGGGCTATGGCTTTGCCCTGGACAGCGATATCCACGGCGCGCCCATCGCCGCCGATGGCCTGTACCGCCTGCAGGTGGATGCCGGGCTGGAGCAGGTTTTCCTGCTGCAGCCGGGGTTGTTCAACGGCACTGAACTATTGGCCATGGCTGAAGCCGACTGGAGTGCGCCCGGCGCGTTGTCGGCGGCCAAGCGCTTGATGCGCCAAGCCCTGGCGGTGCACTTGGGTGGCCGGCCGCTGGTCAGTCGCGAGTTGTTCCGCAAGCCCTAGGTTCTGTTAGCGCTGGTTGGCTGGTGGCGGCATTCCAGCGGCTGCTGGGGCAACGCGACTCATGAGCAAATGGCAACAGACCCTGTTCTCCCCGTATGCTGTGCGCCGAATCTTCATTTATTCAGGAGCGCTTCCGTGAGCACCAGCAATCGCATTCTTCTTGGCGTGAACATCGACCACGTTGCCACCCTGCGTCAGGCCCGAGGCACCCGTTACCCTGACCCGGTCAAGGCAGCGCTGGACGCGGAAGAGGCGGGCGCCGACGGCATCACCGTGCACCTGCGCGAAGATCGCCGGCACATCCAGGAGCGCGACGTTCTGTTGCTCAAGGATGTGTTGCAGACGCGGATGAACTTCGAGATGGGCGTCACCGAAGAGATGATGGCCTTTGCCGAACGCATTCGTCCGGCACACATTTGCCTGGTGCCGGAAACCCGTCAGGAGCTGACCACCGAAGGTGGCCTCGATGTGGCAGGGCAGGAGGCACGGATCAGTGCGGCGGTGGAGCGACTGTCGAAAATCGGCGCAGAAGTGTCGCTGTTCATCGACGCCGACGAGCGCCAGATCGAAGCCTCCAAGCGGGTCGGTGCGCCGGCCATCGAGCTGCACACCGGGCGTTACGCCGATGCCCAGACTCCGAGCGAAGTGGCAGAGGAGCTGCAGCGCATTGTCGATGGCGTTGCCGTGGGGGTGGCGCAGGGTTTGATCGTCAATGCCGGTCACGGCCTGCATTACCACAACGTCGAGGCCGTGGCAGCGATCAAGGGCATCAACGAATTGAACATCGGCCACGCCTTGGTGGCCCATGCTTTGTTTGTCGGTTTCAAAGGTGCTGTGGCAGAGATGAAGGCGTTGATCCTGGCGGCTGCGGCCAAGGCTTGAGTGGTCTTGGCCGTTAAGCCGGTTCCTACACCGCCTCTGTAGGAGCCGGCTTGCCGGCGAATGCTTTTAAAGCGGCGGGTTTTCTTCTGGCGGCTTGGTCTTGTTGACTCCCGGCACGTGCAGGTTGCCCTCGGCGACCTGGTCGCCTTCCAGCTGTGGCTGAGTCACCCAGGTGAGGATGTCGTAGTAGCGGCGGATGTTGGCGACGAAATGCACTGGCTCGCCGCCCCGGGCGTAACCGTAGCGGGTCTTGCTGTACCACTGCTTCTGCGACAGGCGCGGCAGCATCTTCTTCACGTCCAGCCACTTGTTCGGGCTCAACCCTTCTTTCTGCGCCAGCTTGCGCGCGTCTTCCAGGTGGCCGGTGCCGACGTTGTATGCGGCGAGGGCAAACCAGGTGCGATCCGGTTCCTCGATCTTGTCGTCCAGCTGTTCCTTGATATAGGCCAGGTACTTGGCCCCGCCGCTGATGCTCTGCTTGGGGTCCAGGCGGTTGGACACGCCCATGGCCTGGGCAGTGTTCTGGGTCAGCATCATCAGCCCGCGCACGCCGGTCTTGGAGGTCACCTCGGCCTGCCACATGGATTCCTGGTAGCCGACGGCCGCCAGCAGGCGCCAGTCGAGCTTCTCTTGCTTGGCCGAGGTCTTGAAGTGTTTCTCGTACTTGGGCAGGCGCTGCTGCAGGTGTTGGGCAAAGGTGTAGGCACCGACGTAGCCGAGCACGTCCACGTGACCGTAGTAACGGTCCTTGAGGCGTTGCAGGGTGCCGTTCTTCTCCACCTTGTCGAGGAAGCTGTTGATCTCGTTGAGCAGGCTGTTGTCGTCGCCGGCGGCCACCGCCCAGCTCTGACTGCGGGCGTCACCGAGGTCGAAGGCCACCCGCACGTTGGGGAAGTACACCTGGTTCATCGCCAGTTCATTGGAGTCCACCAGGGTCAGGTCGATCTGCCCTTCGTCCACCATGCGCAGCAGGTCGACCACCTCGACGGCGTCCGACTCTTCGTATTCGATGCCGGGGTACTTGAGCTTGAGCTCCGCCAGTTGCTCGGCGTGGGTGCTGCCCTTGAGCACCATGATGTGCTTGCCCACCAGGTCCTGGGCGGTCGTCGGGCGGGACTGGCCGTTGCGATAGATGACCTGGGGGGTGACTTCCAGATAGGGGTGGGAAAACCTGACTTGCTGCTTGCGCTGCTCGCTGCTCACCAGGCCGGCGGCAGCCAGCACCGGGCCCTTGGGTTGGCCCAGTTGGTCGAACAGGTCGTCAAGGTTGTCGGCGGTCTCGATCTTCAGCTCGACCCCCAGATCGTCGGCAAAGCGCTTCACCAGCTCGTATTCGAAGCCGGTCTCACCGTTGCGATCCTGAAAATAGGTGGCGGGGCTGTTGCGGGTGATTACCCGCAGCACACCATCCTCCTTTACGCGCTCAAGGGTGCTGGGTTTTTCAACACAGGCGCCGAGCATCAGGAAGAGTCCGGTTACGATGAGCCACTTGGCGCAGCGCGGACGTAAAGCCATAGGGGAAAACATTGGCGCAGTATACGCAAAGGATAACGGCCGCCATATCTCGACAGTGAAGGCCCAGTCTGCTAGCGATTGGCGACCTCGCCTGCAGCCCTCAAGAATGGGGCTTCGGGCGCCAATGTGACGATTAAAATAACCCTTCGCAATGACCCCGATAAGCCTTTGTTATAAGGCGCTGGACCCGGGCCGACGTCCGGGGGCGCCTGGGCGTAGCGTTTCGAGTGCCGAGGCCTGCGGTTTACGTTAGAATGCACGGCCTCAAAGCACACCCCCTTCCCGAGGCTGTCCCGAAGATGTTGATCCTGCGCGGCGCTCCTGCCCTTTCTGCCTTTCGCCACAGCAAACTCCTTGAGCAACTGAGCCGATGCGTACCGGCTGTCAGTGGCTTGTATGCTGAATTCGCTCACTTCGCCGAAGTCACCGGCGTCCTGACCGGCGACGAACAGCAGGTGCTTGCGCGCCTTCTGAAGTACGGCCCAAGCGTACCGGTACAAGAACCGACCGGGCGTCTGTTCCTGGTGTTGCCGCGTTTCGGCACCATCTCGCCCTGGTCGAGCAAGGCCAGCGACATTGCCCGCAACTGTGGCCTGAGCAAGATCCAGCGCCTGGAGCGCGGCATTGCTTTCTACGTTGCTGGCCAGTTCAGCGATGTTGAAGCGCAGCTGATCGCGGATGTCCTGCACGACCGCATGACCCAGATCGTGCTGGGCAACCTGGAACAGGCTGCCGGCCTGTTCAGCCATGCCGAGCCGAAGCCGTTGACGGCCATCGACATCCTTGGCGGCGGTCGCGCCGCCCTGGAAAAGGCCAACAGCGAGTTGGGCCTGGCACTGGCCGAGGACGAGATCGACTATCTGGTCACGGCCTTCCAGGGCCTCAAGCGCAACCCGCACGACATCGAACTGATGATGTTCGCCCAGGCCAACTCCGAGCACTGCCGCCACAAGATTTTCAACGCCAGTTGGGATATCGACGGCCAGAGCCAGGAAAAAAGCCTGTTCGGCATGATCAAGAACACCTACCAGATGCACAGCGAAGGCGTTCTGTCCGCTTATAAGGACAACGCTTCGGTGATCGTCGGTAACGTTGCCGGTCGTTTCTTCCCGGACCCTGAGACCCGTCAGTACGGCGCGGTGCAGGAACCGGTGCACATCCTGATGAAAGTCGAGACCCACAACCACCCGACGGCGATTGCCCCGTTCCCCGGTGCCTCCACCGGTTCCGGTGGCGAGATCCGCGACGAAGGTGCAACCGGTCGTGGCGCCAAGCCCAAAGCCGGCCTGACCGGGTTCACCGTATCGAACCTGCAGATCCCGGGTTTTGAACAGCCCTGGGAAGTGCCTTACGGCAAGCCCGAGCGCATCGTCACCGCGCTGGACATCATGATCGAAGGCCCGCTGGGCGGCGCCGCGTTCAACAACGAATTTGGCCGTCCGGCCCTGACCGGTTATTTCCGTACCTTCGAACAGTCGATCACCACGCCACGTGGCGACGAAGTTCGTGGCTACCACAAGCCGATCATGCTGGCGGGCGGCATGGGTAACATCCGTGCCGAACACGTACAGAAAGGCGAGATCGAAGTCGGCTCCAAGCTGATCGTCCTGGGTGGCCCGGCCATGTTGATCGGCCTGGGCGGCGGTGCTGCTTCTTCCATGGCCACCGGCACCAGCTCGGCAGACCTGGACTTCGCCTCGGTACAGCGCGAAAACCCGGAAATGGAGCGCCGCTGCCAGGAAGTCATCGACCGTTGCTGGCAATTGGGTGAGAACAACCCCATCAGCTTCATCCATGACGTCGGTGCGGGTGGCTTGTCCAACGCCTTCCCGGAACTGGTCAACGATGGCAATCGTGGCGGCCGTTTCGAACTGCGCAATATTCCAAACGACGAGCCGGGCATGGCCCCGCACGAAATCTGGTCCAACGAATCCCAGGAACGTTATGTCCTGGCTGTTGGCGCTGCTGATTTCGAGCGTTTCAAAGCCATCTGTGAGCGTGAGCGTTGCCCGTTCGCGGTAGTCGGCGAAGCCACTGCCGAGCCGCAACTTACGGTCACGGATAGCCACTTCGGCAACAGTCCGGTGGACATGCCGCTCGAAGTGCTGCTGGGCAAGGCGCCGCGCATGCACCGTTCGGCCGTTCGCGAGAACGAGTTGGGTGATGACTTCGATCCGTCGACCCTGGACATCGCTGACTGCGTTGAACGTGTTCTGCATCACCCGGCCGTAGCCAGCAAGAGCTTCCTGATCACCATCGGTGACCGCACCATCACCGGCCTCGTGGCCCGTGACCAGATGGTGGGTCCATGGCAGGTTCCGGTAGCCGACGTTGCCGTCACCGCTACCAGCTTCGACGTCTACACCGGTGAAGCCATGGCCATGGGCGAGCGTACTCCGCTGGCCTTGCTGGACGCTCCGGCGTCGGGCCGCATGGCCATCGGCGAAACCCTGACCAACATCGCCGCTTCGCGCATCAACAAGATTTCCGACATCAAGCTGTCGGCCAACTGGATGTCCGCTGCCGGCCACCCGGGTGAAGACGCGCGTCTGTACGACACTGTCAAAGCCGTTGGCATGGAGCTGTGTCCTGAGCTCGGCCTGACCATTCCGGTGGGCAAGGACTCGATGTCCATGGCCACCCGCTGGAGCGATGAAGGCGAAGACAAGAGCGTGACTTCGCCGCTGTCGCTGATCGTGACCGGCTTTGCGCCTGTGGCTGACATTCGTCAGACCCTGACGCCAGAGTTGCGCATGGACAAGGGCATCACCGACCTGATCCTGATCGACCTCGGTCGCGGGCAGAACCGCATGGGCGCCTCGATTCTCGCGCAGACCCACGGCAAGCTCGGCAACCAGGCTCCGGACGTTGATGACGCCGAAGACCTCAAAGCCTTCTTCGCGGTGATCCAGGGCCTCAACGCCGACGGTCACCTGCTGGCTTACCACGACCGTTCCGACGGTGGTGTGCTGGTCAGCACCGTGGAAATGGCGTTCGCTGGCCACTGTGGCCTGAGCCTGAACCTCGACGGCCTGGCAGAAACTTCTGCCGAAATCGCAGCGATCCTGTTCAACGAAGAGCTGGGTGCGGTCATCCAGGTTCGCCAGGATGCCACTCCGGACGTACTGGCCCAGTTCAGCGCTGCCGGCCTGGGCGACTGCGTGGCGGTGATCGGCCAGCCGGTCAACAACGGCCACATCGATATCGAGTTCAACGGCGAAAGCATCTTCGCCGGCGAGCGTCGTCTGCTGCAGCGCCAGTGGGCTGAAACCAGCTACCAGATCCAGCGTCTGCGTGATAACGCCGACTGCGCCGAACAAGAGTTCGATGTGCTGCTGGAAGAAGATAATCCGGGCCTGAGCGTCAAGCTGGGCTTTGATGTGAACCAGGACATCGCCGCACCGTATATCAAGAAAGGTGTACGTCCTCAGGTTGCCGTACTGCGTGAGCAGGGCGTCAACGGCCAGGTGGAGATGGCGGCGGCATTTGACCGTGCCGGCTTCAACGCGATCGACGTGCACATGAGCGACATTCTTGCCGGCCGTGTCGACCTGAACGAGTTCAAGGGCATGGTCGCCTGCGGTGGCTTCTCCTACGGCGACGTACTGGGTGCCGGTGAGGGCTGGGCCAAGTCGGCATTGTTCAACAGCCGTGCCCGTGATGCCTTCCAGGGTTTCTTCGAGCGTAACGACACCTTCACCCTTGGCGTGTGCAACGGTTGCCAGATGATGTCCAACCTGCACGAGCTGATCCCGGGCAGCGAGTTCTGGCCGCACTTCGTGCGCAACCGTTCCGAGCAGTTCGAAGCGCGCGTGGCGATGGTTCAGGTCCAGGAGTCGAACTCGATCTTCCTGCAGGGCATGGCCGGTTCGCGTATGCCGATCGCCATCGCTCACGGTGAAGGGCATGCTGAGTTCGAAAGCGAGGAAGCCTTGCTCGAAGCCGATCTGTCCGGCTGCGTGGCCCTGCGCTTCGTCGACAACCACGGCAAAGTGACCGAGAAGTATCCGGCCAACCCGAACGGTTCGCCGCGCGGGATCACCGGTCTCACCAGCCGCGACGGCCGCGTCACCATCATGATGCCGCACCCTGAGCGAGTGTTCCGTGCCGTGCAGAACTCCTGGCGTCCGGAAGAGTGGAATGAAGATGCGGCGTGGATGCGCATGTTCCGCAACGCCCGCGTCTGGGTGAACTGAGGCTGATGTACAAGCTCAGCTTTTTCGTGCCTCCCAGCCATGTGGAGCAGGTCAAGAACGCCGTATTCGCCGCCGGTGGCGGTCGTATCGGCGACTATGACCAGTGCGCCTGGCAGGTGCTTGGCCAGGGTCAGTTTCGCCCGTTGGACGGCAGTCAGCCGTTTCTCGGGCAGGCCGGCCTGGTGGAGCGGGTGGAGGAGTGGAAAGTCGAGCTGGTGGTGGCCGATGAATTGATCCGTTCGGTGGTGATGGCGCTCAAGCAGAGTCATCCCTACGAAACGCCAGCCTATGAAGTCTGGCGCCTGGAAGCGTTCTGAGGTTATTCACCAATAAAAAGCCCGCTGAACCGGAAACGGTCAGCGGGCTTTTTTGTGTCTCAAGGCACCCTCAAGCCCCGGCACTTACCTCCTGGTGCATCAGCGACTGCAACGCCACCTGCAGGCCACTGGCCTTTTCGCCAATCAGCACATGCCAGACGTCTCCCTCCAGCCGCCGTGTGCCCTGGCAACCCAGTGCCTTGAGCGTGGACTCCGACAAGCTCCGGCTGTCACTCAATTGCACCCGCAACCGGGTCAGGGCTACACAGTCCATCTGCAGCAGGTTGTCGCGGCCGCCGAGGGCGTCGAGCCATTGCTGTGCTTCCGGTACGGGAATGTCGATCTGCCGTGGGGCGGGTTCAAGGGTTGGGGGCACCGTGGTGCTGGCCGACGTCGGCAACGCCTGACGGATTTCGTCGGCAATGCTGTCGGCCATCGGTCCGACCACCACTTGCAGGCTGCCACCCTTGCCGGGGCGCACTACGGCCATGGCCCCCAAGGCCTTCAGTTCCGCATCTGCGGCCCGGCTGCGATCCGCCAGTTCCAGGCGCAGACGAGTGGTGCAGGCACCAACCGTGATCAGGTTGGCTGCGCCGCCCAGGGCCTTGATATAGGCACTGGCCAGTTGGTCGGTACTGAGCTCGGTCTTTTCGCTGGACGGGCTGTCCTCGCGACCCGGGGTCTTGAGGTTGAAGCGCCGGATACAGAAGTCGAACACCAGGTAGTACACCACGGCATACAGCAGCCCCACCGGAAATACCTTCCAGCCGTTGGTCGAGCGACCCCAGCCCAGGGCCATGTCGATGGCGCCACCGGAGAAGGTGAACCCCAGGTGGATATTCAGCAGATTGGTCAGGGCCATGGCCAGCCCGGTGAGCAACGCGTGCAGCAGATACAACAGCGGAGCGAGGAACATGAAGGCGAATTCGATGGGCTCGGTGACCCCGGTCAGGAACGAGGTCAGGGCCATGGACAGGAAGATCCCGCCCATTACCTTGCGCCGCTCCGGCAAGGTGTTGCGGTACATGGCCAGGCACGCAGCGGGCAGGCCGAACAGCATCATCGGGAACATCCCGGTCATGAACTGGCCGCCCTTGGGGTCGCCGGCGAAGTAGCGGGTCAGGTCGCCGGTAACCACCGCACCGGTGGCCGGGTCGGTGAAGCTGCCAAAGATGAACCAGGCCATGTTGTTGAGGATGTGGTGCAGGCCGGTGACGATCAGCAGGCGGTTGAACACGCCGAAGACGAAGGCACCGAAGCTGCCGCTTTCCAGCAGCAACTGGCCGAAGTTGTTGATCCCGTGTTGGATCGGCGGCCAGATCAGGCCAAACACTACCCCCAGGCCAACGGCCGTGAAGCCGGTGGCGATCGGCACGAAGCGCCGGCCGCCGAAGAATGCCAGGTACTCCGGCAGCTTGATGTCCTTGAAGCGGTTGTACAGTGCACCCGCCATCAGGCCGCTGATGATCCCGGCGAGCATGCCCATGTTGATGCTGGCATCCAGTACCTTGAGGGTCGAGATCATCACCAGATAGCCGATGGCTCCGGCCAGCCCTGCGGTGCCATTGTTGTCCTTGGCAAAGCCCACGGCGATGCCGATGGCAAAGATCAGCGCCAGGTTGCCGAAGATCGACTGCCCGGCATCGTGGATGATCGCGATGTTCAGCAGGTCGGTGTCACCCAGGCGCAGTAGCAGGCCGGCGATGGGCAGGATGGCGATGGGCAGCATCAGCGCCCGGCCGAGGCGTTGCAGGCCCTCGATGAAATACTGGTACATGGCGTCTCTCCTGGAGTTCTTGTTATGGGTGCAGAGGCCAATGCCGTGCGCAGGCCTGGCGGACTGCGGCGGCGCCGGGGAGGTTGAGCAATGACTGGGCGAGGTGCCGGCACTCGGCCGCATCCAACTGGCGTACCCGGTCTTTGATCTCGCCCACTTGCGGTGGGCTTACCGACAACTCGCTGACCCCGAGGCCGATCAGCACCGGCGTGGCCAGTGGGTCGCAAGCCAGGGCGCCGCAAACCCCGACCCAGCGTCCATGGCGGGCGGCGCCGGCGCAGGTCTGGGCGATCAGCCGCAGCAGGGCGGGATGCAGGGCATCGACCCGCGCGGCCAGCCCGGCATGGTCACGGTCCATGGCCAGGGTGTACTGGGACAGGTCGTTGGTGCCGATGGACAGGAAGTCGGCGTGTTCCGCCAGTTGCTCGGCCATCAGCGCAGCCGCTGGCACTTCGATCATCACCCCCAGCTCCGGGCGCTGGGCCAGGCCCAGTTCGGCGGCCAGTGCGTCCAGGCGCTGGCGGATCTGCAGCAGTTCGGCGACTTCGGTGACCATCGGCAGCATCACTCGGCAGCGCTGCAGTGGCGTGACTTGGAGCAGTGCGCGCAATTGCTGGTCCAGCAGTTCCGGGCGCGCCAGGGCCAGCCGGATGCCCCGCAGGCCGAGCACCGGATTGGCCTCCACCGGCAGCGGCAGGTAGTCCAGTTGCTTGTCGCCGCCGACGTCGATGGTGCGGATGATCACCGGCTTGTCGCCCATGGCATCCAGCACTGCCTGATAGGCCTGTCGCTGTTCGACTTCGTCTGGCGCGGTGTGGCGATCGACGAACAGGAACTCGGTGCGCAGCAGGCCGACGCCATCGGCGCCACCCTGGTGTGCTTCCCGGGCTTCTTCGCTGGAGGCGACATTGGCCGCCACTTCGATTTGCTGGCCGTCCCGGGTCAGGGCGCTGGCATGGGCTTGCTGTTGCTGTGACTGGCGACGTTGTCGGCGTGAGTCAGCGGTTTGTTGCACTTGCTCGATACGGCGAGGGTCCGGGGCCAGTTCCAGGCGTCCGCCATCGGCATCCAGCACGACCTGTTGGCCGTTGCCGATGCTCAGCACTTCCTGGCCCAGGGCTACCAGGCAGGGCAGGCCCTTGCCCCGGGCAAGAATCGCCACGTGAGAGGTGGCGCCGCCGGCGGCCATGCACAGGCCGGCCACGCCCTGGGCACTGAGTTGCAGCAGGTCGGAGGGGGTCAGTTCCTCGGCGGCGACAATCGCCCCGGCCGGCAGATCGCAGTGCCAGGCCTCTCCCAGCAGCGCGCGTAGCACTTGCTGTTGCAGGTCTCGCAGATCATTGGCGCGCTCTGCCAGCAGCGGGTTGCCCAGTTGCTGCAGCACCTGGCATTGCTCGGTGATTGCCGCGCTCCAGGCGTGGGTGGCGGCACGTCCCTGAGCGATCGCCGCGTCGCTGGCATCGAGCAGGGTCGGGTCTTCGAGCAGAGCCAGGTGAGCGTTGAAAATATCCTGTTCTTCCTGGTTTCGACGTTGTCTGGCTTGCTCCAGGGTGTGCCGGATATCCCGACGTACCTGGTCCAGGGCCGCACTCAGGGCGAGGCGTTGGGCTTGCGGCTGATGCTCGCCGAGATCTTCCGGGAGCGCTATGGCGTTGAGCCGGAACAACGGGCCGCTAACCAATCCCGGGGCGGCGCAGACGCCATGTAGCACTCCATCCTCTGTGGGGCGGTGGGCGATCTGGGCGGGCGCCGGGGTGGCGGCGTGAGTATCTGCCGCCAGGGCGGTGCCCAGGGTCTTGAGCAGAGCCTGCAAGGCCTCTTGGCAATCGGCGCCCTGGCAGCTGACCAGCACTTCATCCTGCTCGCCGATGCCCAGGCCCATCAGGGCCATCAGGCTGGAACAGGAGGCACTCTGGTCCTTGAAAATCAGCTGTGATCGGCTGCTGAAACCCTCGGCAGTCTGGCGCACCAGGGCGGCGGGGCGGGCATGCAGGCCGCCGCGATGGGCGACCTTGATCCGGGCGCTGGCCTGTTCGCTGGAGTGTGCCTGGGTCTGTGCCTGGGCAGCCTGGTTTGCCCTGGGGGTGATGTGCAGCAGTGGCTCGCCGACCTTGACCGATGACAGGGGCAGGTGGCGCAAGTCGAAACCCTCGCCGTTGGTCAGGATCAGCAGGCTGATCAGGCTTCGGCAGTGCTGCGCTACGTAGTCGAGGTCAACCCACAGCAAGGGTTGGCCGGCATTCACCTGTTGCCCTTCCTCCACCAGCAGGGCGAAACCTTCACCTTGCAGCTCGACGGTGTCCAGGCCCAGGTGCAGCAGCAGTTCGGCGCCGTTGGCAGCGCGCAGGGTCACTGCATGGCCGGTACGCGCCACCTGGATCACCTGGCCGGCGCAGGGCGCATGCAAGGTGTTGTTGAGAGGGTCGATGGCAATCCCGTCACCCATGGCACCGCTGGCGAACACCGGGTCGGGAACGCTGCGCAGCGACAGCACGGGCCCGCTTAACGGGGCACTGAGCGTCAGGTCGTTATTGTTGTTGTGCATGGCGCAGTACTCATCAATCAAAGGGGCTTAGTGCGTACGGGTCACTTTGCTCAAGTGGCGCGGCTGGTCGGGGTCCATGCTGCGGGCCTCGGCCAGGCTGGCGGCCATGACGTAAAAACTCTGGATCGCCAGGATCGGATCGAGCACCGAGTTCTCTGCCCGGCTCAGGGTCAGGTCCCGTTCGGCAATGTCATCGGGGGCCGCCAGCAACACCTTGGCGCCGCGCTGGCGCATATCGGCGGCGAGGCTCAGCAGGCCGCCCTGTTCCGCGCCGCGTGGGGCGAATACCAGCAAGGGATAGTCGTGGTCGATCAGTGCCATCGGGCCGTGACGGACCTCGGCGCTACTGAAGGCTTCGGCCTGGATGGCCGAGGTTTCCTTGAGCTTGAGTGCGGCTTCCTGGGCGATGGCAAAGCCGGCGCCACGACCGATCACCATCAGCCGCTGGCAATCGCGCAGGGCGTTGACGGCGAGCCCCCAGTCCTGGGTCGCGGCCTGCTGCAGGCCTTCGGGCAGCGCCAGGCCGGCCTCGAGCAAGTGAGTGTCCTCGTTCCAGTGGCCGATCAAGCGGGCGCTGGCGCTGAGGGTGGCGATGAAGCTCTTGGTGGCGGCAACGCTCTGCTCGGCACCGGCATACAGCGGCAGGGAAAACTCGCTGGCGGCTTCCAGTGGGCTGTTTGGCGCATTGACCATGGCCACGCTGAGGGCGCCGCGTTTGCGCAGCAGGCGCACGCTGTTCACCAGGTCCGGGCTCTGTCCCGATTGCGAAAAGGCGAACACTGCCTGGCCGCTGACCCGCAGGGGGGCTTGTTGCATGGTCACCACGGACATTGGCAGCGAGGCCACCGGGATGCCCACTTGCTGCATGGTCAGGTAGGCGAAGTAGCTGGCGGCGTGGTCGGAGCTGCCCCGAGCCACGGTCATTGCCACTTGCGGTGGCTGGCGTCGCAGGCGGCCGGCGACCTCGATCAGCGACGGGTCCAGATGCTGCAACTGGCTACTCACGGCAACGTGCGAGGACAGCGCCTCTTCAAGCATTTTTGAAGTCAATGTCTTCTCCTTCGACCATGACAGCGGTCAGTGTGAGTGCGCGGTCCAGGCGCACGCTGTCGGCCCAACTGCCAGGTTGCAGGCGGCCGCGTTCAGGGATGCCGAGATAGTCGGCAGGAAATTGCGACAGGCGCTGCGAGGCCTCGGCCAGGGGCAGGCCGATCTTCACCAGGTTGCGCAGGGCCTGGTCCATGGTCAGCGTGCTGCCGGCGAGGGTGCCGTCTGGCAGGCGTACGCCGCCCAGGCACTTGGTCACTGTATGGCTGCCGAGTTTGTACTCACCGTCGGGCATGCCGGCGGCAGCGGTGGAGTCGGTGACGCAGTACAGGCAGGGGATCGAGCGCAGTGCCACACGGATTGCCCCGGGGTGCACATGCAGCAGGTCGGGAATCAGTTCGGCGTACTGGGCGTGGGCCAGGGCCGCGCCAACGATCCCGGGCTCGCGGTGATGCAGGGGGCTCATGGCGTTGTACAGGTGAGTGAAGCTGGTGGCGCCGGCGGCGAGGGCCGCCACTCCTTCTTCATAGCTGCCCAGGGTGTGGCCGATCTGCATGCGCACGCCACGGGCGCTGAGGGCGCGGATCAAGCCGTCGTGGCCGGCAATTTCCGGGGCGATGGTGATGACCCGGATCGGCGCCAGTTGCAGGTATTCCTCGACTTCCGCGAGCAGCGCGGTGTGGGCGAAATTGGGTTGTGCGCCGAGCTTGCCGGGGTTGATGTAGGGGCCTTCCAGGTGCACGCCGAGGACTCGCGCGCAGCCATCGGCGCGTTGTTCTGCGTAGCTCCCGAGTTCCGCCAGGACTTGGCGGATCTCCGCGCTCGGTGCGGTCATGGTGGTGGCCAGCAACGAGGTGGTACCGAAGCGCAGGTGGGTGCGGGTGATGGTCTGGAAGGCTTCACTGCCTTGCATGACGTCCTTGCCGCCGCCGCCATGCACATGCAGGTCGATGAAGCCCGGCAGCAGGTAGGGCAGGTCGTTTTCCGCTGGATCGCAAGGGCTGCCTTCGACGGCGATGACCTTGCCGTCCTGGTGCACCAGGCGACCGCGGACCCAGCCTTGGGGCGTGAGGATGTTGTCTTCGGACATGGGCGTTTCTCTGGCTCCAGGGGCGGATTCAGCGTCGCAGTTCGGCGACGAAGTCATAGAAGTTGTTGCGGCAGTAGGTGTCGGTGACTTCGATCGGGATGTTGTCTTTCTGGTAACCGACCCGAGTCATCAGCAGCATGGCGGTGCCGGGGGCAATGCCCACCAGGGCCGCGAACTCATCCGAGGCGTTGATCGCCTGGATGTGTTGCAGGGCGCGTACCACCGGCTGACCGATGCGCTCCAGGTACTCGTAGAGCGAGTCACCCACGGTTTCCGGCTTGGCGATGATGGTCGCCGGCAGGGTGCTCATCTCGATTGCCATTACGGTGTCGTCGGCCTTACGCAGGCGCTTGAGGCGGGCCACCTTGTCGTTGGGGGACAGGCCGAGGCGAATCAGCTCTTCGTGGGTTGGCAGGCTGATGCTGCGTTCCAGCCACAGTGAACTGGGCACGAAGCCCTTGTGGCGAAGCATTTCGCTGAAGCCGGAGAGGCGCGACAGCGGCTGTTCCAGGCGTGGCGTGATGAAGGTGCCAGAGCCCTGGCTGCGACGGATCAGGCCGCGTTCGAACAAGACCTCCAGAGCCTTGCGCGCGGTGACCCGGGAGATGCCCAGCAGTTCGCTGAGGTTGCGTTCCGAAGGCAATGCCTGCTCGGCTTTCCATTGGCCGGCATGAATCGCCGCTTCCAGGTTACGGGCCAGTTGCAGGTACAGCGGAGTCGGTTGGGTGTCGTCGGGACGCAGGGTCAGAAGGTGATTCATCTGTAGGTTTTCCGATGCGGTTATTAGGTTGTTGTCGCCCGGTAGTGCCGAAAAACTAATACCACTTAAATACCATGTCAATGCCGCCGGTCAGCTGTGGGCACCGTAAAACGGGCACTTGCGGGGTGCCTGAGAGGATAAAGGAATGAAGTGGTATTAGGCAGGTCTGGCAGCGAGGGCCATAACCTCAGGCGGCGACCCGTAGCGGGTCGCGAAGTGGTATGCGTGCCGTGGGGCGTGCGAGGGGATATTTTTTTTTCAGCGAAAGGGCATTTAAGGGCGGATTTCGACCATGGTGCCGTCTTTGACCAGGCCCCAGACCTCACGCATATCGACGTTGCGCATGGCGATGCAGCCATCGGTCCAGTCCAGAGTGTGGAAGTACTGCTCTGGAAACTCTTCTGTGTCCGGGGTGCCATGAATCATGATCATGCCGCCCGGGTTCACACCTTCACGGCGCGAGCGCGCGGCATCGGTGATGTTCGGATAGGAGATGTGCATGGCCAGGTTGTAGCGATCGCTGGTCTTGCGCCAGTCGACCCAATAGAGGCCTTCCGGGGTGCGTTTGTCACCTTCCATGAGCTTGGTGCCCTTGGGTTTCTTGCCCAGGGAAATCCGGTAGGTCTTCAGGGGTTTGCCGCCATTGATCAATTGCAATTGATGGGCGGATTTGAGCACCAGGACTTTTTCGATGATCTTGCCGTCCAGGGTTTCCACCGTGGAGGCCTGGCACACAGCAACGAAGGAACAGCACAGCAGGGCAAGCAACCAGCGCATTGACACGATATCCCCAGGCGCGCACGGGTTGCGTGCACGTTTTATTATTTAACTGATGGCAGGCTGAGAAAGCGGCGGAATGGATTCGGAGCGCACTTCAAAGGCCTCCGCCCGCCGGTCAGCAAAGAAGCATTCTAAGGTACGGCCGACGGTGCGGAAAGCCAGCTCGGACCAAGGGATATCGGCTTCGTCGAACAACTGCAATTCCAGGCTCTCGGGGCCGGCGGCAAAGTCCAGGTCGGCCAGCTCCGCGCGAAAGAACACGTGCACCTGGCTGATGTGTGGCACGTCGATCAGGGTATAGAGGCTAAGGTTGCGCACCCGCGCGCACGCCTCCTCGAAGGTCTCGCGGATGGCCGCCTGTTCGATGGTCTCGCCGTTCTCCATGAAGCCCGCCGGCAGGGTCCAATAACCCAGGCGTGGCTCGATGGCACGCCGACACAGCAGCACCTTGCCCTCCCAGGTGGCCAGGCAGCCGGCAACGATATTGGGGTTCTGATAATGGATGGTTTGACAGTGATCGCAGACAAAGCGCAGGCGCGAATCGCCTTCGGGAATGCGCTGGGTCACCGGGTTGCCGCACTGGCTGCAAAATTTCATGCTGGGTATCCGAAAAGGCTGCGGCTATCTTGGCGCGGCGGGCCCATTGTCGGCAAGTTGTCGTTGAACGACCGGGGGTTGGGCGGTTGATTGGATTGGTGCATGATGCACGGTAGCCAACAGATCGAGATGCCTCATGCTGGACGAGCTACTTCATCGGGTAAGCCGTTACACGCCGCGTACGCTGGAGACCGACCGACGTTTTCCCGAGGCTGCGGTACTGGTGCCCATCACCCGCAGCGAAGAACCGGAGCTGGTGCTGACCCTGCGCGCCAGCGGGCTTTCGACCCATGGCGGTGAAGTGGCTTTTCCGGGTGGTCGACGCGATCCGGAAGACCCGGACCTGATTTTTACCGCACTGCGTGAGGCCGAAGAGGAAATTGGCTTGCCGCCGGGGCTGGTGGAGGTCATCGGTCCCCTGAGCCCACTGATTTCCCTGCATGGGATCAAGGTTACGCCCTACGTCGGGGTGATTCCGGATTATGTCGAGTACCGGGCCAATGACGCCGAGATCGCCGCCGTTTTCAACGTGCCCCTGGAGTTCTTTCGCCAGGACCCGCGTGAGCACACTCATCGCATCGACTACCAGGGCCGTAGTTGGTACGTCCCCAGCTATCGTTTTGGTGAGTACAAGATTTGGGGCCTGACCGCGATCATGATCGTCGAGCTGGTCAATCTGCTGTACGACGCCAGGATCAGCCTGCATCACCCGCCGAAAAACTTTATCAATAGCTGAAGCCATCACCCGTATGGCATACACCCGCGGCTGCCTGAGCCATGAGGACAATAAGATGAAATACCGCCTGGGCGACGCCCGAGTCGACACCCATCCGCAGAGCTGGGTGGCCCCTAATGCCACGCTGGTGGGCAAGGTCAAGCTGGAGGAGGGTGCCAGCGTGTGGTTCAACGCGGTGCTGCGTGGCGACAACGAACTGATTCTGATCGGCAAGCACAGTAACGTTCAGGACGGCACCGTGATGCATACCGACATGGGCTATCCGCTGACCATCGGTACCGGTGTGACCATCGGCCATAACGCCATGCTGCATGGCTGTACGGTGGGCGACTACAGCCTGATCGGCATCAACGCAGTGATTCTCAACGGCGCGAAGATTGGCAAGAACTGCATCATTGGCGCCAACTCGCTGATTGGCGAAGGCAAGGAAATTCCTGACGGTTCATTGGTCATGGGGTCGCCGGGCAAGGTGGTGCGTGAACTCACCGAGCCACAGAAGAAAATGCTCGAAGCCAGCGCCGCCCACTACGTTCATAATGCCCAGCGTTATGCCCAAGACCTGGTTGAGCAAGAGCCATGATTACCCCTGAAAGACCCGTCGCCTCGCCCTGTGTGAACATCTGTGCCCTGGACGAGCAGGACATCTGCACCGGCTGCCAACGCACGGTGGATGAAATCACCCGTTGGAGTCGGATGGACAATAGTGAGCGGCGCACGGTCTTGGCCTTGTGCCATGAGCGCGCCAAGTCCAGCGGGTTGTTATGGATGATCGGGTCCAGCTCGGCTGGTTGATCCGGTCTTCTCGCTGGCCGGGCTGCTCCTGCAAGGCGTTTGTGCGGCGCTGGCTTGCCAGCGCAACGCACCTCAGGACTTTCTTGGTCCAACCCCCGCGCCTGAAGTAACCTGTGCGCCTTCCTGACAGGTACTTTCCAGCCCATGCTCTTCCTGATCGCCTATATCAGCAGTGTCGTGCTGACCAACTATGCCTTTTCCACAGCGCCGCACCTGGACATCATCTGGTCGGCCTGGGGCGGGTTGGTGTTTGTCTTGCGCGACATGGTGCAGACCCGTTTCGGACATGGCGCCATTGTCGCCATGCTGGCCGCCCTGGTGCTGTCCTACGTGACCTCTGACCCAGCTATTGCCCTGGCCAGTGCCAGCGCTTTCGCCGTTTCGGAATGCATTGACTGGCTGGTTTTCAGCATCACCAAGCGGCCCCTGCATGACCGCCTGTGGATCAGTTCTGCCCTGAGCATTCCCCTGGATACCTTTATCTTCTTTGGCATGATCGATGCGCTGACTCCAGGGGTGGTTCTCACCGCCCTGGGTTCGAAGTTCGCCGGGGTCACCGTCGTCTGGCTGGCCATGGCCTGGCGTTTGCGCAAAGCCGCGTGCGCTAGCTGAGCCAAGGCCTGCGGTTCATGTAAAATGCCGCGCTCTTTCTCCCCATGGGTCGCCCGCCTGGCGCTCGGCCCTCGATGATCCGCTCCTTTGAGGACCTTCAGATGACTCGTATCGGAACTCCATTGTCGCCAACCGCGACCCGCGTCTTGCTTTGTGGCTGTGGTGAGTTGGGCAAGGAAGTGGTGATCGAGCTGCAACGCCTGGGTGTTGAAGTGATTGCCGTGGACCGCTACGCCAACGCTCCGGCGATGCAAGTGGCCCATCGTAGCCACGTGATCAATATGCTCGACGGTGCAGCCCTGCGGGCGGTGATCGAAGCCGAGAAGCCGCACTTTATCGTGCCGGAAATCGAAGCCATCGCCACCGCGACCCTGGTGGAGCTAGAAGCCGAAGGCTTCACCGTGATCCCGACCGCACGGGCGACCTCGCTGACCATGAACCGCGAAGGCATTCGTCGCCTGGCCGCTGAAGAGCTGGATCTGCCGACCTCGCCGTATCACTTCGCCGACACCGTCGAAGACTATCGCAAGGCCGTGGAAGACCTGGGCTTCCCTTGCGTGGTCAAGCCAGTGATGAGCTCCTCGGGCAAAGGCCAAAGTCTGCTGCGCAGCGTCGACGACGTGCAGAAAGCCTGGGACTACGCCCAGGAAGGCGGGCGTGCTGGCAAGGGCCGGGTGATCATCGAAGGTTTTATCGACTTCGATTACGAAATCACCCTGCTGACTGTGCGTCATGTCGGTGGCACCACTTTCTGTGCTCCGGTCGGTCATCGTCAGGAGAAGGGTGATTATCAAGAGTCCTGGCAGCCCCAGGCCATGAGCCCAAAAGCCCTGGCTGAGTCCGAGCGTGTGGCCAAGGCAGTGACAGAGGCCTTGGGCGGCCGCGGTCTGTTTGGTGTGGAGTTGTTCATCAAGGGCGATCAGGTGTGGTTCAGCGAAGTCTCGCCGCGCCCGCATGACACCGGCCTGGTGACCCTGATTTCCCAGGACCTGTCGCAGTTCGCCCTGCATGCGCGGGCCATTCTCGGCCTGCCGATTCCATTGATCCGCCAGTTCGGGCCTTCGGCTTCGGCGGTGATCCTGGTGGAAGGCCAGTCGACCCAGACCGCGTTCGCCAATCTCGGCGCCGCCTTGAGCGAGCCGGACACTGCGCTGCGCCTGTTTGGCAAACCGGAAGTCAACGGTCAGCGGCGCATGGGCGTGGCCCTGGCGCGTGACGAGTCGATCGAGGCTGCCCGGGCCAAGGCAACACGCGCTTCCCAGGCGGTGGTGGTCGAGCTGTAAAGCCATTCGCCGGCCGGCTTCTACACACCATCTGTAGGCGCTGGCCGGCGAATACTCTTCCTAACCGACCCGATTGAGGTCGTTGTTGCGCGTCTCCTTCAGGCACAGCACCGCGATCAAACTCAGGATCGCCGCCCCCGAAACATAGCCGCCGACCCAGCTCAAGCCCCCCATCGCCACCAGTTTCTGGGCGAAGAAGGGTGCCGCCGAGGCACCGACAATGCCCCCCAGGTTGTAAGCCGCCGAAGCACCGGTATAGCGCACATGAGTCGGGAACAGTTCCGGCAGCAGGGCGCCCATCGGCGCGAAGGTCACGCCCATCAGGAACAACTCAATGCACAGGAACAGCGCCACGCCTGCGGTGGAACCCTGGGTGAGCAATGGCTCCATGGTGAAGCCGGACAGGATGGCCAGCACTCCGCCGACAATCAGTACTGGCTTACGGCCGAAGCGGTCGCTGGCCCAGGCCGATAGCGGCGTGGCTGCTGCCATGAACAACACCGCGAAGCACAGTAGGCCGAGGAAGGTTTCCCGGCTGTAACCCAGAGTGGAGACGCCGTAGCTCAGGGAAAACACCGTGGAAATATAGAACAGCGCGTAGCACACCACCATCGATGAGGCGCCCAGCAACACCGGCAGCCAGTATTGGCTGAAGAGTTCGACCAGCGGCATTTTCACCCGTTCCTGGCGTGCTACGGCGTTGGCGAAGACCGGGGTTTCATGCAGCTTCAGGCGCACATACAGGCCTACCATTACCAGGGCCGCGCTGAGCAGGAATGGAATGCGCCAGCCCCAGGAGCGGAACTGTTCGTCGTCCAGGCCCAGGGCCAGCGCCAGGAACAAGCCGTTGGCGGCGAGAAAGCCGATGGATGGGCCCAGTTGTGGAAACATGCCGAACCAGGCGCGTTTGCCTTCCGGGGCGTTTTCCGTGGCCAGCAGGGCGGCTCCGCCCCATTCACCGCCGAGCCCCAAGCCTTGGCCGAAACGCAGTATGCACAACAGGATCGGCGCCCAGGCACCGATGCTGGCGTATCCCGGCAGCACGCCGATCAGGGTGGTACACACGCCCATCAGCAGCAGAGAAGCGACCAGGGTCGACTTGCGTCCGACGCGGTCCCCGAAGTGCCCGAACAATGCCGAGCCCAGGGGGCGGGCGAGAAAGGCGATGCCGAAGGTCAAGAAGGCCGAGAGCATCTGTGCGGTGCCGGAGGTCTGGGGGAAGAACACTGGACCGATCACCAGCGCGGCAGCAGTGGCGTAGACGTAGAAGTCGTAGAACTCAATGGCGGTGCCGATGAAGCTGGCGGTGGCCACGCGGGTTGCGGAGTTGGTCGGTTGAGCAGGCGCGGAGGCGCTGTAGGCGGTGCTGGTCGTCATGCGAAGATCCCTGACAGTCAGTGCTCCAGTGGAGCGAATTATTATGGTCGAGCACCCAGGGATGTGGGTTTGGCGCGGTCGTCTCTCGGGGTGGGAGAAACGTCGAACGGTAGCGGCTATGGCGTGCAGGATCGCGCTGAGTGCGGGTAGCACGCGGGACTGCGGGGCTTGGATAAGCCGTCCGATTATAGAAAGGCCCCTAACGATCCAACAAGGGCTAAAACGGGGGGCTGAAACGGTAGCCGCTGTCGCAGGCTGCGATAAGGTCGGGAAGGCGCTTCCTGGCGAACGGAGTAGCGCCCGCCCAATGGCAGGTTATGAGCGGCTGCAAGGGATGCCGGTGAGTCTCAGGTGATGGCGGGAACGCTGCTGGTGTGCCAGATCAGCACGCGGCTGACGCGGTTTTCCTCGGTTTCGAGAATCTCCAGGCGGTAGCGGCCGATCTTCAGGCACACGGCACTGTCGGGAATGGTTTCCAGGGCTTCGGTGACCAGGCCGTTGAGGGTCTTGGGGCCATCGCTGGGCAGGTGCCAGCCGAGGCTCTTGTTCAGCTCGCGGATCGATGCCGCACCTTCCACCACGTAGCGCCCATCGGCTTGAGGGTGGATGTGCGGATTATCCAGGCTGTGCTCGCTTTCGAACTCGCCGACGATTTCTTCGAGGATGTCTTCCAGGGTGACGATGCCCAGCACTTCGCCGTATTCGTCCACCACCATGCCCAGGCGTCGCTGCTGCTTGTGGAAATTGAGCAGCTGCAACTGCAGTGGGGTGCTTTCCGGAACGAAATAGGGCTCGTGGCAGGCCGCCAGCAGCGCATCCTTGGTCAGGCTGGCGTCGGGCAGCAGGTGGCGGATCTGCCGGGTGTTGAGCACCGCTTCGACCTGGTTGATGTCGCTGTGGAACACCGGCAGGCGCGTGCGTTTGTTCAGGCGCAGTTGGGCGATGATCTCTTCGATCGGGTCGTCCAGGTTGATGCCGTCCACTTCGCTGCGGGGCACCAGGATGTCATTGACGGTGATGTTGTCCAGGGCATGGATGCCGGACAGGGCATGGTGCTCCTGAGGGGCGGGTTCGTCGTCCTGCAGTGCTGGGTCGTCGTCGCTGTGCTTGACGGCGCTGGCTTTGGCGGCAAAGGGCCGCAACAGCAGCTGGCTGATGGCGTTGAGCAGCCATGCCAGGGGATAGATGATCTTCATCGGAATGGCCAACAGGCTGTTGCCGAAGCTCAAGGTGCCTTCCGGGTACCGCGCGGCGAGGGTCCGGGGCAGGTATTCGGCCAATACCAGCAGGCCACAGGTGCTGATCAGGCACGCCAGCCAGGGGCCGTTTTCCGCCCAGTAGAACAGTGCCAGCAAGGTGCTGATGATCACCGCCAGGACTCGGCACAAGGTATTGCACAGAATCAGACTTTCCTTGGGGAAGGCCAGCCTTGCAGACGGCTTGTCACCCGAGCGCGAATGGCTGCGCAGGGTCAGCAGATGCAATTGTGCAGCATCGATGGCCGTGAACAGGCCTGACCAGACAATGAGCAGGGCGATTACCGCGAGCATGGGCCCGGAGGGCAGAGAGTCGGTCATGGCCGGTCGTCAAATATGCAGGATGTATTCACGAACCAGCTTGCTGCCGAAGTAGGCGAGCATCAGCAGGCAGAAGCCCGCGAGGGTCCAGCGAATCGCCTTGTGTCCGCGCCAGCCGAGGCGATTGCGGCCCCACAGCAGCACGCTGAATACCACCCAGGCCAGGCAGGCCAGCAGGGTCTTGTGCACCAGGTGCTGGGCAAACAGGTTCTCGACAAACAGCCAGCCGGAGATCAGCGACAGCGAGAGCAGGGTCCAGCCGGCCCAGAGGAAGCCAAACAGCAGGCTTTCCATGGTCTGCAGTGGGGGAAAGTTCCTGATCAGCCCGGACGGGTGCTTGTTCTTCAGTTGGTGATCCTGCACCAGCAGCAGCAAGGCCTGGAACACCGCGATGGTGAACATGCCGTAGGCCAGGATCGACAGCAGGATATGGGCGAGAATCCCAGGTTCTTCATCAATCACCGGTACGGTCCCGGTGGGCACGAACTGCGCCAGCAGGGCAGTCAGGGCGCCGAGTGGGAACAACAGCACCAGCAGGTTTTCCACGGGAATGCGCGAGCAGGCCAGCAGGGTCAGGGCGATGACGGCGGCGGCGATCAGGCTGGCGGCGCTGAAGAAGTCCAGGCCCAGGCCGACCGGGGTCATCAGGTGGGTCAGCAGGCTGGCGCTATGGGCGAGCAGGGCCAGGACGCCGAGCGTAACCAGCAGGCGCTTGTTCGCCTTGGCGCCTGTGGCCAGGCGGGAGCCTTGATAGAAGGTCGCAGCGGCATAAAGGACGGCGGCGGCGAGGGTGGGTAGCAAGCTGGGTGACAAGGGGAGCATAAATCCTGTTAGGCAGGCCCGAAAGTCGCTGAGTTTGGCATAGAACCCACAGCCCTGAAAGACCACGCAAGCAGACGGCGAGGTGTCCGCCACGCACAGTCTTCGCTATAATCCGCGCCCTGCCCACGCCGCAGGCTCATCGAGCACTTGTTTATTACGCTCTGGGCCGCCATTACCCCGGTCTACCTTGGGCCTGAAAGGATCGAGCATGTTTGAAAACCTAACCGACCGTCTCTCGCAGACGCTGCGCCATG
Source organism: Pseudomonas sp. Fl5BN2 (assembly GCF_009908205.1). Classification (NCBI taxonomy): domain Bacteria; kingdom Pseudomonadati; phylum Pseudomonadota; class Gammaproteobacteria; order Pseudomonadales; family Pseudomonadaceae; genus Pseudomonas; species Pseudomonas sp. Fl5BN2. The sequence goes on along the minus strand of NZ_JAAARL010000015.1, from coordinate 163,679 downwards.
TCACCGGCAAGGCCAAGCTGACCGAAGACAACATCAAAGACACCCTGCGCGAAGTGCGCATGGCGTTGCTCGAAGCCGACGTCGCCCTGCCAGTGGTCAAGGACTTCGTCAATTCGGTCAAGGAACGTGCAGTCGGCACCGAAGTGTCCCGCAGCCTGACCCCGGGCCAGGCCTTCGTGAAGATTGTCCAGGCCGAGCTGGAAAGCCTGATGGGTGCGGCCAACGAGGACTTGAACCTCAGTGCGGTGCCACCCGCTGTAGTGTTGATGGCCGGCCTGCAAGGTGCCGGTAAGACCACTACCGCCGGCAAGCTCGCGCGCTTCCTTAAAGAGCGCAAGAAAAAGAGCGTGATGGTGGTGTCGGCGGACGTCTACCGTCCGGCGGCGATCAAGCAGCTGGAAACGCTCGCCAATGACATCGGCGTGACCTTCTTTCCATCGGACCTGAGCCAGAAGCCGGTAGCCATCGCCGAAGCGGCTATTAAAGAAGCCCGGCTCAAGTTCATCGATGTGGTGATCGTCGACACCGCCGGTCGCCTGCACATCGACGAAGAGATGATGGGCGAGATCAAGGCCTTGCACGCCGCGATCAAGCCGGTGGAAACCCTGTTCGTGGTCGACGCCATGACCGGCCAGGACGCCGCCAACACCGCCAAGGCCTTTGGCGATGCGCTGCCACTGACTGGGGTGATCCTGACCAAGGTCGACGGTGATGCCCGTGGTGGTGCAGCACTGTCGGTACGGGCCATTACTGGCAAGCCGATCAAATTCATCGGTATGGGCGAGAAGACCGAGGCGCTTGAGCCGTTCCATCCTGAGCGTATCGCTTCGCGCATCCTTGGCATGGGCGACGTGCTCAGTCTGATCGAGCAGGCCGAACAGACCCTCGATAAAGAAAAAGCCGACAAGCTTGCTAAAAAACTGAAGAAGGGCAAGGGCTTCGACCTCGAAGACTTCCGCGACCAGCTGCAACAGATGAAGAACATGGGCGGCCTCGGCGGCCTGATGGACAAGCTGCCGAACATCGGCGGCGTGAACCTGGCGCAGATGGGCAATGCCCAGGGTGCGGCAGAGAAGCAGTTCAAGCAGATGGAAGCCATCATCAATTCCATGACTCCGGCCGAGCGCCGCGACCCTGAGCTGATCAGCGGTTCGCGCAAGCGTCGGATCGCCATGGGCTCCGGTACCCAGGTGCAGGACATCGGTCGCTTGATCAAGCAGCACAAGCAGATGCAGAAGATGATGAAGAAGTTCTCCGCCAAGGGCGGGATGGCCAAGATGATGCGCGGCATGGGCGGTATGTTGCCCGGCGGCGGCATGCCGAAAATGTAAAGAATCTGCGCCGGCAGTCATGTCGGCGCTTTTCCACGGGGACGTGGAATCTCCAGCAAACCTCTACTTGAGGCGCGCTGACCCGCTGTTGCTTGCAACGGCTCCATAGCAAATCTGAGTGGCAGCCGATAGGCGCCGGAAAAAGACATTTGCAAAAGTCCGGATATTCCTTAGAATATGCGGCCTTTCGGGCACCCATGCCCGCTGTGCATTTAGATTTGCAGCACCGACTACAGGAACGATGTTCACATGCTAACAATCCGTCTTGCCCTTGGCGGCTCCAAAAAGCGCCCGTTTTACCACTTGACCGTGACCGACAGCCGTAACCCACGTGACGGTTCGCACAAAGAACAAGTTGGTTTCTTCAACCCGATCGCTCGTGGTCAAGAAATCCGCCTGTCCGTGAACCAAGAGCGCGTAGCCTACTGGCTGAGCGTTGGTGCACAGCCTTCTGAGCGTGTTGCTCAGTTGCTGAAGGAATCGGCTAAGGCTGCAGCCTGAACCCTATGAACGCGACGCCTGCTCCTGCTGATGATTTGATCGTTATCGGCAAAATCTATTCTGTTCACGGCGTTCGCGGCGAAGTGAAGGTTTACTCCTTTACTGATCCAATTAAAAACCTGTTGGACTACAAAACCTGGACGCTCAAGCGCGAAGGTAGCGTGAAACAGGTTGAGCTGGTCAGCGGACGCGGGAATGACAAATTCCTGGTCGCAAAGCTCAAGGGTCTTGATGATCGTGAAGAAGCTCGTCTTCTGGCCGGTTACGAGATCTGCGTGCCGCGCAACCTGTTCCCTGAACTGACCGACGGCGAGTACTACTGGTACCAGCTGGAAGGTCTGAAGGTTATTGACCAACTCGGGCAATTGCTCGGGAAGATCGATCATCTTCTGGAAACCGGCGCCAATGATGTAATGGTGGTCAAGCCTTGCGCTGGCAGCCTGGATGATCGCGAACGCCTGTTGCCCTATACCGAGCAATGCGTGTTGGCCATCGACCTGGCCGCGGGCGAGATGAAGGTGGAATGGGACGCGGACTTCTAAGCGTGGCTAATTTGCGCGTAGAAGTGATCAGTTTGTTTCCCGAGATGTTTTCCGCCATCAGCGAGTACGGCATAACCAGCCGCGCGGTGAAACAGGGGCTGTTGCAGCTCACCTGTTGGAATCCGCGAGACTACACCACGGATCGACATCACACTGTAGACGATCGCCCGTTTGGCGGTGGTCCAGGCATGGTGATGAAGATCAAGCCCCTGGAGGATGCGCTGGTTCAGGCCAGAAATGCAGCCGGGGAGGGTGCGAAGGTGATTTACCTGTCGCCCCAGGGCCGTCAACTGAATCAGTCGGCGGTACGCGAGTTGGCGAATGAGGATGCATTGATCCTGATTGCCGGTCGCTATGAAGGCATTGACGAGCGTTTTATTGAGGCTCATGTCGATGAAGAGTGGTCGATTGGCGACTATGTACTCTCCGGTGGCGAGCTGCCGGCGATGGTCCTGATTGATGCGGTTACGCGACTGCTGCCCGGAGCTTTAGGGCATGTGGATTCCGCGGAGGAAGATTCCTTCACGGACGGTCTGCTGGATTGCCCGCACTACACCCGACCGGAGGTGTATGCGGATCAGCGTGTTCCCGACGTGTTGCTAAGTGGCAACCACGCACACATCCGGCGTTGGCGTTTACAGCAGTCCCTTGGTCGGACCTATGAACGACGCGCCGATCTTCTGGAAAGCCGCTCGCTTTCTGGAGAAGAGAAGAAGCTGCTCGAGGAATATCTCCGCGAGCGGGACGATAGTTAACAACGTATCGATGGTAGATCCGACGATTTACCTTAGGAGCACAGCATGACCAACAAAATCATCCTTGCACTCGAAGCAGAGCAGATGACCAAAGAGATCCCAGCCTTTGCCCCGGGCGACACCATTGTCGTTCAGGTGAAAGTGAAGGAAGGCGATCGTTCCCGTCTGCAGGCATTCGAAGGCGTTGTAATCGCCAAGCGTAACCGCGGCGTGAACAGTGCATTCACCGTTCGTAAAATCTCCAACGGTGTTGGCGTAGAGCGTACTTTCCAGACTTACAGCCCGCAAATCGACAGCATGGCTGTCAAGCGTCGCGGTGACGTACGTAAAGCCAAGCTGTACTACCTGCGTGACCTGTCGGGTAAAGCAGCTCGCATCAAGGAAAAACTGGCTTAAGTCCAGCTTCCGATGCAGAAAAAAGCAGCCTACGGGCTGCTTTTTTGTTGCCCGTCATTTATCCCTTCTTAGTGTTTCAGGCAGTCGATCCATGTCCCTTCGCGAGCAAGAAATCACCCGCCGCACCGAGCTCTCGGTGACCCGTGTGACCAAGGCGGTATTCCCGTCCACCACCAACCACCACAACACCCTGTTCGGCGGCACCGCCCTGGCCTGGATGGACGAAGTGTCGTTTATCGCGGCCACGCGTTTCTGTCGGCTGCCACTGGTGACAGTGTCCACTGACCGGATCGATTTCAATCATCCGATCGCCGCTGGTTCGATTGTCGAGTTGGTGGGGCGAGTGGTGAAAGTGGGCAACACCAGCCTCAAGGTCGAGGTCGAGGTGTTTGTCGAAAGCATGAGCTGTGATGGTCGGGAGAAGGCCATCCATGGCTTGTTCAGCTTTGTCGCCATCGACGACGACAAGCGCCCGGTGCCGGTGCTTCCAGGGTTCGCGGCGTAGGAGCCGGCTTGCCGGCGAATGGGGGGGCTCGGGCCTCTTCGCTGGCAAGCCAGCTCCTACGAGGGGGTTGTGGTTAGAGGGACTCGGGTTGGATCAGGGCCAGCAGGGTCCAGCCTGCCGCCGGCTTGAGGCTGCTTTCTGGGGTGAAAACATGCACCCAGCCGTTGCCATCGCGGGCGAACAGCAGGGTCGCGCGTTCGCCGTGCAACGTCTGGTAGGCGTCCCAGTCAAAGGCTTCGGTCAGGTTTGTGCTGTACAGCTCCGCGCCCTGGCCCAGCAGGCTGGCCAGCTTGGTATAGGTCAGGGCCTCGCTGCCCAGGAGCTGGCCGCGGTGTTCATGGCTGGCCCGGTGCTTATCGGTGCGCCGGCTTTCCTGGCTGTTGGCCAGCGCGAACAGGCGCTGATGGCCGAAGTCGTGACGAAAGCGCATAGCCGCCAGGGTGTTGAGTTCGCCTGAAGGTGAGAGCGCCAGCAGATGCCCCAATCCCACCAGATCCAGGTGCGCGTCGGCGTGCTGCGAGGCCGGATTGCCGAAATAGGTGGGCAGGCCTTCCATGCGCGCGGCGCGGATGTTCTCCCAGCTGGAGTCGGTCAGCAGCACTCGGCTGCCCAACTGCTGCAAGGCCTTGCCAATGGTGCGTGCCGGGCCGTTGGCGCCGACGATCAGGAAGCCGCTGGGGGCGGGTTCCGCGACTTTCAGCAGGCGCGCCAACGGACGAGCGGTGGCGCTTTGCAGGACCACCGTGCCGATGATCACGGCGAAGGTCAGTGGCACCAATAGCAGTGCACCCTGATGCCCGGCCTCATCCAGGCGTATGGCGAAAATCGCCGAAACCGCCGCCGCCACAATCCCCCTCGGTGCGATCCAGGCCAGCAAGGCACGCTCGCGCCAGTTGAGACTCGATCCTGCAGTGGACAGCAAAACATTCAGTGGTCGGGCGATGAACTGGATCACCAGCAGCAGAATCAGCACCAGCGGGCCCAGGGCAATCAGCGCCTTGAGGTCCAGGCGCGCCGCCAACAGGATGAACAGCCCGGAAATCAGCAGCACGCTGAGGTTTTCCTTGAAGTGCAGGATATGTCGCACGTCCACGCCCTTCATGTTGGCCATCCACATGCCCATCAGCGTCACCGCCAGCAGTCCGGATTCATGCATCACCTGGTTGGAGGCAATGAAGATCCCCAGCACCGCCGCCAGGGTCGCCAGGTTGTGCAGGTATTCCGGCAACCATTGGCGCCGCATGATGCTGCCCAGGACCCAGCCACCGACGATGCCGAACAGCCCGCCACAAAGGATCACCCCAGCAAAGGTCAGCAGGCTGTGGCTCAGGCCCTCGCCGGCGGCGCTGGCAATAATGAAGCTGTAGACCACCACCGCCAGCAGCGCACCGATCGGGTCGATGACGATGCCCTCCCAGCGCAGGATGTTGGCAATCGAGGCTTTGGGGCGCACGACCCGCAACATGGGCACGATCACTGTCGGCCCGGTGACCAGGGTCAAGGTCCCGAACAGCAGGGCCAGCATCCAGTCGAAGCCCAGTAGCCAGTGAGTGGCGAGGGTGATCACAGCCCAGGTGGACAGGGCGCCGATCGTCACCAGGCGGTGCACTACGTTGCCAATCTCTCGCCATTCCGAGAGGTGCAGGGTCAGGCTGCCTTCGAACAGGATCAGCGCCACAGCCAGGGAGACCAGGGGCATCAGTAACGGGCCGAACATCTCCTGGGGATCGAGCCAGCCCAGTATCGGGCCGGCGAGAATGCCGCTGAGCAGCAGGAACAGAATGGCCGGCAGTTTCAGTCTCCAGGCCAACCATTGGCAGCCCAGCGCGGCGACGCCAATGCCGCCGAAGGCCAGCAAAATCTGTTGTTCGCTCATCAATGCACCCTGTTCCTTGAAATGGCTGGCTATGAAAGACTAGCGACCCTCTGCACAGTTCACTATTTTTTTGCGCGTGGCCCCTGGATCGCGCCTTTCGAGTGTTTATGCCCGCCATCGACCACCCCTTGATCGACCGATTTCTCGATGCCCTGTGGCTGGAGAAAGGCCTGTCCGACAACACCCGTGATGCCTATCGCAGTGACCTGGCATTGTTCAATGGTTGGTTGCAGGAGCAGGGGCTGGAGTTGCCGCGGGCCGGGCGCGAGTTGATCCTTGATCACCTGGCCTGGCGTGTTGAGCAGGCTTACAAGCCCCGCTCGACGGCGCGATTTCTCTCAGGGTTGCGTGGGTTCTATCGTTACTTGCTGCGAGAAAAGCTGATCGAGGTCGACCCGACCCTGCAGATCGATATGCCGCAGTTGGGGCGTCCACTGCCCAAGTCACTGTCGGAGGCGGATGTCGAGGCGCTGCTGGCGGCGCCGGACCTCGGCGAAGCCATCGGCCAGCGTGATCGCGCCATGCTCGAAGTGCTATATGCCTGTGGCTTGCGGGTCACCGAGTTGATCAGCCTGACCCTGGAGCAGGTAAACCTGCGTCAGGGCGTGTTGCGCGTGATGGGCAAGGGCAGCAAGGAGCGCCTGGTGCCCATGGGCGAGGAAGCGATTGTCTGGGTCGAGCGTTACATGCGTGACGCCCGGGGCGAGTTGCTGGGAGGGCGGCCCAGCGATGTGCTGTTTCCCAGTCTGCGTGGCGAGCAGATGACCCGGCAAACCTTCTGGCATCGGATCAAGCACCAGGCCAAGGTGGCCGGCATTGGCAAGTCGCTGTCGCCCCATACTCTGCGCCATGCCTTTGCCACGCATCTGCTCAATCACGGCGCCGATCTGCGGGTGGTGCAGATGTTGTTGGGGCACAGTGACCTGTCCACCACTCAGATCTATACCCACGTGGCCCGTGCCCGTCTGCAGGATTTGCACGCCAAGCATCACCCGCGGGGCTGATTTGGCTTTCGGAAGGCGCTTTGCGTCGCCCGTAGTCGGTGCCGGCAAACAGATGTGATAGGCTTTGCCGGTTTGCAAAACGGCTGTTTGCGAGCGATTGCCATGGCGATCGCTCCAGGTTGCCCATTTGCCCGCCTTCAGGAGTTCCCATGCGTTTGACCCAGATTTTTGCCGCCGCCTCCCTGGCGCTGCTCAGCACCTTCGCCATGGCCGATGACAGTGCCGATAAAGCCATTCGCAAAAGCCTCGAGACTCTGCAGCTCGATACGCCGGTGGAGAGCATCACCGCCAGTCCCCTGGCCGGCCTGTATGAGGTCAAGCTCAAGGGCAGTCGAGTGCTGTATGCCAGCGCCGACGGCCAGTTCGTGGTCCAGGGCTATCTGTTCCAGCTCAAGGACGGTAAGCCGGTCAACCTGACGGAAAAAACCGAGCGTCTGGGCATTTCCAAGTTGATCAACGGCATCCCGGTCGCGGAAACTGTGGTCTATCCGGCCATCGGCGAGACCAAGACCCACATCACCGTGTTCACCGACACCACTTGCCCGTACTGCCACAAGCTGCACGCTGAAGTGCCCGAGCTGAACAAGCTGGGCGTTGAAGTGCGCTACGTTGCGTTCCCGCGCCAGGGCCTGGGCTCGCCGGGTGACGAACAGCTGCAAGCAGTCTGGTGCTCGGCGGACAAGAAAGCCGCCATGGACAAGATGGTCGACGGCAAGGAAATCAAGGCGGCCAAGTGCGCCAACCCGGTTTCCAAGCAGTTCGCCCTGGGGCAGTCGATCGGCGTCAACGGTACGCCGGCCATCGTCCTGGCCGACGGCCAAGTGATTCCGGGCTACCAGCCAGCACCACAGATCGCCAAACTGGCGCTGGGTGCGAAATAATCCTGCATCGTCACGCTAGCCTTTGACGATCATGGCCCGGCGGTTGCGACCGACGGGCCATTAATAGAGAGCCGCGCTGTTTGCGGCTGTTTTCCACGGCCGACCTTGAGTCGGCCGTTTTATGGGGAGTTCAGAGTGAATCCGGTCAAAGTAGGCATCTGTGGGCTGGGTACTGTCGGTGGCGGTACCTTAAACGTACTTCAGCGCAACGCCGAGGAGATTGCTCGGCGTGCCGGGCGTGGAATCGAAGTAGCGCAGATTGCTACCCGTACGCCAAAGCCCCAGTTCCAGACGACCGGTATTGCGATTACCAACGATGTCTTCGCCGTGGCCACCAACCCTGAAATCGATATCGTCATCGAGCTGGTAGGCGGCTATACCTTGGCTCGCGAACTGGTGCTCAAGGCCATCGAGAATGGCAAGCATGTGGTCACCGCGAACAAGGCGCTGATTGCCGTCCACGGCAACGAAATCTTTGCCAAGGCCCAGGAGAAGGGCGTGATCGTGGCCTTCGAGGCCGCAGTGGCCGGTGGCATCCCGGTGATCAAGGCGATCCGTGAAGGTCTTTCGGCCAACCGTATCAACTGGCTGGCGGGGATCATCAACGGCACCGGCAACTTCATCCTTTCGGAAATGCGCGAGAAAGGCCGTACCTTCGAAGACGTACTGGCCGAAGCCCAGGCCCTGGGTTACGCCGAAGCCGACCCGACGTTCGACGTGGAAGGCATCGATGCTGCGCACAAGCTGACCATCCTGGCGTCCATCGCCTTTGGTATCCCGCTGCAGTTCGACAAGGCCTACACCGAAGGCATCACCAAGCTGACCACCGCTGACGTGAACTACGCCGAAGCCCTGGGCTATCGCATCAAGCACCTGGGTGTGGCACGCCGCACCGAAGCCGGTATCGAGTTGCGGGTGCACCCGACCTTGATCCCTGCCGATCGCCTGATCGCCAACGTCAATGGCGTGATGAACGCGGTGATGGTCAACGGCGATGCTGCGGGTTCGACCCTGTTCTACGGCGCTGGCGCCGGCATGGAACCGACCGCCTCCTCGGTAGTGGCCGACCTGGTGGACGTGGTTCGCGCCATGACCAGCGACCCGGAAAACCGCGTGCCGCACCTGGCCTTCCAGCCGGACTCGCTGTCGGACCACCCGATCCTGCCGATCGAGTCCTGCGAAAGCGCCTACTACCTGCGCATCCAGGCCAAGGATCACCCGGGCGTACTGGCCCAGGTCGCGAGCATCCTCTCGGAGCGCGGGATCAATATCGAATCGATCATGCAGAAGGAAGTGGAAGAGCAGGACGGCCTGGTACCGATGATCCTGCTGACCCACCGTGTTCTGGAGCAGCACATCAACGATGCGATCACCGCCCTGGAAGCCCTGCAGGGTGTTGTCGGTCCAGTGGTCCGTATCCGCGTCGAACATTTGAATTAATCGAAGCAGCTACAAGCTGCAAGCCTCAGGTGGCAAGTCACGGCAGATCCGGCGTTGACTTGCAGCTTGCAGCTTGCAGCTTGAGGCTCAAACCGAAGGTTTGTCCCCATGCGCTATATCAGTACTCGTGGCCAGGCACCGGCCCTGAATTTCGAAGATGTGTTGCTGGCAGGTCTGGCCAGCGATGGCGGTCTCTATGTGCCAGAGAACCTGCCGCGTTTCACCCAGGAGGAAATCGCTTCCTGGGCCGGCCTGCCGTATCACGAGCTGGCGTTCCGGGTCATGCGCCCGTTCGTCACCGGCAGCATTCCGGACGCCGACTTCAAGAAGATCCTGGAAGAAACCTACGGCGCCTTCTCCCACAGTTCCATCGCGCCGCTGCGTCAGCTGAATGGCAATGAGTGGGTGCTCGAGCTGTTCCACGGCCCGACCCTGGCGTTCAAGGATTTCGCCCTGCAACTGCTGGGTCGTCTGCTGGACTACGTGCTGGAGAAGCGTGGCGAGCGCGTGGTGATCATCGGCGCCACCTCCGGTGACACCGGTTCGGCGGCGATCGAAGGCTGCAAGCGTTGTGACAACGTCGACATCTTCATCCTGCACCCGCACAACCGCGTCTCGGAAGTGCAGCGCCGGCAGATGACCACCATCTTCGGCGAGAACATCCACAACATCGCCATCGAAGGCAACTTCGACGACTGCCAGGAAATGGTCAAGGCCAGCTTCGCTGATCAAGGCTTCCTCAAGGGCACTCGCCTGGTGGCGGTGAACTCGATCAACTGGGCGCGGATCATGGCCCAGATCGTCTACTACTTCCACGCGGCCCTGCAACTGGGCGGCCCGGCGCGTTCCATCGCGTTCTCGGTGCCCACCGGCAACTTCGGCGACATCTTCGCCGGCTACCTGGCGCGCAACATGGGCCTGCCGATCAGCCAGCTGATCGTCGCCACCAACCGCAACGACATCCTGCACCGCTTCATGAGCGGCAATCAGTACGTCAAGGAAACCCTGCACGCGACCCTGTCGCCGTCCATGGACATCATGGTCTCGTCGAACTTCGAGCGCCTGTTGTTCGACCTGCACGGTCGCAACGGCGCGGCCCTGGCCGGCCTGATGGACAGCTTCAAGCAGGGCGGCGGCTTCAGTGTCGACGAAGATCGCTGGACCGAAGCGCGCAAGCTGTTCGATTCCCTGGCGGTGAACGACGAGCAGACCTGCGAAACCATTGCCGAGGTGTTCGAGCAGACCGGCGAGATCCTGGACCCGCACACCGCGATCGGGGTCAAGGCGGCTCGCGAGTGCCGTCGCAGCCTGGATACGCCGATGGTGATTCTGGGCACCGCGCACCCGGTCAAGTTCCCGGAAGCTGTGGAGAAGGCCGGTATCGGCAAGTCCCTGGAGCTGCCAGCGCATTTGTCCGACCTGTTCCAGCGTGAAGAGCGCTGCACAGTACTGGCCAATGACCTGAAAGCGGTGCAGGCTTTTGTCAGCCAGCACGGCAATCGTGGCAAGCCCCTCTGATCCCTTGGTCTTGTCGTCCCACGAAGCCCGTCTCCTGACGGGCTTTGTTTTTTCATGCACAAGCTTGGCCCGCCAGGGGCAGGGAGGCCCGGATGATGCTTCGTCAAACTTACAGGGTGCGGCGCGCCTTGGGCCTGCTATTGCTGGGCCTGCTGGCCTGGGCCCTGCTCTGGGGTATGGCGCTGGCCGGTACGGCGAAGAATCTGCCCTTCAAACTGGTGCCGGCGTTCGTCGAGCTGGACCCTCTGACCCTGGCGCCCGCCGAGCGCCAATGGCTGGCGACGCATCCACGCCTGAGGGTGGGGATTGCCATTGATGACTACCAGCCCATTGACATCACCCGGGACCGCAATCGCTATCAGGGCATCAGCGCCGATTACCTCAGCCTGGTGGGCGAGCGATTGGGCGTGGCCATGGAAGTCCTGGGTTTTTCCGAGCGTGAGCAGGCGGTCGAAGCGCTGCGCAACGGCACCATCGATGTTCTGACCAGCGCCAATGGCTATGAGCGGGGCCTCTCTGGGCTGCGCTTCACCAGTGACTACATGCCCGACAGGGCCGTGGTGGTGGTGCGCCGTGACGGGTCGAGCCCCAGTGATGATCTGGCCGGAAAGAAGCTGGTGTTACTGGACGGGTATGCCAACGCCGAACAGGTTCATGCGGCGTATCCGAACAGTCAGATCATGCTCTCGCCCAACCTCTACAGCGGCCTTGAGGCATTGAACCAGGGCGACGCCGACGCCTTTATCGGCAATGAGATCATCGTGCGTGCCTACAAGGCCCTGCGCCCTTATCTGGCTGTGCATATCCAGGATGAAAGCCGCTTGCCGTCGACCGGCTTCGCCTTTGCCACCCGTGACGACAACGCGTTGCTGGCAGGCATGCTGGAGCAGGCACTGCAGAGCATCGACGAATCCCTGCAGCGGGAAATACAGGCCCGCTGGACCACCGGCCTGGGGGCGAACATCTCCGGTGAGCGCATCGAACTGAGCGCCGAGGAGCAGGCCTGGATTCTCCAGCATCCCCATGTGATGGTGGCGTCCCAGCAGTACCCGCCCAACGTGTTCAAGGACAAGGAGGGGCGCTGGGCTGGACTGAACATCGATCTGCTCAACCGTATCGCGCGCATGACCGGCCTGCATTTTGTGCACAAGGAGAGCCTTTCCACAGCACAGACCCTGGAGTGGCTGGAGAGTGGGCAGGCGCAGATGAACTCGACCCTCACGGCCAGTGAAGACCGGCGGTTGTTCCTGAATTTCTCCCATGCCTTTGGTGGTGCTGCCTGGGTCTTTGTCGTGCGCCCCGAGGATCGCCGCCTGAGCAGCCTGGAGCAGATGGCCGGTGAGGTACTGGCGTTGCCGGCGCGGCATACCCTTGAGAGTTACATCCGGCGCAACTATCCCGACATCCGACTGCGCAGCGTTGCCAGCTATGAGGAAGCTCGGGCCCTGGTCAGCAGTGGTGAAGCCCTGGCCACCATTCAGAACGAGGTCCAGGTCCAGGCGCTTGGGTTGGGGCCGGCTGACGATGGGCTCCGGGTGGGGCGCAGCGTTGAAGGCACTTGGTCCGCCGACGAGTTTTCCGTGCGCAAGGATCAGCCCGAGCTGCTGAGTATTCTCAACAAGTCGTTGGAGGCGCTGCCGGTGGCGGAGCTCAGCGCCATCCGTCTCAAATGGCTGGGGGCCACCCCGGTGCCGATGCCGGTCTGGCAGCGGGTGCCGACCTGGGTGTACTGGGCCATTTCCACCGCATTGCTGTTCGGTCTGATTTCCCTGGCCTGGAGCAGTCGGCTCAAGCTGCAGATTCAGCAGCGATTGCAGGCCGAGCAGCGGCTCAATGATCAGTTGGTGTTCATGCGGGCCCTGCTTGACGGCATTCCCAACCCGATCTTTGTCCGTGATCTGGAGGGGCGCCTGATCACCTGCAACAAGAGTTATGAACAGCAGTTGGGGACGAGCCTGGCGTTGATTCAGGGGCGACAACTGCCAGAGCTGGATCTGTTGCCTGCGGCCACCGCTCGCCAGCTGCATGGCGAGATCATGCAGTTGCTGGCGTCCGAGGAATCGGTGTTCGCCGACCGCCAGGTGGAGACGCGCAACGGGTCGATCCATGCCTATCAATGGACGGTTCCGTTCTACAGCGCCGAGGGCCGCCTGCAGGGCTTGCTGGGTGGCTGGATCGATATCACCGAGCGCAAGCGTCTGGAGAACCAGTTGGTGGAGGCGCGTCAGTCTGCCGATCAGGCCAATGCCGCGAAAAGCGCTTTTCTCTCCACCATGAGTCATGAGATCCGCACGCCGATGACCGCGATCATTGGCTTGCTGGAACTGGAGAAGGAGCAGGCCGGGATGCGGGGTGCGCCCTTCTCCGAGGCCCTGCGGGTGGCCTATCAGTCTGCCCAGGAGTTGATCAGTCTGATGGGGGACAGCCTTGATCTGGCCAAGATCGAGGCTGGTCATATGCAGTTGGTGCCGCAGGTCACCGCCCTCAAGCCGTTTTTCGAGAGTGTTCGGCAGCTCTTTGAGGTGACCGCACGCAACCAGGGAGTGCATTTGCAACTGGTGTTCAATGAGGAGGCCCGGGGGCGTTATCTCTTTGATCCCTTGCGCCTGCGCCAGGTCCTGCACAACCTGTTGAGCAACGCCTTGAAGTTCACCGCTGAAGGTGAGGTGCGGGTGACGGTTGAGCGCCAGCTCGATGAGTCTGGCATCCCGTGTCTGCGGATCAGCGTCGCGGACACCGGCCCGGGGATCAGTGCCGAGCAGCAAGCGAAGATATTCACGCCCTTTGTCCAGGCGGATGCCATGACCTCTTCGACCTACGGTGGTACCGGATTGGGTCTGAGCATCTGCCGGCAGTTGACCGAGTTGATGGGCGGGCGCATTCAACTGCTGAGTGAGCCGGGGGCCGGAACCGTTGTAGTGATCGAGCTGTATCTGGAGCGGGTCAGCGAGGATCTCGATCCGCCAGCCTCGCCGCCTGCCGAGCGCCCGCCGAGCCGCAGTATCGACGTGCTGGTGGTGGATGACTTGAGCGCCAATCGCATGGTCCTGAGCCAGCAATTGATGTTTCTCGGGCATCGGGTCGTGGCCTGCGGCAACGCCCGTGAGGCGCTGCAGCAATGGCGCTCCGGGACCTTTGATGTGCTGATGACCGATTGCAATATGCCGGGCATGAGTGGCTACGCCCTGACCGAGGCCATCCGCGAGATCGAGGCGCAGGAAGGGCGTGCGCCCTGTCCGGTGATCGGCTGCACGGCCAATGCCTTCGAAGACGAGCGAGAGCGTTGCGAGCGTGCGGGGATGGATCAGTTGCTGGTCAAGCCGGTGACCCTGGATCAGTTGGCCCAGTCGCTCGCCCGATTCCTGCCGTCGCCATCATTCAACATCCAGACCTTGCGCGGCATGACCCAGGCCGACGAGCACGTGCTGCAGCGCATGTTGCAGGAGTTGTTGCGCAACCTTGGCGAAGAGCAGCAGGCGCTGGAAGAGGCCTTGGTCGTGCAGGATTGGGGGCGCCTGGGAGGCACTTTGCATCGGCTCAAGGGGGTGTGTTGCCTGATCGACGCCTTGCCCCTGGCCAAGGCCTGTATCGAGCTGGAGGTGCTGGTCAAGGAGCGGCAGGGGCAGGCGCTGGGCAGGCAATGGCCGCAGTTGCTCGAGGTCATTGGGATGTTGCGCAGCGACATCCAGACAGCTCTGGACGAATAAGACTTGTCCTATGGGTGATTGGGATTCGTCTGATTATCGTATCGGCCTGTAGTGGACTGTTCCCACCTACGCCGTATCGGAGGTTGCCCCCATGCATTCGCTTAAAGTGCTGATTCTCGAAGACAACTCGTTCCAATTGATGGCCTTGCACCAGATGCTCAACGCCAATGGCGTGTTCAACGTGCTGACCGCCGAGAACCCGGAGTCCGCACGGCGTTCGCTGGACAGCAAGGGGCCGGTGGATATCGCTATCTGCGATCTGTACCTGGAGCAGACCGATGGGCTGGAGCTGATCCGCGAACTGGCCCTTGAGCAGCAGGCCAAGGCTCTGATCATTCTCAGCGACGCCGAGCCGGATGTACTTGAGGGCACGGCCGGCATGGCTCGCGAGCTGGGGTTGAAAGTGCTCGCGTGCCTGCCCAAGCCGGCTTCGGCCGCGGTGATCGGCGACCTGCTCTGTGCCTATCAGCAGCACTCCCGGGCAGGCGGCCCCGAGCTGAACCAGACCTTGCTCCGGGACTTGCTCGGCCTTGAGCCCTTTGTCCTTGAGGCGGTGACCCAGGATGAGGGGCTGGCGGCGGTATTGGCGTGTGGTGTCGCGCACTTTCAGCCGGTCATCCACCAGCACGGCGGGCTGCAAGGCGTCGAGGCGCTGGCGCGCTGGCAGCACCCCGAGCGGGGCTTGCTGATGCCTGGCGAGTTTTTGCCCCTGATCGAGTTCGCCGGCCTGCAGGAGGTCTTCACCTGGCACATGCTGGAGCAGGCGCTTGAGCTGGTGGCCGGAGTCAAGCTGGTGCTGGGCCACTGGCTGCCGATTGCCGTAAACATTCCCATCGGCATCCTTGAGCGGCCATTGTTCCCGCGTCAGTTGGAGGCGTTGCTGAGGCGCTTCGAAGTGCCGGCGCGGATGTTGACCCTGGAAGTGATCGACACCACGCAGCTGCAGACCGATACCGCCCATGTCGAGGCGCTGCTGCGCTTGCGGATGATCGGCTGCAAGTTGTCCATCGGCGATTTCGGTACCGGTGGAACCAGCCTGCAACGCTTGCTGGAGCTGCCTTTCACCGAGCTGAAGATTCCTCCGGTGTTTGTCGCAGGCATGGCCGACGATGAGCGCAAGCGGGCGCTGGTCGGCGGTGCGATGAGCATGGCGCGACGCATGTCCCTGGGGGTGGTGGTGACGGGGATCGAGACCGAGTCCGACTGTATGGCTGCCAAGGGCTTGGGAGCGGCTCACCTGCAGGGTTGTTTTATTGCCCCGCCGCTGAGCGCCGCCGAGACGCGCCAATGGCTGGCCGAGACCCACGGGCTGGGGTGCAACGGCCTTGGCCAGCAGGCGGCCGGTTTGTGTGCTTAGGACAGCCCGTGTTCCTGAACATAGATGTACAGCGCGGCCTCGCTGGAAAGGCCGAGTTTGCGCATGGCGCTGACTTTCTGCGCGCTGACGGTCTGTTTGCTACGGTTGAGCTGGGCGGCGATGGTTCCCACCGCGTGGCCGGCGGCCAGCAGGCGGATCACTTCCAGTTCCCGGGGCGACAACTGATCCTTGGAGACCAGCCGGTCTGGCCCCACTTCGCCGGCGAGGCTCAATGCCCGCTTGATGGCCTGGGCCACATAGGGTTTGTGCTGTCGCGCATGGGCAATGGCTGACGGCAGTTCATCGGCCAGGCTGGCCTTGCTCAGCAACCCCGTCACGCCCAGGTCGAGGATCGAGCGAAACAGTCCGGCGTGGTTGAGCATGGTCACCACCACGATGGGCAGGTCGGGATGATGCCGGCGCAATTGCTCGATCAGTCGCAGCCCGTCGTTCTGCTGCTCCTCGGGCATCATGAAATCCGTGACCAGCACATCGCATTCGACCTCCTGCATCAGTTGGGTCAGGGCGGAAGGCGAACGGGCTTCGCCGACGATAGCCAGGCTGTTGTCCTGTTCCAGCACCGCACGCAAACCGATCAGGAAGATCGGGTGGTCGTCGGCAAGGATGATGCGCAATTTGTTGTTCGACATTGCTTTCAAAGCTTGGGCTCCAATGCAACGGCGGCGTGGTTTGCGCCTGGTCGGCCGTTTTATATCTGTCATGTTACCCGTGCATGCTCGAATGACTCAGGTCGGCAGCAGTAGGTGTGGCGAACTTTCTTCTCTGGGCGATGGTCACTTGAATGTCAGAAAGCTACCGGCATTTTTGTTTTCGAACCTTTTATTCGAGCTATTGAGTGGTGATCTAGATGGAAAGTATCAGTCTTTTATTGAGCGAGGCACTGAGTCCCTACCTGGTCACCCTAACGCCTGGCGGCGCCCACGGTGAATGCCTGCTGAGCTTGAAGAATGCTTCAGGTGCCATCGTTGTGGAACGTGAAGTCAATCAGGCCCAGCTCACCGACAAGCGTTTACTCACTGATGTTGTCGATGGCTTGCACCGTGACGTGCTGATCGCCGAAGGGCGGTTGGAGCCCTGCGTGATTGCCGCGCTGCGCCATGTCGCCGAAGGCAAGGTTTTCGATCGGCGCAACTGACAAATTTTTTATGGAACCTTCCAGCCATCCTGTCAGTCAGACTCAGTATCAGCAGGATCAGGCATTGTGCTCCGGTGCTTGTAGCCTGCTGGTACGGGTCGTCAAAGACCACGTTTAACCCCGAGTCGTCTCCCCACTTCTCGGGGTTTCTTTTTGCCCGGCGTTTGTCAGTGGTCCTTTAGATCCTGGAAATAGCTTCGGGCGTCGGCGCGGTATTCGTCGCGCATCCCGGGTTCCAGCCAGGCTGCATACAACTCCACCAGACGTTCCTCGCGCAGTTTGAGCAGGGTCTGGTTGATGCGGGTGATGGCTAGCCGGCCCTGGGGAGTATCGGAGCAGCCGACATGGACTTCCTGGTACTTGCTGATGCCTTCGATCGGGTAGAACTCCAGGTCCTGGGGGTCGATGCCTTGCTGTACGGCCTGATAGCGGATTTCCGCCCGGTAGCCCAGGAGCAATTGCAGGCGCCCCAGGCGTTGCATCTGCAGCAGGCTGCCCAGGGCGTCGTTGCCATAGTGGGCATGAATGGCACTGGGCGGGACTTGCTGCAGCAGGTTGTCGAGTTGTTGCCCATAGCTGCGCTCGGCCACCACCCCGAGCAACTCCTTGCCGCTGTCCAGCAGGCCGTGCAGGTCGACCTTGCCGTCATGGATAAACTGCGTCAGTTGCTCGCGGTCGGCGCGACGAATCGCCAGGCCATTGCTCAGCACGCGAAAGCTGGTGATCGAGAAGGCCACCCATTGCGCGCGCTCCTTGCTCCAGATCAGCGAAGGATCGCAGGTGAAGCTCGGCTCGCGCAGCATCTGCATGCCACGGGCGCGATTGACCCGAACCAGCTCGTGTTGGTATTCCGGCAGGTTGGCGATCAGTTGCGGCATCAGCAGATCGATGACGCCGTGGCCCTTTTGCTCCCCCTCGAAGATGCTCAAGGGCGGAAAGTCGCGCAGCAGCCAGGTGATGATTTCTCCGGCGTGGCTGGGGGCGCTGGGCAGCCACAGCAATAGCGCCGCAAGCGGCATTGCGAGCCGGACGAGGCACTGCTTCGCGCGCTGGATTGCCCGTTGCAGGGCGTCTGTGTGAGACCGGTGTTTCAGCTTAGATTGCCCCAGTATTGCGCAGGTGTTGGATCTGCTCGCTGTTGTAGCCCAGGCTCGCAAGGATTTCTGTTGAGTGCTCGCCGAGTTCCGGACCGACCCACTCCGCGGAGCCGGGAGTCTCAGAGAGTTTCGGCACGATGCCGGGCATCTTGAAGGCCTTGCCGTCGGGCAGCTTGGCCTGGAGGAACATTTCCCGGGCAAGGAATTGCGGGTCGTGGAACATGTCCTCGGCGCTGAAGATCCGGCTGGCCGGGACTTCGGCCTGGTTCAGTTGCTCCAGCACCCGGTCCAGGGGCAGCGAGGCCACCCAGCGATCAATCACCCCGTAGAGTTCGTCG
This sequence comes from Pseudomonas sp. Fl5BN2, assembly GCF_009908205.1. Taxonomy (NCBI): domain Bacteria; kingdom Pseudomonadati; phylum Pseudomonadota; class Gammaproteobacteria; order Pseudomonadales; family Pseudomonadaceae; genus Pseudomonas; species Pseudomonas sp. Fl5BN2. Next base: position 145,275 of record NZ_JAAARL010000015.1, on the reverse strand, counting down.
CGGCGGCTATCGCGCCCGTCGTTGCTGGCCAGGCCCGGGTCATTGGCCAGGTCCTCGCGGCCGATGATCAACATGAAGCGCTTGAAGATGGCATCACCGTTGGCGCCGATCTGCACGTGCTTGCCGTCGGCACTGGTGTGGATCGACGAAGGCGTGATGCCGGGCATGATGTTGCCGCTGCGCTCACGGATGAAGCCGAACACATCGAACTCCGGAACCATGCTTTCCATCATGGCGAAGATCGCCTCGTACAACGCCACGTCCACCACTTGCCCCTGGCCGCCGTTGACCTCGCGGTGCCGCAGGGCCATCAGCGCGCCGATCACCCCCCACAGTGCGGCGATGGAGTCGCCGATGGAGATCCCGGTACGCACCGGCGGCCGATCCTCGAAACCGGTGATGTAACGCAGGCCGCCCATGGATTCACCTACCGCGCCGAAGCCCGGTTGGTCCTTCATTGGCCCGGTCTGGCCGAAGCCCGACAGGCGCACCATCACCAGTTTCGGGTTGAGGGCGTGCAGCACGTCCCAGCCCAGGCCGAGCTTCTCCAGCACGCCGGGACGGAAATTCTCGATCAGGATGTCCGCTTCGCCCAGCAACTGCTTGAGCACCGCCAAGCCTTCCGGATGCTTGAGGTTCAGGGTCAGGGACTTCTTGTTGCGTGCCTGGACGAACCACCACAGCGAGGTGCCCTCATACAGCTTGCGCCACTTGCGCAATGGGTCGCCGCCATCCGGAGACTCGACCTTGATCACTTCGGCACCGAACTCGGCGCAGATACGCGAGGCGAAGGGGCCGGCGATCAGGGTGCCGAGTTCAATCACTTTCAATCCGGCGAGGGGCTTGCTGAGGCTATTCATGAGGCATCCGCTGGGCAGGAAAATCCGCTTAGCCTAGACCATTGGTCGCCATTAAGGCAGCGCCGGCTACCTGCCATTATTGATTATTTGCGGGTTGGGCCTGGGACAATTGTGCTTCTCATTCGCTTTGTTGGCGGGTTTAATGACGCCGCTTGAAAAAGTAGCAGTTGCGAAAGATGAAAAAGGGTCTATGCGGCCGTTGCCGGTTTCGCGGTTTGCCCTGCGACCCGTCTGATATTTTTTGTTACAAACATCACCTGTAAATTTTACATGTGATGAATTGAAAACCTTACATGTGATGTTTTAGTCTCTGCGTCATGGAAAACAAATCCTCAGCTCATTACCAACGTTTATTCCGCCAGCGCCTGCGTGATCAGGGCTTGGTGAAAAAGGAAGTCTGGATACTGCCGGAGAACGCCCAGGCGTTGCTGGCGGTTGAACGCAAACTGCGTCAGCCCTTAGAAGGGCTGGCTCCTGTGGAAAAGGATGGAGAAGTGAGCATGCCGCAGATCTGGAATGCCCGATCGCTGTGCCAGGCCCTGGTGGCCACCGAGTTGTTCAACAGCGGCGAAGCCAGCGTTGAACTGCTTGAAGGGGCCGAGCCGAGCTTGCACGTGACCATGCGCGAATACGGCGACTTGCCGCTGTTCGTCGCCTTGTCCGGCGAGCAGATCCTGGTGGAGGCGCTGCTCTGGCCGCAAAGCGAAGTGACCGACGTGGCTGCGTTCAACGAGGAAGTGCTGCTGAGCCGCCAGTTGTTCCCGCTGTCGAGCATCGGCCTGGAAGCCCGCTTCGACGGCGAGCGCCACTACATGATGTTCGGCGCCCTGAGTGCCACTTCGATTCTCTCCAACGTGCTCTACGAGATCGAAACCCTGGCCAGTAACGTGATCAGGGCAACCGAGGCCTACGAAGGCTACCTGAAGGCTCAGGCCTGACCTGGAGGAATGCACATGAACGTATGGAGCAAGCTGCTCACCGCGCTGCGCGGTGGTGCCAATGAGGCGGGCGAGGCCCTGGTGGACAGCCAGGCGCTGAGGATTCTCGATCAGGAGATCCGTGACGCCGATCAGGAACTGCGCAAGTCCAAGGAAGCCCTGGCCGAGATCATGGCGCGGCAGAAACTCGCCGCCGAGCGCGCCGACCGCAGCGCGGCCAAGGTCGCCGAGTATGAAAGCTACGCCCTCAAGGCCCTGGAAGCGGGTAATGAAACCCTGGCCCAGGAAGTGGCGCAGAAGATCGCCAATCTGGAAAACGACCTGGCCGTGGAACGCGAGCAGGCCGACGGTTTTGCCGCCAGCGTGGCGCAGTTGCGCAAGGCCGTGACCCAGGCCGAAGGCAATATCAAACATTTGAAACAGCAGGTGGATACCGTCAAGGCCACCGAGAGCGTGCAGAAGGCCCAGCAGGCTGTGGCCCAGCGCTACGGCGGCTCGCAGAGCAAGCTGCACACTGCCGTGGAGTCCCTGGAGCGGATCAAGCAGAAGCAGGCTGAGCGCGCGGCAAAGATGGACGCCGCTGCCGAGCTGGCCAACACCAGCAACCCGGACGATGCCCTGGACGCCAAGTTGCGTGAAGCCGGGATCGTCGCTGGCAGCACCAGCGCCGACAGCGTGCTGGCGCGCCTCAAGGACCGCAACAAGTCCTGATTCACCGTTGTGTTGTAGGGGCAGGGCCGTCGGGCCTTGCCTGGCTTTTTCAGGGATAGGAAAGCAATGGAAATCTTCCTGCAGACAGTGTTGTCGTTCCCCACAGTGCTGTTCAGCTTCATGCTCTGTCTGGCAGTGATCTACTGGGCCGTGGTTGCCATGGGCATGCTTGATGTCGACCTGCTGGACTTCGAGGCCGACTCGCTGCTCGACAGCGCTCACGCCACCGAAGGCCTGGCCGGGCTGCTGATCAAGTTCAAGCTCAACGGGGTGCCGGTCACCCTGGTGCTGACCCTGCTGACGTTCTTCAGCTGGTTCCTGACCTATTTCGCCGAACTCTACATTCTCAGTCACCTGCCGCTGGGCTGGCTGCGCTATCCCCTGGGTCTGTTGCTGGCGATGGTCGCGCTGTTTCTGGCCGCGCCCATCAGCGCCGCAATCTGTAGCCCGCTACGTCCGCTGTTTCACAAGATGGAAGCTACCAGCAGCCAATCGGTGCTGGGGCAGACCGCTGTGGTACGCAGCGGCCGGGTCACCCTGGAGCACGGCGAAGCTGTGCTCGAGAACGGCGGCGCGGGCCTGATCCTGCGTGTGCGTGCCGATGAAACACAAGCTTTCAAACGCGGCGATCGCGTCGTGTTACTGGAGTATCTGCAGGCGCAACACGCCTATAGGGTCATTACCGAGGACGAGTTTCGCGGCCTCTGAGCCCGGACTTCCTCAGAATCAAAGGAGATTGATTGCATGAATTTACCGTCGCTGCTGCCCATCCTGCTCGGGATTGGCCTCGTCGTCCTGGTGGTCTTCGGCCTGTTGGCCTTGTTCAAGGCCTTTTACATCAAGGTCCCCCAAGGCACGGCGCTGATTGTCAACGACATGTCCTCGACCCCCAAGGTGCACTTCACCGGCGCCCTGGTGTACCCGGTCATCCACCTCAAGGAGTTCATGCGCATTTCGCTGATCACCCTGGAAGTTGATCGTCGGGCCAAGGACGGGCTGATCTGCCGCGACAACATGCGCGCCGACATCACCGTGGCCTTCTACCTGCGGGTCAATGAAACCCAGGAAGACGTGCTCAAGGTGGCCAAGGCCATTGGTGTCGACCGCGCCTCTGATCGCGCGGCAGTCAACGAGCTGTTCAACGCCAAGTTCTCCGAAGCGCTGAAAACCGTGGGCAAGCAGTTCGACTTCGTCCAACTGTTCGAAAATCGCCAGGATTTCCGCGACCGGATCATCGAGATCATCGGCAACGACCTCAACGGTTACGTGCTGGAAGACGTGGCCATCGACTACCTGGAACAGACGGCCAAGCACTCCCTGGATCCGAGCAACATTCTCGACGCCGAGGGTATCCGCAAGATCACCGAGCTGACCGCGACACAGAACGTCATCACCAACGAACTGGAATGCAACCAGGCGCTGGCGATCCAGAAGAAAAACGTTGAGACCCGCGAAGCCTCGCTGTCCCTGGAACGCCAGCAGGCCGACGCTGAAGCGCGGCAGAAGCGCGAGATTGAAACCATCCGTGCCCGCGAAGAAGCCGAAACCGCCAAGGTCAAGGAAGAAGAGCGCCTGAAGGCCGAACAAGCACGCATTCAGTCCCAGCAGGAAATCGACGTGCGCACCGAGAACCATCAGCGCGAAGTCGAAGTGGCCCAGCAGAACCGCCAGCGTGCCGTGGTCATCGAGGTGGAAAAAGTCACCCGTGCCAAGGACCTGGAAGTGGTGGCTCGCGAGCGTGAAGTCGAGCTGCAGCGCATCGAGAAAGAAAAGGCCCTGGAAGAGCAGCGCAAGAACATCGCCACGGTGATTCGTGAGCGGGTAGCGGTAGAGAAAACCGTGGCCCAGGAAGAAGAACGGATCAAGGAAGTGCGCGAGATTTCCGAAGCCGAACGCGCCAAGCAAGTGGTGGTGATCCAGGCCCAGGCCGAAGCCGAGCAGGACCTGGTGCGCCAGGTCAAACAGGCCGAGGCCGACGAGACCCGCTCCAAACACAAGGCGGTGGAAATCAACAACCTGGCCCAGGCCGAACTGGAAGCCGCGGCCAAACAGGCCGAAGCCAAGAAACGCCTGGCCGAAGGCCTGGAAGCCGAGCGCGCCGCGCCTGGCCTGGCGGATGCCCGAGTGCTGGAAATCACTGCTGCGGCCCAGGAAAAAGAAGGCCTGGCTCAAGCCCGCGTACGCACCGAGCAGTTGATTGCCGAAGCCCGTGGCGAACAGGAAAAAGGCCTGGCCGACGCACGCATCATGGAAGCCCAGGCGGCTGCCAAAGAGAAAGACGGCCTGGCGGAAGCCAAGGTCATGGAAGAAAAACTCGGGGCTCAGGCCCGTGGCGAAGAGCAACTGGGCGCGGCCAAGGCCAAGGCCACCAAGGACCTGGGTTCGGCCGAAGCCGAGGTGCTGCTGCAGCGCCTGAACGCCGAGGCCGAAGGTCTGGGCAAGAAGTTCAGTGCTCTGGATTCCCTCAGCGACAGCGCGCGCCAGCACGAAGAATTCCGCATGCAACTGGAGAAGAACTTCGAGGAAGCGATGGCCGCCATCGCCGCCAACAAGGAAATCGCCAAGGACCAGGCCGAAGTACTGTCTGCTGCCCTCAGCAAGGCCAAGATCGAGATCGTCGGTGGCGAAGGCGACTTCTTCAACTCCTTTGCCAAGTCGCTGTCGGTGGGCAAGGCCATCGAGGGCGTGGTGGGCAAGAGCCCGGTGGTCCAGGACGTCCTGGCGCGCCTGCTCAACGGCAAGAGCGCCCCGGCCGTAGCGGCCGAGCTGGCTGCCGCTGCCGTTACGCGCAAGGTTGAGGCGCCCTCTGCCGAAGCCTGAAATGCCTGACCCCACCTGATTCACCCGCGCTCCCCGGCCCCGCAGCCGTCGTCTGTATCGACGGCTCCAGGGCGGGTGCCGCTGCGGGCGTTTCAGGTACTGGGCTCCAGGTTTCAGGAGCCCGCTTTTTTTGCACACCGCCGTAGATCCAGGAAGGCCACGATGTCGGACGCTCAAGTCGCAACTCCCCCGCAGGACGTATTGGACAAGGCCGTCGCCGAAGGCGGCGCCTATGAGGTGCTGCAAAAGCGCCTGCTGGACCAGGGCCAGCGCCTGCGGGCCACCACCGACAGCCTCAACCAGAGGCGTCTCGACGAGTTCGGCAACAGCCGCATGGAAGTGGTCGGGCGGGTGCGCATCCGTACCGAGAACAACTGCATCGCCCGGGACATCGTCCAGGTCGGCGACTGCCTGCTGTTTGGCTACAACGTGTTTATCGGCCTGAAGAAGGAAACCAGCGTCGCCGACGTGTTTTCCCTCTACCGGCTGGTGGAAGAGGGCGAAGGCTATGAAGCCGAGCCCGTGCCCCTGGAAGGCAGCTTCCTGGCTGCCCAGGGCTTCCTCAATGATTTCAATGAGCTCTACACCTATTACAAGAACACCCGCCTGCTGCAACTGGCGATCCGTGACGGCAAGCTGCTGGCGAGTTTCCAGATCGGCGAGCGCGTCACCGATGTGCGGGTGTTCCGCTGGTCGATCTCGGTGGACGGCCGGGACGTGCGTTACATCGACAACCGCGGCGAGCGCGATATCGCCCTGCCGGCGCCCTTCGATTTCGAATGGAAGAAAGCCACCCGCGAGATGGTGGTGGAAGGGCGCTTTCCGCACCTGAACATCCTCGACACGGTGTTCGTCGAAACCATCGGCGGCGACCTGACCATCAAGGTCGAAAACAATACCGAATCGGGCCTGGGCATCTACCGCGAAGAGGTGCTGGACAAGACCCAGTCCCTGGACGACTCGCAGATCGAATTCGCCCGCCTGGGCAGCCTGATCCTGCTCAAGGTCCTGCCGTACCGCGAAGAGCAGTGGCGCTACCTGGTGTTCAACAGCCTGACCCGCCAGGTCGAACGCATCGACGCCATCGGCCTGGCCTGCGTGCAACTGCCGGAAGACCACGGGATCATCTTCCCCGGCGGTTATTACCTGCAGAGCGGCGAGTACAAGACCTTCGAGCAGTCCATGGAAGGCATGCGCTACAAGCGCTCGGTGCGCTCGCCCAACGGTGAAGATGTGCAGTACATCTTCTACCACCCCGAGCAGGGCCGCTCGGTGCTGCTGACCTACAACATGATCAACCGCCAGTTGCAGAACCCGCTGTTCGGCCACGGCTACGCGCGCCTGGAAGACGGGCGCATGGTGATCTTCGCTGCCGAAGGCGATGAGCCGACCCGAGTCCATCCGATGCAGGTCTGGCAGACGCCGTTCTTCACCGAGGAGTTTGCCGCGCGGCAACCGACCCGCAGCGGTTTCCTTGGGCGCATCGGCAACGCCGAACTGGTGCGCAGCGTGTCCGATCTCTACGACCTGTGCCGCGAGATCGACACCCCGGCGGTGTCGGTGCAGCGTTATTCGCTGCTGTGCCAGAACACCCGGCGCCTGTTCGACGTCTACCACTGGCTGGGCAGTGCCGAGCTCGACGGCCTGGCCCCGCTGCTGCGGGAAGTGGCCTCCACCTCGGAACTGGTGCTGGACGAATACGAGAAAGTCGAGAGCATCCGCCGTCAGTCGGACCAGGCCATGGTGGCCGCCGAGGCCAAGCAGAAAGCCCTGCTGGACAGCCTGCTGGTGGACAGCTGGGACCAGGTGCAGAGCTTCGTCGATGCACTGAACGGCATCACCGCCCAGCGCGGCCTGTTGCTGACCATTCGCGACTACCGCTACATCGACGTGGCGCGCATCGACGCCATGGAAGCCGAGCTGCTCAAGGCCCAGGAGCGCACCGCCGCCGGCACCGCGACCTTCCTCGCCAGCGAGCAGGCCCTGCTGCCCTTCGTCACCCAGCTCGAAACCCTGGACGCCCAGGCGCAGAAAGCCGAGACCGTGGCCCAGCTCAGCGAGCCCCTGGGGGCCCTGCAAGCCATGGCCGGCGACCTGGACATGCTGTCCGGCCTGATGGCCTCGTTGCAGATCGACGACGCCACCCAGCGCACCCGGATCATCGAATCCATCTCGCAGATCTACGCCCGCCTGAACCAGGCCAAGGCCCGCGCCGAACAACGGCGCAAGGGCCTGGGCTCGACCGAGACCGTGGCGCAGTTCGGCGCCCAGTTCAAACTCTTCAGCCAGGGCATCACCAATGCCCTGGCCCAGGCCCAGGACCCCGAGCGCTGCGACGAACAACTGTCGCGGTTGCTGGTGCAGCTTGAAGAACTGGAGAGTCGCTTTGGCGATCACGAACAGTTCCTCGGCGACATCCTCGGCAAGCGCGAGGAATTGCTGGAAACCTTCGAGGCCCACAAGCAATCGCTGCTCGACGAGCGCCAGCGCAAGGCCCAGGGCCTGCTGGACGCGGCGCGGCGGATTCTCGACAGCCTCGGCCGGCGCACCGCCAAGTTCACCCAGGCCGAAGAGCTCAACGCGTTCTTCGCCGCCGACCCGCTGATCCTCAAATTGCGCGAGTTGGCCGAGCGTCTGCGCGAGCTCAAGGACAGCGTCAAGGCCGACGATGTCGAGTCGCGCCTCAAGGGCGCCCGGGACCAGGCCGTGCGCGCCCTGCGCGACAAGACCGAGCTGTTCGAAGAGGGTGGCAACGTCATCAAGCTCGGCCCGCGCCACCGCTTCAGCGTCAACACCCAGGAACTGGACCTGACCCTGATGCCCCGGGGTGATGAGCTGCACCTGCACCTCACCGGCACCGATTTCCTCGAACCGTTGCGCGACCCCGAGCTGGAGGCCCTGCGGGACTTCTGGCAGGTGGCCCTGGAGTCGGAGTCGGCCCAGCTGTACCGCGCCGAATACCTCGCCGGGCAAGTGCTGGACGCTGCCGACCGAGGCGCGGAAGGCCTGAGCCTGGAAAGCCTGAAACCCTTGCTGGCGCACCCCGAAGAACTGGCGCGGGTGATCCGCGACTTCGCCGCGCCGCGCTACAAGGAAGGCTACGAGAAGGGCATCCACGACCACGACGCCGCCGCGATCCTCCTGCACCTGTTGCCCCTGCGCGACAGCGCCGGTCTGCTGCGTTTCGGCGCGGCGGCGCGAGCCTTCGCCGCACTCTTCTGGGCCCGCCAGCAGCACCAGCCGCAGCCCCGGCAATGGGCTGAGCGGGCTCGCACCAGTCGGCATATCCAGCAACTGTTCGGCCGCCGTGAAGGCTTGCTGCAGTTGCAGGAAGAAATCCTCCTGGCGCTGCAGGACTGGCGCCAGCAGCAGGCCTTCAGCCTGCCGGCGGAGCTGTTGCCGGAGGCTGCTGAGTACCTGGTGCAGGAACTGGCGGCGGACCGGATCGAGTTCACCTTCAGCAAGTACGCCAAGCAGTTGCAGGAAGCCCTGACCCTGCGCCTGCAAGGCGCACGCATGTGGGACGACTACCAGCAGGCCCTGGCCCAGCTGGCAGAGCGCCCGGCCGCGCAATGGGCGCTGGCCGGCAACTGGCTGTCGGCGCTGTGCGCCGAAGGCGAGTTCGCCGAATGGAGCGACTACGTGCCCGAGGCCGTGGCCCTGTCGCTGCTGGGCGAGGATTTTGCCAAGCGCATCACCGAAGTCGACCTGCGGTTCAAGGTCGACAACCTGATGGGCGAACACCCGCGCATCCAGGAACGCAGCCTGTCCCTCACCGTGGACGGTTTCTTCGCCCGCCTGCGAGCTCACCGCGAACAGTTCCTGCCCGGCCTGCAGCGCTACCAGGCCCTGCGCCAGGGCATCATCAGCCGCGAGCGCTCGGCCCTGCGCCTCAGCGAATTCAAGCCGCGGCCGTTGAGCTCCTTCGTGCGCAACAAGCTGATCAACGACGTGTACCTGGGCTTTATCGGCGACAACCTGGCCAAGCAGATGGGCACCGTGGGCGAGAACAAGCGCACCGACCTGATGGGCCTGCTGATGCTGATTTCGCCACCGGGCTACGGCAAGACCACCCTGATGGAATACGTGGCGCACCGCCTGGGCCTGATCTTCATGAAGATCAACGGCCCGGCCCTGGGCCACCAGGTGCGCTCCCTGGACCCGGCCCAGGCGCCGGACGCCACTTCGCGCCAGGAGCTGGAGAAGCTCAACCTGGCCCTGGAGATGGGCAACAACGTGATGCTCTATGTCGACGACATCCAGCACACCCACCCGGAATTCCTGCAGAAGTTCATCTCGCTGTGTGACGGCACTCGACGTATCGAGGGCGTGTGGAAAGACCGCACCAAGACCTACGACATGCGCGGCAAGAAATTCTGCGTGGTGATGTCGGGCAACCCGTACACCGAGTCCGGCGAGGTGTTCAAGATCCCCGACATGCTGGCCAACCGGGCGGACATCTATAACCTCGGCGACACCCTGGGGGGCATGCAGGACGCCTTCGCCCTGAGTTACATCGAGAACGGCCTGACCTCCAACTCGGTGCTGGCGCCATTGGCCACCCGCGACATGGCCGACGTCTACCGCTTCGTCGCCAAGGCCGAGGGCAAGGCCTTCTCCAGCAATGAGCTGAGCCACAGCTACAGCGGCGCCGAGATCAACGAGATCACCACCACCCTGCAACGCCTGATGCAGATCCGCGACGTGGTGCTGCGGGTCAACCAGCAGTACATCGCCAGTGCGGCCCAGGCCGATCAGTACCGCAGCGAACCAGCGTTCAGGCTGCAGGGCAGCTACCGCAACATGAACAAGATGGCCGAGAAAATCTCGGCGGTGATGAACGATGCCGAGCTCCTGCAACTGCTGGCCGACCACTACCAGGGCGAGTCCCAGCTGCTGACCACCGGCGCTGAGGAAAACCTGCTCAAGCTCGCCGAGCTGCGCGGTAACCAGACCCCGGAACAGAGCGAACGCTGGACCCAGATCAAGCGCGACTTCGTGCGCAACCGTTCCATGGGCGGCAGCGACAGCGATGTCGGCACCCGGGTGGTGGCTCAGCTCAACGATCTGGTCGAGGGCGTACGTGGCCTGGCCCGGCCGCCAGTGGACGAGGCCGAGGCGGCCAAGCCCTGGCGTGAACTGCTGGCCGGCCTGGAGCGACTGGGGCAGCAAACGCCGCATATCGAAGTTGAGCTGCAAACGCCGGAACAGCCAGGCATGCGTGAAGTGCTGGAAGGCCTGGTCGAGCAGCTGGAAAACAGCTTCCTGCCGCTGATCAAGGTGATGCACAAGAAGATCGACGTCGACCTGCACGGTCATCACCGCATCAGCGACATTGCCAACCGTCTCGACGAACTGAGCCGCATGCTCAGCAACGGCGAGGTTCCGACCCTCAAGGACCCCCAACCGTAGAGGCCGGCTTGCCGGCGCCTACCCAAGGATCACGACATGGATTTTGCCCACCTGGACCAGCAACTGCGCGACAGCCTGCAGGACCTGAAACTGAGCAATGAAGAGCGCGACGAACTGCGCCAACTGGGCAGTGAGCTGGGCACCGACCAGGTGCGCTACCTGCGCAATCGGGCCTTCGATCTGGTGCGCGAGTTGAGCCTGGCCGACAGCGCTAATGTGCTGCCGGCGCTGAAATGGCTGGAGCAGGTGATCAAGACCCTGGATACCCACAGCGCCCCGGTGCGGGACATGGCCAGTGCCCACTTCAGCCCCGGCGAGGACTGCCGGCGCAAGATCCGCGACCTGTGCCGCCAGGCCCGGATCTCGGTGGACATCTGCGTGTTCACCATTTCCGACGATCAGCTGAGCGACGAGATCCGTGCCTGCCATAAGCGCGGCGTGGTGGTGCGGGTGATCAGCGACAGTGAAAAGCAGTTCGATGTCGGCAGCGATATCGCGGCGCTACGGGAGGCCGGGGTGCCGGTGCGGATCGACGACACGCCGTTCCACATGCACCACAAGTTCGCCGTGTTCGATGGCCGTACCCTGCTCAACGGCAGCTTCAACTGGACCCGCAGCGCCACCACCGGCAATGAAGAGAACCTGCTGGTGATCGATCATCCGCAACTGGTGGCCAGTTATCTCAAGGAGTTCAACGAGCTCTGGAGCCGCTACGCGCCGCGTTGATCGGCTGTGCGCCGCCAAGGAGGGCGGCGCTGTGGGTTATCCGCTTAGTTGAACTGCGGCAGTTCCTTCCAGAACGGATCGCTATCGAGCTTGTCCAGCAAGCGTTTTTTCAGTTCGACGATGCGCTCGGGGGCGCCGCTGTGCAGGCTGTCGAGGGCCTCGTGCAGCCGCGGCAGAGGGTTGCTCTGGGTGCACATGTTATCCAGGGTGAGCATCTCGACCGCCTCTTCGAGGCGTGCCTGCTCGATGTGGCTGTTCAGCAGGTCGCGCTCCAGAGGCTCTCTAGCGAACGCATTGCTACCCAACAGCGCGTACAGCGCCTCGGCCTTTTCCGAGTTGCCGAGGCTCAAGTAGCTGCACGCGATGAACGCCCGATGGTAGCTGTGGAGGTCTTCGCCGATCTCGGGGTCGTCCAGTTCTTCCAGCAGTTTCAGGGCCTTGTCCAACAGTTGTTCGGCTTGCGCCGTGTGTCCCAGTTCATGCAACAGGCGGGCCTGGACGCGGTATTTATCCAGGCGGTCCGAGGTGTCGATCTGCTCGCTGAGCCGGGTCAGTTCTTCCAGGCTGTTGCTGACCAGCCAGCTGTCCCGTTGCAGCGATGGCAAGCCGGCCTGGACCTGCAACTGGATTTCCAGTGCGCTCATCCGGCACCAGGACCAGGCATCCTGGCCACGCAGCTTTTCCAACTCGGCCATGGCCTGCTCGAAGAGCGATGTACGCCACGCGGCCTGGGCATCGATATTCGCCCACAGATTGAGCAGCAGATTGAAGCGCTGCTCGGGGGCCTGCTGCTGGCTGTCGAGCAGGGCCTGCGCTTGCGCGCTTGAACCTTGCGCGGCATGCCACAGCAGCAGGCTCAGCAGCAGGTGGTCGCTGATCTCGGAGGGCGCGCAGGCGAGCAGGCGCAGGGCGATGTCGCTGTGGTTTTTCTGCAGGAGCGAATCCATCAGCCTGGCGTAATCCTGGTTCGTGGCACTAGCGCCAGCCTGTGTCAGCCAAGCGAAGGCTGGCTCGGGGTATCCGGCTTCAAGCAGGACCGCCCCGGCGGTTGCCAGCCCGGCGGGTTGCAGCTGCGAGCCGAGCCCGGGAATCTCCTGAATCCGGCCCTGAGCCAGGTACTCAAGCAGAACCGCCCGCAGTTCATCGGGCAAGGGCTGGTAATGAACCACCCATGCCCAGGCATATTGCAGGCTGATGGCGGCAGCCGCTTCCAGCCCTGAAGCATATTGCAGGCTGGCCAGCAGTCGGTTGTCGGGGGCCGCTCAAGGTCTGGCTGCGCGATTCTTCCGACAGGGCACTGAGTTCCATGATCAGGCGTTGGGTTTGTGTCGAATCGCCGCGGGCCTGGGCTACCTGCACTGCCAGGATCAAGGGCAGCGCCTCGTGCTGGGCGTTGTGCTTGAGCAGGTCCAGGGCAGCTTGCGGCTGTTTTTGGGCGAACAGTGTGCTGAGCATGTCGCCCAGCGCAACGTCCCTGTGAGGGGGGCTGAGCTCGTTCAGGATGGTCGTCGCCCTGTCGGTCCGCCCGGCGTTGAACAAGGCGCCGATGACTTGGACGAGGATCAGTGGCTTGGCTGTCGGGCTCAGGCGCTGCGCCAGTTGATAGGCCAGTTCGGGGTCGAAGGCGTTGAGCAGCGCCAGCCGTTCGATCTTCTGGAGTTCTTCTGTTGTGGGCGTCTGTGGAGTGAGGGACGGGGCGGCACTGCTGTCGTCGCGCAGAAATGTCCAGAAGACGACGACCAGTACAACGATGACAAGAACAAGACCAAGACCGATATCCATGGGGATCCTTTGCGCTACCTCGTTTGCGCCGCTTTGCGTCATGCATAGCTCTATGGCGTGCGGGGTTATCAGGGAGCAGTGGGCACGTGGCAAGCCACGGGGCCCGCTACGCGCCCCGTTGAGGGCGTGCAGCGGGGCGCACTCGGTCAGGCGTGCTGGGAAGCGCGCATGGCTTCACCGCTGATCAGCCGGTCCAGCAGTTGTTGCTGGAACTCGGCGGCGCGCTCGGGGGCCCGTTGATGCATCTCCTCCAGGGCTTGATACAGGCGTGACAGGGGTTTCTTGTCACTGAGCAGGGTGCTCAGATTCAGCGCCTCGATGGCCTGGGCAAAGCGCTGGTGCTGGATGTGGTGCAGCAGCAAGTCCTCTTCCAGCATGTGGCTGCCGGCGTCCTGCGCGTGCAGCTGATCCTGCAGGGCCTGGGCCGCTTCTGCCTCGTCGAGGTACAGGTAGGCGCTGGCAATGTCCTCCAGGTAGATGGTTTTCACGTCTTCGTCGATCTCCGGCAACGGAGCGCTGTCCAGCAGTTTCATTGCCTGCTCCAACAGCGTCCTGGCCTGGGCGGTCTGGTCCAGGTCATGCAATAGCCGGGCTTGTTGGCAGAGGTGCAGCAGTTGCTGCTCGGCATCCTGCTGCTCGCGCAGGTTGTGCATTTCCTCAAGGCTGCTACGCACCAGCCAGCTGTCCCGGCGATGGGCAGGCAGGCGGCTCTGGGCTTGCAGTTGGACCTGCAGGGCGTGCAAGCGCATGCCACCCCAGAACTCCGATTCGTGCTTGTAGCCGTCGATCAGTTGCAGGGCCTGGGCCAGTAGCGCGGCAGTCCATTGCGGCTGCGCCTGGTGCTGCTCTTCGCAGAGGCTGAGCATCAGGGTCGGACGCTGGGACGCTTCACTGACCCGCTCTTGCAGCAGGGCCTCGGCTTCAGCGGTGCGGCCCTGTGCCGCCAGATGGTTGAGCAGGTGCAGGAGCAGGCCGTGCTGATGCAGGTCGGGGACAACGTCCAGCAGGCGCAGGGCAAGATCGAGTTGCTGGCGCTTCAGGGCCGAGTCCATCAACGCGCTGTAGGTTGTGTAGTAGAGGGAGCCGTTGTCTGCCATCAGGCTGAAGGCCGGCTCCGTTTGGCCGGCCTCGAACAGGGCGAGGATGGCCTGGACCTGTTCTTCGGCAGCCAGTGCCGGCGTCCGGGCGAGGACCAGTTCAAACCGGCCCTGGGCCGCGCACTCATCGAACAGGCTGCGCCACTCCGTCAGATAGCGCCCCGCGGCGGGGTCCTGGAATTGGGCCCAGGCCCGTTCGAGGCTGAGCAGCGCCTGGTCTTGCATTCCCGCCTTAAATTGCAGGCCGGAGAGGGTCAGGATGTTGCTGATGCTCTGCTCTTCCGGGGCTGCGGGGTTTTGCGGATCGCTCAGCTCGCCCAGCACGGCCAGGGCACGTTCCTGCTCGCCGCGGGCCTGAAGAATGCGTACCTGCAGCAGTGGCCAACTGGGCAGGGGCTGGCCCCACTGGTCCAGCAGTTCCAGGCAGGCCTGGGTATCGTCGGTGTCGAGCAGCGACTCGATCAGCGTATTGAGGACGTATTCCCGAGCATCGGGCGGCAGTTGCCTGCCTATTTCCAGAGCCTTGGCCTTGTGCCCCGCGAGGTAGAGTTCGGCGGCCACCAATTGCAGCGCCAGCTCCCGGAGCTCGCCGCTCAGGCGCTCGGCCAGTTTCAGCGCCAGCAGCGGTTCGGATTTGCTCAGCAGCAGGGTTTGGTTGATTTGCGCGGTAATGTCGCTGGCAGCTGGCAGGGCCTCGTTCTGTTCAGCCATTTTCTGGCGGGAGTACAAAATCAATGCGATGAACACCAGCACGATGACAAGCAGGGTGACAAAGAGGGTCATGGACGTCCTTTTCTATTGAGCGGCGGCATTGGCGCGGTGCGCGCCAGCCGATTCGCGCGGGCGTTATAAAACCCTGGCGGCAGGCTGGCAACTGTCTTTACCGAGGCAATGCATTGCTGCGGATTTCAGCAGAAGGCCCGCCGGCCGGTCAGCGGTCGGGCAGGGCGGCGGGTTTCGGGTTAGACTTGCCGCCTTTTCGCACACTCAAGAAGCCCGCACATGGCCCAGCCGTCCACCACCTACAAATTTGAACTGAACCTGACTGATCTCGACCGCGGGGTCTATGAAAGCGTCAAGCAGACCATTGCCCGTCACCCTTCGGAAACCGAAGAGCGCATGACCGTGCGGCTGCTGGCCTACGCCTTCTGGTACAACGAGCACCTGTCGTTCGGTCGTGGTCTGTCGGACGTGGATGAGCCGGCCCTGTGGGAAAAGAGCCTGGATGACCGCGTGCTGCACTGGATCGAAGTCGGCCAGCCGGATGCCGATCGCCTGACCTGGTGCTCGCGCCGCACCGAGCGCACCAGCCTGCTGGCCTACGGCAGCCTGCGGGTCTGGCAGACCCGGGTGGTGGACGCAGTGAAAAACCTGAAGAACCTCAACATCGCCGGCGTGCCCCAGGACGTGCTGGAAACCCTGGCCAAGGACATGCCACGAGTGATCAAGTGGGACGTGATGATCAGCGAAGGCACGATCTTCGTCACCGATGATCGCGGCCAGCACGAAGTGCAGCTGGAGTGGCTGCTGGGCGACCGCGGCTGATTGCCCGCCCCGCCCCCTGATCGATCTTTCGTATTCAAGAGAAGTTGCTGTTAGCCCATGCGTATCGAACCCCGTGAGTTGCCCGCCGTCCTGCCCTTTCTCGGTGATCTGCCGCCGCTGCTGACCCGCCTCTACGCCGCCCGTGGCGTGCAGTCGGTGGAGGAGCTGGACAAGAGCCTGGCGCGGCTGATTCCGTATCAGCAGCTCAAGGGCATCGATGCCGCGGTGGACCTGCTGGTGACCGCCCTGGACCAGCGCCAGCGCATCCTCATCGTCGGCGACTTCGATGCCGACGGCGCCACCGCCAGCACTGTGGGCCTGCTGGGCCTGCGCCTGCTGGGCGCGGCCCATGTCGATTACCTGGTGCCCAACCGCTTCGAATACGGCTACGGCCTGACCCCGGAAATCGTCGCCGTGGCCCTGCAGCGCGAGCCGCAGCTGCTGATCACCGTGGACAACGGCATCTCCAGCGTCGAAGGCGTGGCGGCGGCCAAGGCGGCCGGCTTGCAAGTGCTGGTCACCGACCACCACTTGCCCGGCCACGAACTGCCGGCGGCGGACGCCATCGTCAACCCCAACCAGCCGGGTTGCGAGTTTCCCAGCAAGGCTCTGGCCGGGGTCGGGGTGATCTTCTATGTGCTGATGGCCCTGCGCGCACGCCTGCGCAGCCTGGGACGCTACGAGACCCAGCCGCAGCCGAACATCGGCGAGCTGCTGGACCTGGTGGCCCTGGGCAGCGTGGCGGACGTGGTGCCCCTGGACGCCAACAACCGCATCCTGGTGCACCAGGGCCTGGAGCGGATTCGCGCCGGTCGCGCACGACCGGGGCTCAAGGCAATCCTCGAAGTGGCCAAGCGTGACCACGCGCGGATTACTTCCACCGACCTGGGTTTCATTCTTGGGCCACGGCTGAACGCCGCCGGGCGCCTGGACGACATGAGCCTGGGCATCGAGTGCCTGCTCAGTGACGATGTGGCGTCTGCTCGGGCCATGGCCGCTCAGCTCGACGAACTGAACCAGGACCGCAAGTCCATCGAGCAAGGCATGCAGCGCGAGGCCCTGGCCCAGCTCAAGGACCTGCCGCTGGAGTCGATGCCATTTGGCCTATGCCTGTTCGATGCCGACTGGCACCAGGGGGTGATCGGGATTCTTGCCTCACGCCTGAAAGAGCGTTACCACCGCCCGACCATCGCCTTTGCCGATGCCGGTGACGGCATGCTCAAGGGCTCCGCACGCTCGGTGCCGGGGTTCCATATCCGTGATGCCCTGGATGCCGTGGCGGCGCGCCAGCCGCAATTGATCAGCAAGTTCGGCGGCCACGCCATGGCCGCCGGCCTGTCGCTGCCGGAGTCGAACTTCCCGGCCTTCGCCCAAGCCTTCGACGAAGAAGTGCGGCGCCAGCTGCAAGAGGAAGACCTGACCGGACGCCTGCTGTCCGATGGCACCCTGGCCGTGGAAGAGTTCCACCTGGAACTGGCCCGTGCCCTGCGCCATGCCGGCCCCTGGGGCCAGCACTTCCCCGAGCCGATGTTCCATGGCGTGTTCGAACTGGTGGAACAGCGCATCGTTGGCGAACGCCACCTGAAAGTGGTGCTGCGCAGCGAATGCGGCTCGCTGAAGCTGGACGGCATCGCCTTCGGCATCGACCGTGAAGTCTGGCCCAACCCGACCATCCGCTGGGTGGAACTGGCCTACAAACTCGACCTCAACGAGTTCCGCGGCCAGGAAACCGTGCAGTTGATGATTGCCCATATCGAACCGCGCTGAGGCGGGTAGTGCCGATCAGCTCAACGCTGGAGCGAGCGAAAACTAACTTGTGGCGAGGGAGCTTGCTCCCTCGCCACAAGTACAGCGCTTGTCCTTAACTGACTGGCAGTAAACGACGCGGGTGGTTTTGCCAGACTTTGGGAAAGCGGGGCGGCGGCACGTCTCTTTCTTTTGTAAGGGGTTTCCGAGACACTCTCGGGCGCTTGCGGCTGGGTATTCGGCTCACTAGGCTCGGATCATCACTGAATTTTCAGTGATCGGGTTTAGCAGCCTGTGACCAAGACACGTGAATGTTGCCGTAAGCCCAGTTGGCTTTCCTGCCTGCTGTGTTCTGTTATGGCGGCTGTGCGTGGGGCGCCCTTGGGTGCGCCGGGTTCCTTGGACCGGTCTGCTAACCCGCGTACAGCTGCCACCCTTACGTTTAGCAGCGTGGGGTGGTGGCTCCATTCCAAGGAGCTGCACCATGAAAAAGATCGTCCCCGATCCGCCGGTTCTCCATCCTTCTTCCCGTCGTAATCCAGACCATGATCTGGCCAATGAAGCCGTGCGCCATGCCCTGGCCAACACTTGCGTAAACGGCTCGTTGATCGCGACTCTGCACCCCACCGTGGCCGGCCCTGCAGGGCCTGACAACCCCTTCGCTGTGCGCCCCGGCATCAGTGCCGAAGAAGCATTGATTCATGTTTCCATGCTGCTCAAGTCTGCCGAGGAGGTGTCCGATGAAATCACCGAGCACGCCAGCGGCATCGAGCGTGGCCTGATCTGGTCGCTGGTGCATTCAGTGGAAATGGCCCGGGGCGTGGTGGAGGCCTTGCTCGATGGCAATCGCCGAGCCCCGCTTGGCTGATAGGGCCCTGGCCGCTGCCGCTGGCAGCGGCCAGGGCAACAAGTTTTTTACCCGGTGCGGTATCAGGAACCCTGCCGGCGACAGTGTTGTCGACTAGTCTCTAAGCACTGTCTGATTGGCCTTGTGACCTTTTGTCATTCTTCTACCCGCGGGGGCGGGCGCTTCACTTCGCAGTCACTCGTCGGCCGTTCAAACAGAACCCTGGAGCCTGACCATTGACCGAGAGGTGCCCCATGAGTCTGCTGCTTGAACCCTATACCCTGCGTCAACTGACCCTCCTCAACCGCATTGCGGTGTCGCCCATGTGCCAGTACTCGTCGCAGGATGGGCTGGCCAACGACTGGCACCTGGTGCACCTGGGCAGCCGCGCCGTCGGCGGTGCCGGGCTGATCTTCACCGAGGCCACGGCGGTCACCGCCGATGGCCGGATCACCGCCCAGGACCTGGGCCTTTGGAACGATGCGCAGATCGAGCCCTTGCAACGCATCACCCGCTTCATCACCGCCCAGGGCGCGGTGGCCGGCATCCAGTTGGCCCATGCCGGGCGCAAGGCCAGCACCCATCGGCCGTGGCTGGGCAAGTCCGGCAGCGTCAAGCCCGAGGACGGTGGCTGGGTGCCGGTGGGGCCTTCGCGGATCGCCTTCGACCCGCAGCACACGCCGCCGACCCAGCTCGACGAGGGGCAGATTGGCGAGATCATCCAGGCCTTCGTTGCGGCCGCCAAACGCGCGCTGGAGGCCGGTTTCAAAGTGGTGGAAGTGCATGCAGCCCATGGCTATCTGCTGCATCAGTTCCTGTCGCCCTTGAGTAATCAGCGCCAGGACCGCTACGGCGGCTCGTTCGAGAATCGCATTCGCCTGGTGTTGCAGGTGACCGAGGCGGTGCGAAAGGTCTGGCCCGAAGAGCTGCCGTTGTTCGTGCGGGTGTCGGCCACCGATTGGGTGGAGGACGGCTGGAACCCGGACGAGACCGTGGAGTTGGCGCGGCGCCTCAAGGACCTGGGGGTGGATTTGATCGATGTGTCGTCCGGAGGCACTGCGGCCAACGCCGAGATTCCTACTGGCCCCGGTTACCAGACGCGCTTTGCCGAGCGGGTGCGCAAGGAGTCGGGGATTGCCACCGGGACTGTGGGCCTGATTACCGAACCGGCCCAGGCGGAGCATATTCTGCGTACCTGTCAGGCGGACATCATCTTTCTCGCTCGGGAGCTGTTGCGTGACCCTTACTGGCCGCTGCATGCCGACGATGATCTGGGCGGGCGCAAGGCGATCTGGCCGGCGCAGTATCAGCGGGCGACCCAC
Organism: Pseudomonas sp. Fl5BN2; assembly: GCF_009908205.1. Taxonomy (NCBI): domain Bacteria; kingdom Pseudomonadati; phylum Pseudomonadota; class Gammaproteobacteria; order Pseudomonadales; family Pseudomonadaceae; genus Pseudomonas; species Pseudomonas sp. Fl5BN2. Next base: position 125,469 of record NZ_JAAARL010000015.1, on the reverse strand, counting down.
AGGGACCAGCCGATTCATGAGTCGGATCTGCGGGATTAAGCTCGTTCAGGCGTAAAAAAACCGGCCCGTGTGGGCCGGTTTTTTTGTGTCTGGCGTCAGGCCGCCTTCGCGGGCAAGCCCGCTCCTACACGGACGCCGCCGATCTGTAGGAGCCGGCTTGCCGGCGAAGAGGCCCTTGGGGCGGGCGCTGTGTGTACCGACGCCTTCGCGGGCAAGCCCGCTCCTACATGTACGCCGCCGATCTGTAGGAGCCGGCTTGCCGGCGAAGAGGCCCGTGGGGCGGGCGCTGTACGTACCGACGCCTTCGCGGGCAAGCCCGCTCCTACACGGACGATGCCGATCTGTAGGAGCTGGCTTGCCGGCGAAGAGGCCCGTGGGGCAGGCGCTGTATGTGCCGACGCCTTCGCGGGCAAGCCCGCTCCTACGGGGAGCAGCGGGTCGGGGCTGTCAGCGGGTCATGGGTATTTGCGCTTGTTCGGCGCCGGCGGGAAGTACTGGTACAGCCAGGTCTCGCTCAGGGTGCGGTCGTTGCTGCGGATGAACAGCCGCAGTTCCACCGGCTCGACGCTGTCGTTGCTGGGGTACCAGTCGAAGAGGATGCGGTAGCCCTTGATCTCGTCCAGCACCAGTACGCTGAAATCCTTGACCTCACCGTTGGACGCGGTGACCACCGGCTCGATCCCGGTGCCCGCCGGCAGGCGGTCGAGGCCGCCGCCGGTGAAGTCCACGGCAAAACGCCGCGCCCAGACTTCCGGGTAATGCTCGCCCGGGGCCCAGCCCTCGACGAAACCGCCCATGCCGGAACGGGTGGCGTGCACTCGGGCCAAGGGTGTGCCCACTGGCGGCAGGGCGCTCCAGTAGAGCTTGTAGCCGTAGTTCAGCGAGTCACCCGCGGCCACCGGTTTTTTCGGGGTCCAGAAGGCCACGATGTTGTCCATGGTTTCGCCGGTGGTAGGGATTTCCAGCAGGTCGACGCTGCCTTCGCCCCAGGCCGTGGTGGGCTCGACCCACAGGCTCGGGCGGCGGCTGTACCAGTCCACGGTGTCCTGGTAGCTGGCGAACTCGTGGTCGGTCTGTACCAGGCCGAAGCCTTTCGGGTCCTTGTCGGCGAATGCGTTGAATTGCAGGGTCGCCGGGTTGTTCAGCGGCCGGCAGATCCATTCGCCGTTGCCGCGCCACATGGCCAGGCGATCGGAGTCGTGGATCTGTGGGTGGATGGTGTCGCACATGCGCCGTTCATGGGTGCCGCAGCTGAACATGCTGGTCATCGGCGCGATGCCCAATTGCTCGATGGCGGTGCGGGCGTTGACGTGGGCGTCGATTTCCATCACCACCCGTTCGGCCTGGCAGTCGATGTCGAAGCGGTAGGCGCCGGTGGCACTCGGCGAATCCAGCAGGGCGTAGACCACGAAGCGGGTGCTGTCCTTGTCCGGGGTCTCGAACCAGAACTGGGTGAAGTCGGGGAATTCCTCACGGCGCTTGGCGTAGGTGTCGATGGCCAGGCCCCGGGCCGAGAGACCGTACTGGCCGGTGGCGTCCACCGCACGCAAGTAGCTGGCGCCAAGGAAGGACACCACGTCGTGCCTGTCCAGCTCCGGGGCCTTGAACAGCTTGAAGCCGGCAAAGCCCAGGTCGCCCTTGAGCTGTGCGGTGTCGACGCTGGTGTTCTGGTAGTTGAACAGGGAAGGGCGGAAGTGCACCTCCCGGGCCAGGCGGGTCTTGGGGTCGACACTGTGCATGCGCACCGGCTGCTTGAAGCCCATGCCGACGTGGAAGAACTGCACGTCCAACTGGCCGTTGAGTTCGTTCCACAGCGAATGCTTGGCATCGTACTGGATGGCGTTGAAGTGCTGCGGAGTCATTTTCGCCAGGGTTGGCGGCAGCACCTGCTTGGTGTCGACGTAGGGCTTGCCGGCCAACTGTCTGGCCTGGGCCTTGAGGCGTTCGAAGTCGAACGCCAGGGCTTCGCCATCAGCGGTGCCGGCCCAGGCCCGCGCGGCCAGCAGACCGCTGGCCGAGAGGCCGGTATAGGCCGCCAGGGCCATGGATGCTTTGAGGAGATGCCTGCGGTGCATGGGTGAACCTTGTGTTGATAAGATCCCGAGCCGTTCCTGGCTGAAGAGAGGATCGCGAATAGAGGTTCGGTCATGCCATCGGCCAAACACAACGGTCTTTAAACATATGCGCAATAGAGTAAACGGTTCGCCCAGGGCAAAAAAATGATTAGCTTGTGTCCATTGGTAACTTCCCGATCACCACCAGGAACTGGCCTCATGCTGCATCCGCGCCCGCTCACCGAAGACGACATTCCACTGCTCAAACTGATTGACCGTGCCGAGGTGATCGATGAGTTCTACTGCCTGCAGGACGGGCAGTTGCGGTGTTATCCACAGCATGAAGTGGTGCCGGGCTGGCCGGAAGGTGAAGCCGAGCATGATGCGCTGATCTTGCAGCAGTGTTACCAGCGGGGAGGTTGGCTGTACGGGATCTTCGATGGGCCGAAGCTGGTGGCGGCAGCGGTGGTGGATTGCTTGCCAATCGACAACGCCGGGCTGGACCTGCGGCAATTGAAGTTCCTGCATGTGAGCCAGGCCTACCGTGGCTTGGGCCTGGGTCGGCAGCTGTTTGCCCTGGCCCGGGAGCAGGCCTTGGCCATGGGCGGCCAGGGCCTGTATGTGTCGGCCACGCCATCGCGGCACACGGTGGATTTCTATACTGGCCTTGGCTGCAAGCTGCTGGCGACCCCGGACCCGACGCTGCTGCGCATCGAGCCCGAGGATATCCACCTGTACCTGCCGCTGGCCTAGGCCTTGCGCCAGTTGGGCCAGGCGCCGATGGTGATGGCCCGCAGCAGCCACTCGCAGGGCCCGTACTGATGGCGCCGCAGCCAGCGGGCACTGAGCTGCATTTGCAGCAGATAGACGGCAATCACCAGCAGCGGTATCCATAGGGGCGCGACGCGATTGACCAGTCCCAGGCCATAGCCGCTGAACAGCAGGTTGAGCAGCAGCGATTGCAGCAGGTAGTTGCTCAGGGACATCCGCCCCAAGGGTGCCAGCCGCCGGCACAGGGCCTGGCCGAGGTTGCTCTGGAACAGGCTGAGCAGCAACAGCCCGTAGCTGACCGAGAGCAGCGGTGCGGTCAACTGGCTGATGCCGTAGCCGATCACCTCCAGCCCAGCGCCCGGAAAATAGGCGGCCCAGTAGGCGTAGAGCATGGCGCCGCCGAGACCGATGGGCAGGCTGATGGCCAGCAATTGCGCAACCCGCTGGGCAAAGCTGAAGGGCGCTATCAGCAGCTCCTTGCGCCCGGCCACATAGCCCAGGAGGAACATCGCCAGGGTGCTGGGCCCCTGGAGTATCCACAGGGCCAGCAGCGTTTCCAGCCAGTGGCTGGCATTGAACTCCAGGGTCTGCAGGGCGCTGCCGCCTAGGGCCGTGGCCTTGAGCAGGGGCTCGTCGCTGGCCGTGCCGGTATAGGCCCCCAGGCTCAGCAGCACGGCCCCCAGGGCGATGATCAGCAGCCCGGCGCAGCTCAGCAGGATCAGGGCCAGGCGGCTGGCGGTCGCCGCCGACAGTCCGCGCAGGCCCAGCAGGAGCAGGCCCAGCAGGGCATAGAGGGAAAGGATCTCGCCGTTGAACAGCAACAGCCCATGCACCAGGCCAATGCCCAGCATCGCCAGCTGGCGGCGCAGCATGCGCGGTACGAAGGGCTCGGCGGCCCGTTCGGCGGAAGCCATTTGCAGGGTGAAGCTGTAGCCGAACAGAAAGGAAAACAGCAGGTAGAACTTGGCTTCGAAGAAGGTCGAGACCAGCCAGCGGATCAGGTGGTCGGTAGCGCTGGCGTAGCCCGGGTTGCTGCTTGCCGAGGCGTAGTAAGGGTCGGCGAAGGCCCAGATATTCACCATCAAGATGCCGAACAGGGCGAAGCCGCGAAGGGCATCGACCTGTTCCAGGCGAGCGGTCCGGGTTGCTGGAGCGGTTGCAAGGGTGTTCATGTCGATTGCCCCTGGAGCAGGTGCAGCACCAACTGCTGCAGAACCTGCACTTGGTTGGCGGGGTGGAACTGTGGGTCGACGGCGACCCGGGTGAACAGGCCGTCGATCAAGGCGGCCAGCCAGCCGGTGATCTGCTCTATCCCCAGGGCACTGTGGACCTGCCCTTGTTGGTTGGCCCGTTGCACCAGGGCGGCGAGGCCCTGGCGCAGCAGCCAGTCGTTGTGGCGCACCTGCTGCGCCACGTGTGGGTCGCGGTGGCTCAGGGCGGCGATCTCCAGGGCCAGGCCGGTGTATTGCGGGTCCTGGGCCAGCTGGCAGACATGTTCGAAGAACGCCAGCAGCGCCGCCAGGGGATCAGTTTCCAGCAGCAGCTGGGCCATGGCCTGCTCGATCTGCTGTCCTTCGCGGTTGATCAGCGCCAGCAGCAGTGCCTGTTTGTTGGGGAAGTAGTGGAACAGGTTGCCGGCGCTCATCTCGGCCTGCAGGCAGATGTCGGCGGTGCGGGTGGCGACAAAACCGTTTTCGGCAAAGCAGCGGGCGGCGGCATCCAACAGCGCCTGGCGTCGGGCTTCGCGTTGTTCAAGGTTGGCAGGACGCATGGCGTGAGCCTTTCAAGTTAATTGAGTGGTTGCTCAATTAACTCGATGGCTTGGCGTCGAAGCAACAAGACTCTTGTTAAAAAGAGTCAATAAGTGCTGGCCCAAGGCCCTGCAGGGTCATCAGATGGCCTGCTTCAGGCCCCGGGTGGAGTCTCGCTGGAGCCCTCCAGGCACTGGGCGCCGCTGGCCGGCATCTCGTTCTTTTTGGTCCACCAGGTCAGGGCCCAGAGGCTGTGCAGGTCACCGCGCTTGAGCGCTTCCTGGTGGCAGGCCAGGGCCCTGGCCTTGTCGGTGACGCCCCACTGGCCATCGGCATAGCCACTGCCCAGGTAGTGGTAGGCGCTGGCTGAATCCAGCTCCCTGGCGGTGCGCAGCACCAGCTCTTCGGACTTGCGCGGCTGCTGGCATTCGGTGACGGAGCCGTCGCCGAGGGGGTCGCAGTAATACATGGACAGCATCAGCGCCGCCTCGGCATCGGTCTTGGCGTAGGGCAGCAGCAGTTCTTCCGGCTCCCCCGGCTTGAGCGCCGGGGCCATGCCCGAATAGCCCAGGCTGACTGCCTGCACCGCCGCCTTGGGCGAACCGTGGCGGGCGGCATCCAGCAAAATTCGTTGCCCGAGCTCGAAGAAGTACGTCGTCAGCAGGTACTGCTCGCGCCCGCCGTAGCCGAGGAACAGGTCGGCTTTGCGCATCTGCCGTTGCAGGGCGCTTTCGCCTGCCGGGGCGCTGCGCGTGAGCAACTCGTCCATCGACCACTGCTCGACGCGCACCAGTTGCCAACAGGCGCCCTGTTCAAAGACGAAGGCCTGCACCACATCGCCCTGGGGGTCATTGACCACCAGGGTCTGGCCTTCCCAGAACGTCTGCAGGCCAGCCTCGGCCTGGGCCTTGGGGTCGAGCCGGGTCAGCAGGTGGCGGATGTCGCCCGTCAGCTTGTAGCGCGCAGTGACTTCTCGGCCGCGGTCGTCAGTGACCGGCCGTTGCTCGACCAGTGGCGAGGCGCTGAATGCCTGCTGCAGTTGCGGGCTGCTGGCAAAGGCCTGGGCAAAGGTTTTCAGGTCGTTGGATGGGCAGGCAGGCGCGGCCGCCGCCTGGGTGCCACCGCCCAGCAGCAGGCTCAGGGCGATCAGGCGCAAACAGTGGCGGGCAGTGGGCATCGGCAGGGGCATCCGGAGGTGGTTCAGAAGAGGCATGTGGGCAATAGGGCTCATTGGCTTTGCGGGTCGCAATACAGCACCGAGCTGCCGGGGTTGTGGCGGTCTTCGATGAGCAGCGGGCGTTCCCGGCCATCACCGAAGAAAGCGCCTCCCAGGTGCTGGCGCACGCTGTCGACACTGTCCTTGAGGTACAGCGCGTGTACCGAGAACGGCCCGCGATAGGGAATCATCACTGCGCTGACTGTCAGGCCGTGGTACTGGTCGTCGACGCAGTAGCGGGCGGCTTCGTCGAGTTCGCAAGGTTGCAGTTGGCGCTCGCTGAAGTACTCGCCCCGGGGCTGATGGTCGCTGGCGTCCAGGTAGATGTTCTCCATGGAGCAGTGGGCGATGCCGGCGAACTGCTGTTCCAGGCTCATGGCCAGGCAGGGTTGGCCAAGCGCCAGCAACATCAGCAGGCAGAGGCGGCCAGTGCGCTGTCTTTCACTGGGCATGCAGCAGCCCCTTGGGTTGCAACAGCCGGCACAGCCATTGCGCCAGCCAGATCGCCAGCAACGACGGCACCGTCATCAGCAAGCAGTAGATGTAGCCGCGTACCGGGTGGTAGGGAAACAGCGCCCAGGCGGTGAACAGCACCAGGGTGCCGATCAGGACCAGCTTGACCTTGAGGTTGGGCACCAGGACCAGCAGGAAACTGACGACGATCAGCAACTGCAGCAGAAGCTCCACCAACATCCCCAGGCCGAAGCCCTTGGCGAGGGCGCCGAAGTGGCTGCGATACACCGGAATGCCCCAGACATGCGCGTAGTAGAACAGCAGCGGCACCAGCGAGTGGGGCACCAGGCCGGTGAGGATTCGTATCACTTGATAGCGGTCGGCGGGGTCCTGGCTCATGGCTGGCACTCGCAGGCGCTGGCGTGGGTATGACGGGGCATGGGCGCATCCTTGCTGCCGGAAGGGATCAACTGGGTCCGGTCTGTGGCGTCGGTGTTTTGCAGGCGGCGGATAGTGCCGCAACTCGGGGTGCTAATCCAGTCTGGCACGGCCTGGCGTGCCGCCCGCGCCTGTCGGCGTCGGCGGCTGCTGGTTCCGGAGAAAGCAACATTCAGAAGCACTATCGTCCCCCTCGACCCGGGCACTTCTCTCTAGGCTTACGGCCTTATGTGTCGACATGACACCTATTTTCCGGAGGCGCAGATGAACACCCGTGGATTGCTCGATCAATTACTCAGGTCCGGCCAGGAGCTCCTGCAGAACAAGGCGGGCGCAGCACCGACGGACAATCCCAAGGCCCGCTCGGGCGGTCTCGGCGGCTTGCTCGGTGGCCAGGCCGGCGGGTTGGGCGGGCTGCTCTCCGGAGCGGGCGGTGGAGCCCTGGCAGCCGGCGCCATGGGCTTGCTGCTGGGCAATAAAAAGGCCCGCAAGTTCGGCGGCAAGGCCCTGACCTACGGCGGCCTGGCGGCCCTCGGGGTGTTGGCCTACAAGGCGTATGGCAATTGGAATGCCCAGCAGGGCCAGGCCCCGCGTCAGGAGCCGCAGACCCTTGATCGCCTGCCGCCGCAGCAGGTAGAGCAGCACAGCCAGGCGATCCTCAAGGCGTTGGTGGCAGCGGCCAAGGCCGATGGGCATGTGGACGAGCGTGAGCGGGCACTGATCGAGGGTGAATTGCGCAGGCTCGACAGCGACCCGCAGTTGCAGCATTGGCTGCACAGCGAACTGAACAAGCCCCTGGACCCGGCGGATGTCGCCCGGGCCGCGACCACGCCGGAAATGGCTGCCGAGATGTACCTGGCCAGTGTGATGCTGGTGGATGAAGAGCACTTCATGGAAAAGGCCTATCTGGAGGAGCTGGCGCGCCAGCTCCATCTGGCGCCAGGCCTCAAGGCCGAGCTGGAAAACCAGGTACGCCAGGCCAACGGCTGAATACAGCGTCGTTCTGCCCCTCGCCAAGGATGGCGGTTCTACCGGGTGGATTTGCCGAAATACCCTCTGTGGAGGTCGTGAAACTCCCGCTCACACGCGATCCAGAGCGGGTGCACAAATTTATCGAAAGTGCCACCTGTGTCGTTAAACCACCCATAAAACCGGCATCGTCCTCGGCTATACTCCTCCCATTTTTGAATGGCCTCGAGGACTGACTGTGAAGAACTGGACGTTGCGCCAACGCATTTTGGCGAGCTTTGCGGTGATTATCGCCATCATGCTGTTGATGGTCGTCGTCTCGTACTCGCGGCTGTTGAAGATCGAGGCCGGCGAGGAGCGAGTGCGCACCGATGCGGTGCCCGGCGTCTATTTCAGCTCGATGATCCGCAGCGCTTGGGTCGACAGTTATATCCAGACCCAGGAGATCATCGGCCTCAAGCAGGACCAGGCCATCAGCGCCGAGGACCGGGCGGATTTCAAGGCCTTTGAGCAGCGCCTGGAAACCCAGATGGGCAACTACAGGCAGACCATCAACAGCCGCGAAGACCAGACTGAGTTCGACGCCTTTGAAAAAGCCCACCAGGAGTTCAATCGGATCCAGGCTGCGGTGCTCGACCTGCATCAGCGCAAGCAGGAAGCCGAGGCGATCCGCCTGTTCAATGAACAGCTGACTCCGGCCTGGACCGCGGGTCGGATGAAACTCAACGACATCATCACCGAGAACAAATCTGTGGCCGACTCCGCCACCACCGCCATTGACGATGCCGTGGCGGCGGCCAAAGTCAGCATGGGCGTGTCGTTGCTGCTGGCGACCCTCGCTGCCGGCCTCTGTGGCCTGCTGCTGATGCGGGCGATCATGGCGCCGATGAACCGCATTGTGAATATTCTCGAAGTCATGCGTACCGGTGACTTGAGCGGCCGTTTGAATCTGGAGCGCAAGGACGAGTTCGGCGCGGTGGAAACCGGCTTCAACGACATGATGACCGAGCTCACTGCCCTGGTGTCCCAGGCCCAGCGTTCCTCTGTGCAAGTCACCACCTCGGTGACCGAGATTGCCGCCACCTCCAAGCAGCAACAGGCTACTGCCACTGAAACCGCCGCCACCACCACGGAAATCGGCGCTACCTCGCGGGAAATCGCGGCCACCTCGCGCGACCTGGTGCGCACCATGACCGAGGTGTCCAGCGCCGCTGACCAGGCCTCGGTACTTGCCGGCTCCGGCCAGCAAGGCCTGGCGCGCATGGAAGACACCATGCACTCGGTGATGGGCGCGGCTGACCTGGTGAATGCCAAGCTGGCGATCCTCAACGAGAAGGCTGGCAACATCAATCAGGTGGTGGTGACCATCGTCAAGGTCGCCGACCAGACCAACCTGCTGTCGCTGAACGCTGCCATCGAAGCGGAAAAGGCCGGAGAGTACGGCCGCGGCTTTGCTGTGGTCGCCACCGAAGTACGGCGTCTGGCGGACCAGACCGCGGTCGCTACCTACGACATCGAGCAGATGGTCCGCGAGATCCAGTCGGCGGTGTCGGCAGGGGTAATGGGCATGGACAAGTTCTCCGAGGAAGTGCGCCGCGGCATGGCCGAAGTGCAGCAAGTGGGCGAGCAACTGTCGCAGATCATCCATCAGGTCCAGGCCTTGGCGCCGCGGGTGCTGATGGTCAATGAAGGCATGCAGGCCCAGGCCACCGGCGCCGAGCAGATCAACCACGCCCTGGTGCAACTGGGGGATGCCAGCAGCCAGACCGTCGAGTCCCTGCGTCAGGCCAGCTTTGCCATCGATGAGCTGAGCCAGGTCGCCGTGGGCCTGCGCAGTGGCGTTTCGCGTTTCAAAGTCTGATGGATGAGCTCGCGCACAAGCGCAGTTCCGTCGGGGCGAAGAGTGCCTTGTTCCTGGTGTTCTGCATCGGCCAGGAGCGTTATGCGTTGCAGGCCGTCGATGTGGTGGAGGTGCTGCCGCGCCTGCAGCTCAAGCCCATCGCCCAGGCGCCGTCCTGGGTAGCGGGAGTCTTTGCCTATCGCGGTGTGGTGGTGCCGGTCATCGACCTGTGCGAGTTGACGTTCGGCCGCCCGGCGCAACTGCGCACCAGTACTCGACTGGTGCTGGTGCACTACCGAGGCGACGTCGAGCAGCCGCCTCGGGTTCTGGGACTGTTGCTGGAACAGGCCAACGACACCCTGCGTTGCGACCCGGCACAGTTCCAGCCTTACGGCCTGGACAACCGCCAGGCGCCGTACCTGGGGCCAGTGCGTGAAGATGCCCAGGGGTTGCTGCAGTGGGTGCGGGTCGATGATCTATTGCTCCCGGCAGTGCGTGATCTGCTGTTTCCTGCCGTGCCCCTGGACCCGGCGTCGCTTGAGGAGCCTCGATGAGCGATGAGCAACGATTTTTCGATTTTCTCAAGGAGCGTATCGGCCTGGATGTCGCCTCCGTAGGGCCGGCGATCATCGAACGCGCGGTGCGCCAGCGCTGCAACGCCTTGTACGCCCACAACAGCGACGAGTACTGGCAGAAGCTGCAAGGCTCGCGAGATGAGCAGCAGGCGCTGATCGAGGCGGTGATCGTCCCGGAAACCTGGTTCTTCCGTTACCCGGAATCCTTCGCCACCCTGGTCAAGCTGGCCAAGGCTCGCCTGGCGCAGATCAAGGGCATGCGGGCCTTGCGCCTGTTGAGCCTGCCGTGTTCCACCGGCGAAGAGCCCTATTCGATTGCCATGGCCCTGCTCGATGGCGGCCTGGCACCTCACCAGTTCAAGGTTGATGGCCTGGACGTCAGCCCGTTGTCAGTGGAACGGGCCAAGGGCGCGACCTATGGCAAGAACTCCTTTCGCGGCCAGCAAACGGAGTTTCGCGAGCGTCACTTCAGCGCCGAGGGTGATCGTTATTCTTTGAGCGAACGGGTTCGCGAACAGGTGCGATTGCAGGCGGGCAATGTTCTGGATCCGAGTTTGCTGGCGGCTGAACCGCCTTTTGACTTTGTCTTCTGTCGCAACCTGCTGATCTATTTCGACCAGCCAACCCAGCACCAGGTGTTCGAAGTCCTCAAGCGCCTGACCCATGAAGAAGGGGTGCTGTTTATTGGCCCTGCCGAAGGCAGTCTGCTGGGGCGCCTGGGCATGCGCTCCATTGGTATCCCCCAGTCCTTTGCATTCAGTCGGCACACCGAACCCGAGCCTGCACCGCTGCCGCTGGCCTTGCCGCAACCGTTGCCCTTGCCGATACCGTCGCGCAATGTGCTGCCCCAGACACCGCGCCCGCGTCCCTTTGCTAGCCGCGTGGCCCCGGCCCCGATGGCCGATGGCATGGCACCGGTGACCGACGCAGCGAGCCTGCTGGCGAACATCGCCGCCCTGGCCAATGAGGGCAAGAGTGCCGAGGCCCGTGCGGCGTGTGAGCGTTATCTGCAACAGCATGAACCGGTGGCCCAGGTGTTCTATTGGCTGGGGCTGCTCAGTGATGTCGCCGGCAACGCCCTGGAGGCCCAGGGTTTCTACCGCAAGGCCCTGTATCTGGCGCCGCAACACCCTGAAGCCCTGGCACACCTGGCGGCGTTACTGGCGTCCCAGGGCGATGTCGCCGGTGCCCAACGATTGCAGGAACGCGCTGCTCGCAGCATGCGCACTGCCGACAGTGAGTTGAAACGATGAGCCATCCCTACTCATTGGACCTGACCCATGACGATGCGCAGGCCATCGATGATTGCTGGAACCGCATCGGCGTTCACGGCGACAAGTCCTGCCCGTTGCTCATCGAGCACATCCATTGCCGCAACTGCGCCGTGTATTCCGCCGCCGCCACACGTTTGCTGGATCGTTATTCGTTGCGTCAGGAAGACCGCGAACACCGGGCGGTGCTGGAGACCGACAGCGATGTGGTCACCCGCTCGCTGCTGATGTTTCGTCTCGGTGAGGAATGGCTGGGCCTGGCGACCCGCTGTCTGCTGGAAGTGGCGCCGCTGCAGGCGATTCACTCCTTGCCTCATCAGCGCTCGCGGGCGTTGATGGGGGTGGCCAATGTGCGTGGAGCGCTGGTGGCCTGCCTGTCATTGGCCGAATTGCTGGGGCTCGATGGCACTCCGGTCGTCGTTGCCGCAGGACGGATCATGCCGCGGATGCTGATCATCGGCGCCGAAGGCGGTCCGGTGGTGGTGCCGGTGGATGAAGTGCACGGCATCCATGCCATCGACGAGCGGATTCTCAACGGCGCTTCGGCCTCTGGCGAACAGGCCAATGCCAAGTACACCCGTGGCGTGTTGCAATGGCAGGGACGCAGCCTGCGTTTGCTGGATGAAGAGCAACTGCTCTCGGCCGTGACCCGGAGCCTGACATGACCCCTGATCAAATGCGCGATGCCTCGTTGCTGGAACTGTTCAGCCTGGAAGCCGAGGCCCAGACCCAGGTGCTCAGCGCCGGCTTGCTGGCCCTGGAGCGGAATCCGACCCAGGCCGACCAGTTGGAAGCCTGCATGCGTGCCGCTCACTCGCTCAAGGGCGCGGCGCGGATTGTCGGGGTCGACGCCGGGGTCAGCGTTGCCCATGTGATGGAAGATTGCCTGGTCAGTGCCCAGGAAGGGCGCCTGTACCTGCAGCCCGAGCACATCGACGCTTTGTTACAGGGCACCGACCTGCTGATGCGCATCGCCACCCCAGGCGGTGCTGAGCTCGTGGCCCCGGATATCCCAGTGTATGTGGCGTTGATGGAGCACCTGCTGACTCAAGGGCCGGTGGCGACGAGCCGACCATCCCCAGCGTTTGCGGCAGATGTTCCGGAGCTCGAGGTGTCAGTGCCGCAGCAGGGTGAGGCTGAGTCCTTGGCATTGCCGAGCGAGCCTTACCACGAGCCGGCGGTGAGTACGATGCGCCCAGGCAAACGCCTGACCGAAGGCGGCGAGCGGGTGTTGCGAGTGACTGCCGAACGCCTCAACAGCCTGCTCGACCTGTCGAGCAAGTCCCTGGTGGAAACCCAGCGACTCAAGCCTTACCTGGCCACTATGCAGCGTCTCAAGCGGATTCAGAGCAATAGCCTGGCGGCCCTGGAAAACCTCAACCTGCATCTCAAGGAACACGCCCTGAGCCTGGAAGCCCAGGAAGCCCTGGAGGATGCGCGGCGCTTGTTGGCCGAATCCCAGCAACTGCTGGCGGAGAAAACCGCCGAGCTCGATGAGTTCGGCTGGCAGGCCAGCCAGCGCGCCCAGGTGCTTTATGACACGGCCCTGGCCTGTCGCATGCGGCCCTTCGCCGATGTGCTCAGCGGTCAGGCGCGCATGGTCCGCGACCTGGGGCGCAGCCTGGGCAAGCAGGTACGCCTGGAAATCGAAGGTGAAAAGACCCAGGTCGACCGCGACGTACTGGAGAAACTCGAGGCGCCACTGACTCACTTGCTGCGCAATGCCGTCGACCATGGCATCGAGCTGCCCGAACAGCGCTTGCTGGCGGGCAAGCCGGCGGAAGGCGTGATTCGCCTGCGTGCATCCCATCAAGCCGGCCTGCTGGTCCTGGAACTCAGTGATGACGGTAGTGGGGTGGATCTGCAGCGCTTGCGCCAGAGTATTGTCGAACGTCAGCTGTCGCCGGCCCAGACTGCCGCGCAGCTCAGTGAAGAAGAATTGCTGACCTTCCTCTTCCTGCCGGGTTTCAGCCTGCGGGACAAGGTCACCGAGGTGTCCGGCCGTGGCGTCGGCCTGGATGCGGTGCAGCACATGGTGCGCCAGTTGCGGGGGGCGGTGGTGTTGGAACAAGCCACCAGCCAGGGCAGTCGCTTCCACCTGGAAGTGCCGCTGACCCTGTCCGTGGTGCGCAGCCTGGTGGTCGAGGTGGGTGATGAGGCCTACGCCTTCCCGCTGGCTCATATCGAACGCATGTGCGACCTGGAGCCCGAGGCCATTGTCCAGGTGGAGGGGCGCCAGCACTTCTGGCATGAAGGCCGGCATGTCGGCCTGGTAGCGGCCAGCCAGCTGTTGCAGCGACCGGCGACCCAGAACAGCGCACCGACCCTGAAAGTGGTGGTGATTCGCGAGCGTGATGCGGTGTATGGGATCGCTGTGGAGCGTTTTATTGGCGAGCGCACCCTGGTGGTGCTGCCCCTGGATGACCGCCTTGGCAAGATCCAGGATATCTCCGCCGGGGCCTTGCTCGATGACGGCCGGGTGGCGCTGATCGTCGATGTCGAGGACATGCTGCGTTCAGTGGATAAACTGCTCAATACTGGTCGTCTCGAGCGTATCTCGCGGCATCAGCAACAGCACGCACAGGTGGTCCGTAAGCGTATTCTGGTGGTCGACGACTCGCTGACGGTACGTGAACTGCAACGCAAACTGCTGATCAACCGCGGGTACGACGTGGCTGTGGCTGTGGATGGCATGGACGGTTGGAATGCCCTGCGTTCGGAAAGCTTCGACCTACTGATCACTGACATCGATATGCCGCGAATGGATGGAATTGAATTGGTCACACTCTTGCGTCGCGACAGCCGCCTGCAGTCCCTGCCGGTGATGGTGGTGTCCTACAAGGATCGTGAGGAAGACCGGCGTCGTGGACTGGATGCCGGCGCCGACTACTATCTAGCCAAAGCCAGTTTCCATGACGACGCCCTGCTGGATGCGGTGGTGGAGTTGATTGGAGGAGCGCGGGCATGAAGATAGCGATCGTCAACGATATGCCCATGGCCGTGGAGGCCTTGCGCCGGGCGCTGGCCTTTGAGCCCAGCCATGAGGTGGTTTGGGTCGCGACCAATGGTGCCGAAGCGGTGAAGTGCTGCGCTGAACTGACTCCGGACCTGATTCTCATGGACCTGATCATGCCGGTAATGGACGGCGTCGAGGCCACGCGGCGGATCATGGCCGAGTCGCCGTGCGCGATCGTCATCGTTACCGTCGACCGCCAGCAGAATGTGCACCGGGTGTTCGAGGCCATGGGGCACGGTGCCCTGGACGTGGTCGACACCCCGGCTCTGGGCGCCGGCAATGCCCAGGAAGCGGCGGCGCCACTGTTGCGCAAGATCCTCAATATCGGCTGGCTGATCGGCCAGCGCGGCAGTCGGGTGCGTACTGCCCCGGTGCCCCTGCGCAGTGGCGCGCCACGTCAGAGTCTGGTGGCCATTGGCTCCTCGGCAGGCGGCCCGGCCGCACTGGAAGTGCTGCTCAAGGGCTTGCCAAAGAACTTTCCCGCCGCCATCGTGCTGGTCCAGCATGTCGATCAGGTGTTTGCCGCGGGCATGGCCGAATGGCTCAGCAGTGCCTCCGGCCTGCAGGTGCGCCTGGCCCGGGAAGGCGAACCGCCACAAAGCGGCACGGTATTGCTGGCGGGCACCAACCACCACATTCGCTTGTTGAAGAACGGCACCCTGGCCTACACCGCCGAGCCGGTGAACGAGATCTACCGGCCCTCCATCGATGTGTTTTTCGAGAGTGTCGCCAGCTATTGGAATGGTGATGCGGTGGGCGTGCTGTTGACCGGGATGGGCCGTGATGGTGCCCAGGGCTTGAAGCTGATGCGTGATCAGGGTTATCTGACCATCGCTCAGGATCAGCACAGCAGTGCGGTGTATGGCATGCCCAAGGCGGCGGCTGCCATCGGCGCCGCCACAGAGATTCGCCCACTGGACAAGATCGCTCCACGTTTGCTGGAGATATTTGCCAAATGACTGATAAACGCAGCTGTCCTGGCCAGGTAGCAACTCAGGTGACAACCCATGAATGATTTACAGCTCGACGAATTCAAGACCGATGAAAACGCCGCAATGGTGTTGCTGGTGGATGACCAGGCCATGATCGGCGAGGCGGTTCGGCGTGGGTTGGCGAATGAAGAAAACATCGACTTCCATTTCTGCGCCGATCCTCACCAGGCCATTGCCCAGGCGATCCGGATCAAACCCACGGTGATTCTCCAGGATCTGGTGATGCCGGGCCTGGACGGCCTGACGCTGGTGCGTGAGTACCGCAATCACCCGGCGACCCAGAACATCCCGATCATTGTCCTGTCGACCAAGGAAGACCCGCTGATCAAGAGCGCGGCCTTTGCCGCCGGGGCCAATGACTATCTGGTCAAGCTGCCGGACAACATCGAGCTGGTGGCGCGTATCCGCTATCACTCGCGCTCTTACATGACCCTGTTGCAGCGCGATGCGGCCTATCGCGCACTGCGGGTTAGCCAGCAACAGTTGCTGGACACCAATCTGGTGCTGCAACGGCTGATGAACTCCGATGGCCTGACCGGGCTGTCCAACCGCCGGCACTTCGATGAATACCTGGAGCTGGAATGGCGTCGGGCAATGCGCGAACAGAGCCAGCTGTCGTTGCTGATGATCGACGTCGACTACTTCAAGACCTACAACGATACCTTCGGCCATCTGGAGGGTGATGAAGCCCTGCGCAAGGTGGCGGCGGCGATTCGTGACGCCAGCAGCCGGCCATCCGACCTACCGGCGCGCTACGGTGGCGAAGAGTTCGTGTTGGTGTTGCCCAACACCTCGCCGGGCGGGGCGCGACTGGTGGCGGAGAAGCTGCGCCAGACCGTGGAGGCCCTGAAAATCCCCCATATCGCACCGGTGGAGGGCGCCAGTCTGACCATCAGCATCGGTCTTTCCACCATCACGCCGCAGCCCAACAGCCATTGCCGGCAGTTGATTTCGGCAGCGGACAAGGGGCTGTACCTGGCGAAGAACAATGGCCGCAATCAGGTCGGGATCGAGTAGGCGGTTTCGGCCTGCGCTCTAGGCGTCAGCCATTTCCGTGGCCGGCGCCTGATCTGGTGGGACCTCCACCAGGGTGTCTCGGAACAGGTAGTAGCTGTGGCTCGCGGTGTGTCGGCACCTGAGCTTTACCGCTTCGATGCGGTAGGTGGTGCAGGTGTCGAGTGTGTTGTCGATGAACCAGTTGTTCAGCAGGTTGCCGGGGGCGATCGGGTAGTCGCCAAAGCTGTAGTCCATGTAGCCACCCTTGTGGACGTGGACCCAGCGACAACTGAACCTGGCCTGCAGCCATTGGGTTTGCTCATCGATTTCATCCACCAGCATTCTTGTGCGGTAGTAGATCCACCACCACAAAAAGATCAGCCAAGGCACGACCAGGGCGCAGGCCAGCGCCGGTGAGACCAGCAGCCAGATTCCCATCAACGGTATACAGGCCAGCGCGCTGAAGAGCGCGGCGAAAAACGCCTGGACGCCTTTCTGGTTTCGGCGCTCCCTGCGCTGGATGCCTTCGATCTCGGCGTTGTTGAGTGTGCGTCCCATGAGCCTGCTGTTTGCGTGTCGTTTAGCGGGGGATTGTATAGCGCTGGCCGGCCTCCAGGGCGCCGTGAGTGCCCATCGCAACCTTCGGGTATCGAAGGGGGCGGGCTTGCGCAGCAGGGCAGGCAGGTAACTGGGGGCAATAAATTTTAGGGGGCACCGGGATTTCCTGGGGCCTGTCGTTGAAATTAGATGGCCGATTGGCCTCTAAAGCCGCTAAGCGGGCTGCCGTGAATCGGTGATTCCGTTATAATCTCCGGCTTTCAAAAGTTCGCCAACGAGTGCCGCCCCCCATGGAAATCAACCCGATCCTGAACACCATCAAGGACCTGTCCGAGCGCTCCGAAACTATTCGGGGGTATCTTTGACTACGATCAAAAGCATGAGCGTCTGACCGAGGTCAACCGCGAGCTTGAAGATCCTGCTGTCTGGAACAAACCTGAATACGCCCAGGAACTGGGCCGCGAGCGCGCAGCACTGGCGCAGATCGTCGAGACCCTGGACGAACTGAACGGTGGTCTGGCCGATTGCCGCGATCTGCTGGACATGGCCGTCGAAGAAAACGACGAAGGCGCAGTGGGCGATGTCGTCGCCGAACTGGCCCGTCTCGAGGAAAACCTCGCCAAGCTAGAATTCCGCCGCATGTTCAGCCACGAAATGGACCCGAACAACGCCTACCTGGATATCCAGGCCGGTTCCGGCGGCACCGAAGCCCAGGACTGGGCCAACATCCTGCTGCGCATGTACCTGCGCTGGGCCGACAAACGCGGTTTCGAAGCGACCATCATGGAGCTGTCGGCCGGTGAAGTCGCCGGGATCAAAGGTGCGACCGTGCACATCAAGGGCGAATACGCCTTTGGCTGGCTGCGCACCGAGATCGGCGTACACCGCCTGGTGCGCAAGAGCCCGTTCGACTCCGGCAACCGTCGCCACACCTCGTTCTCTGCGGTGTTCGTCTCGCCAGAGATCGACGACAAGGTGGAAATCGAAATCAACCCGGCCGATCTGCGGATCGATACCTATCGTTCCTCCGGTGCCGGTGGTCAGCACGTAAACACCACTGACTCGGCCGTGCGTATTACCCACGTACCGACCAACACCGTGGTCAGCTGCCAGAACGAACGTTCCCAGCACGCCAACAAGGACACCGCCATGAAAATGCTGCGGGCCAAGTTGTACGAGCAGGAGATGCAGAAGCGCAACGCGGCTTCCCAGGCCCTGGAAGACACCAAGTCAGATATCGGCTGGGGTCATCAGATCCGCTCTTACGTGCTCGATGCGTCGCGGATCAAGGATCTGCGCACCAACATCGAACGCAGCGACTGCGACAAGGTGCT
Source organism: Pseudomonas sp. Fl5BN2 (assembly GCF_009908205.1). NCBI lineage: Bacteria > Pseudomonadati > Pseudomonadota > Gammaproteobacteria > Pseudomonadales > Pseudomonadaceae > Pseudomonas > Pseudomonas sp. Fl5BN2. Next base: position 107,235 of record NZ_JAAARL010000015.1, on the reverse strand, counting down.
CGACGGCGACATCGACGAATACCTGGAAGCCAGCCTGAAATCGGGCTTGTAATACTGCAATACGGGATCGGCTGACACGGTGCGATCCCGTAGGAGCCGGCTTGCCGGCGATCTCCAGGCCGAAGGCCTGGGGGCAATGAACCTGTGATGGAATTTCAAAAGACATGAGCGACCAACAACTCGACCCGCAAGCCCTGCAACAGGAAGAAAACACCCTGATCGCCCTGCGCAAGGAAAAGCTTGCTGCCGAGCGCGCCAAGGGCCAGGCCTTCCCCAACGACTTCCGCCGCGACAGCTACTGCAATGACCTGCAGAAGCAGTACGCCGACAAGACCAAGGAAGAACTGGAAGCAGCGGCAATCCCGGTCAAGGTGGCAGGTCGCATCATGCTCAACCGTGGCTCGTTCATGGTGATCCAGGACATGACCGGTCGTATCCAGGTCTACGTCAATCGCAAGACCCTGCCGGAAGAAACCCTGGCCGCGGTGAAAACCTGGGACCTGGGCGACATCATCGCCGCCGAAGGTACCCTGGCCCGTTCCGGCAAGGGCGACCTGTACGTCGAAATGACCCACGTGCGCCTGCTGACCAAGTCGCTGCGCCCGCTGCCGGACAAGCACCACGGCCTGACCGACACCGAGCAGCGCTATCGCCAGCGCTACGTTGACCTGATCGTCAACGATGAAGTCCGTGAGACGTTCCGCGTGCGCTCGCAGGTCATCGCCCACATCCGCAGCTTCCTGATGCAACGCGACTTCCTCGAAGTGGAAACGCCGATGCTGCAGACCATCCCGGGCGGCGCTGCGGCCAAGCCGTTTGAGACTCACCACAATGCGCTGGACATGGAAATGTTCCTGCGTATCGCCCCGGAGCTGTACCTCAAGCGCCTGGTGGTTGGTGGCTTCGAAAAGGTCTTCGAGATCAACCGCAACTTCCGCAACGAAGGCGTCTCGACCCGTCACAACCCTGAATTCACCATGTTGGAGTTCTACCAGGCCTACGCCGACTACGAAGACAACATGGACCTCACCGAAGAGCTGTTCCGTGAGCTGGCGCAGCTGGTGCTGGGCAGCACCGACGTGCCGTACGGCGACAAGGTGTTCCACTTCGGCGAGCCGTTTGTCCGTCTGTCGGTGTTCGACTCGATCCTCAAGTACAACCCTGAGCTGACCGCCGATGACCTGAACGACATCGACAAGGCTCGCGCCATCGCCAAGCAGGCCGGGGCCAAGGTCCTGGGCTTCGAAGGCCTGGGCAAGTTGCAGGTGATGATTTTCGAGGAGCTGGTGGAGCACAAGCTGGAGCAGCCGCACTTCATTACCCAGTACCCGTTCGAAGTCTCGCCGCTGGCCCGTCGCAACGACGACAACCCGAACGTCACCGATCGTTTCGAGCTGTTCATCGGTGGCCGCGAAATCGCCAACGCCTACTCCGAGCTCAATGATGCGGAAGACCAGGCCGAGCGCTTCATGGCCCAGGTGGCGGACAAGGACGCCGGCGACGACGAAGCCATGCACTACGACGCCGACTTCGTCCGCGCCCTGGAGTACGGCATGCCGCCAACGGCCGGCGAAGGCATCGGTATCGATCGCCTGGTGATGCTGTTGACCAACTCGCCATCGATCCGCGACGTGATCCTGTTCCCGCACATGCGGCCGCAAGCCTAAGTGTTGTGAATAAAAAGCCGCCTTCAACAGGCGGCTTTTTATTGTCTGGCTGGAACTGACGTACCGCTTCTAATTCTGTGTGTTTTTCAAGAGGGAATACTTGTCGTGAACCGCGCAATGGCTCAAGAAGGTGCAGCTGGTATCGCCACGGCGGTGGCTGAAAGCGTTCAGTACCAGGGTCGCAAGGCCAGCCGACAGGGCAGTGAACAGCGTCGACAAGAGATTCTCGATGCTGCCATGCGCATTGTCGTGCGCGATGGCGTGCGGGCCGTGCGCCATCGTGCGGTGGCCGCTGAAGCCGGTGTGCCGTTGTCGGCCACCACCTATTACTTCAAGGATATCGATGACCTGCTCACCGATACCTTCGCCCAGTACGTCGAACGCAGTGCGGCGTTCATGGGCAAGCTGTGGGCCAGCAACGAAGGGCTGTTGCGCGAGATGGTGGCTTATGGCGACGGCAGTGCGGCCTCCCGCTCGCAACTGGCCGACGACATCGCGCGACTGACTGCCGACTATGTGCAGCGCCAGTTGCACAACCGTCGCGAGCACCTGATGGCCGAGCAAGCCTTCCGCCAGGAGGCGCTGCTCAATCCGCGCCTGGCGCAGTTGGTGCGTTCGCACCAGCAGATCCTGCTGCATGGCACCTGCCAGTTCTTCCAGGTCCTGGGCTCCCGGGAGCCGCAACAGGATGCCAAAGTGTTGACGTCGATAATCGGCCGGATGGAATATCAGGGCCTGCTCAACGGCACCGAACCGCTGGCGGAGGAAGAGATGCTCGGTATCCTCACCCGCTACATGCATCTGGTGCTGGCCTCGGTCTGATTTGGCCATCGCTGGCTGTGGCGGGCGTGGCCACGGCCTGGGCGTATCGGCCTGTCGCAGCCAGCGCCAGCGACTAAAGTGATTCTGGTGTTCATGGGAGAGTTGCATGCAAGCCTGGCGTGTCCTGATTGCCCTGTCGTTTCTCCTGCTCAGTGGTTGCTTGGTGTCCTTCAAGGATCCGCTGCCGGCCGAGCAGGCCGCACCTGCCGCATTGCTGGGCAAGTGGTCGAGCAAGAACGCCTGGGGTGAGCCGCTGAATATCGAGCTCAGCCGCATCGGCGACAACCGCTACCGGGCCTTGAGCTCCCCCAGCGCGACCGCGCGACCACGTGATGCCTATGATTTCACCGTGTCCCGGCATGGTAACCGCTGGTACCTGTCGGCCGCCGTGCCCCAGGCGTTTGGCGGGCACTACAGCATTGCCGGGTTCGAGCTGACCGAAAAACACGAGTTGGTGCTCTACACCCTCGACTTGGAACAGATTCGTCTGGCCCTGGGTCAAAAGGACCTGAGCGGTGAACCTATGACCACGGCCGAAGGCGATGGCGTGCTGATCAGCAGCCCGCTACCCGAGGTCTTTGCCTATCTCGACGACCCCGCCAATTCCGACCTGTTCGTCGAGGCGGCGCGCTTCAAGCGTGCGGGCAAGTGACCCCACGCTACAGAAACATTCAATAGGAGCTTCGGGTGGACGATTACCAGCAGACGATACGCACTTTGTCCGATCGCATAGTGCTGGCACAGACACCGATCCGCGTGCTGGATGCGGTGAAGTGGGACGAGAGTGTGCGCAAGGGGTTTCTCAAGGCCAAGGGCAAGGAAATGCCGGCGGTGGACCGCGCCTATTACGAAGGGCGGCCGTTGTCGTTTGATTCCGGTGCGGTGAAGCTGGAGTTCCAGAACATCGAGCGTGATATCACCCGCCAACTGGGCCAGTTCAACCCGGTGGGACAGATCATGCGCCGCATGTGCAAGGAATACCGCATGGTGGTGCGCATGCTCGAAGCCCGGGGCACCGGCGACTTCGGCCTGATCTCCCAGGAACTCTACGGCGCCGCTTCCGACGCCTTCCACGCCGGCGACCCGACCCTGGCGGACCTCGGGTTGATGATGTCCGACTACCTGAACAACATCGATGGCCGTGGCGATCTCAAGGACGAACCCAAGACCCTGAGCGCCAAGGACGCAGTGAGCCTGCTGCAGAGTCGCCTGAACAAAGTGTTCGGCGAGGCTGAGGAAACCATCCGCGTGTTCGAGTCCGACGGCATCGTCGCCGACGCGGCGGCGGGCGCTGACTACATCAAGATCCGCAGCGACGCGATGTTCAATGATCGCGATGTGCGGGCCCTGGAAGTCCATGAAGGCTTGGTGCACGTGGGCACCACCCTGAACGGCCTCAACCAGCCAATCTGCACCTTCCTGGCCAAGGGTCCACCCTCGTCCACGGTGACCCAGGAAGGCCTGGCGATCCTCATGGAAATCATCACCTTCGCGTCCTATCCCAGTCGCCTGCGCAAGCTCACCAACCGTACCCGGGCGATTCACATGGTGGAGGAGGGCGCGGATTTCCTGCAGGTGTTCGAGTTCTTCCGCGAGCAGGGTTTCGAGATGGCCGAGAGCTACGGCAACGCCAGCCGGGTGTTCCGCGGATCGGTGCCCACCGGGCTGCCCTTTACCAAAGACTTGTCCTACCTCAAGGGCTTCATCATGGTTTACAACTATATTCAGCTGGCTGTGCGCAAGGGCAAGCTGGAGCAGATCCCCTTGCTGTTCTGTGGCAAGACCACCCTGGAAGACATGCGTACCTTGCGCCAACTGGTGGATGAAGGCCTGGTGGTCGCGCCCAAGTACCTGCCTGACCAGTTCCGCGACATGAATGCCCTGTCGGCCTGGATGTGTTTCTCCAACTTCCTCAATCACCTGAGTCTGGACCGGATCGAGGCGGACTACTCCAACATCCTTTGACATTTTCCGGGGGCGCACATGGATGTATTCACAGACAGAGAACAGTGGCTGATGCGTTTCTTCGCGGTGCTGGCACTGTTGCTGTCTCTGAACGGCTGCAGCTCGCTGTTGTTCTATCCCGAGCCCGGGCTGCCGTTCACCCCGGAGCGGGCCAAGCTTGAGTACCGCGACGTCACCCTGACCACCGCCGACGGCCTCAAGTTGCGCGGCTGGTGGCTGCCGGCCAAGCCGGGAGTGACGGTCAAGGGCACAGTGCTGCACTTGCATGGCAACGGCGGCAACCTGGCCTGGCACCTGGGGGGCAGTTGGTGGTTGCCGGAACAGGGCTATCAGGTGCTGTTGCTGGACTATCGCGGTTATGGCTTGTCGGAAGGCTCACCGAGCCTGCCGGCGATCTATCAGGACATCGACGCCGCCTTCAAATGGCTGGACCAGGCTCCCGAAGTTCAAGGCAAGCCGCTGATCGTGCTCGGGCAAAGCCTGGGCGGTGCCCTGGCCATTCACTATCTGGTGGAGCATCCCGAGCGCCAGCGCCAGCTCAAGGCCATTGTTCTCGACGGTGTGCCGGCCAGCTACCGCGATGTCGGGCGTTTCGCCCTGAGTACTTCCTGGCTGACCTGGCCGTTTCAGGTGCCCTTGTCGTGGCTGGTGCCGGACGCCGACAGCGCGATCCACTTCATGCCGCGCCTGACCGGGGTGCCGAAATTGCTCTACCACAGCCTCGACGATCCGATCGTGCCTCTTTCCAATGGCATCCGTCTGTATCAAGCTGCGCCCCCGCCCAGGGTCCTGCAGCTGACTCGCGGCGGCCATGTACAAACCTTTGCCGATCCGACCTGGCGCCGCGTGATGCTGCGCTACCTCGACGATCCGCAGCATTTCGACGGGTTGCGCCGCCTGGGGGAAATCCCCAATTATCCGGCGACGCCGAATTCAGCAGTTGAACTTCCAGAGAGTCCGCAATGAGTGAAGAACGTAACGCCATTCCAATGATCATCACCGGGATCTGCAGCATCATCGGTACCGTGGCTTGCCTGTGGTACTACGGTTATCTGCATTTCGCCAAACCGGAAGATGCCTTGCTGCTCAGCGACTTCACCATGCTCAAGACCGTGCCTGGCGAGGACTACAAGGTCTCCCTGGAGCCGGCCACCGAAGTGGCCCAGTGCTTCGATGGCGTGCTGGTGCTGTTCGACACCCAGCAGAAAGGCCTGACCGGGGTGCTGGTCAACAAGAAGAAGCAGGCGGTGCGCTGCATGGGCCAGGAAACCCCACAGCTGGAGCAGTGATCGGCTTGTGTTTTTTTGCTGACTCACCAGTGCCTATAGCCGTCTTGTAGGCACTGGTGGGTCAACGAAGACGATAAAAAACGCCGCAGGCCTGAAGAGGGCCGCGGCGTTTTATTTTGCCTGCCTATATAAGGCCGGGCGCCGGATCAGTTGCGGCTGACAGCAGAACGTGGCGCCACAGGCTGGTTGTCGTTGGAGATGGTCACTTCCACGCGGCGGTTCATGGCTCGACCGGAAACGCTGCCGTTATCGGCCACCGGATATTCCTTGCCGTAACCCTGGCTGACAATGCGCGCTGGATCGACGCCCATACGGATCAGGGCCATTTGCACGGAGCCTGCACGGCGCTCGGACAGCGACTGGTTGTAGGCATCGCTGCCGGTGCTGTCGGTGTAGCCTTCGACAATCACCTTGCGGTCCGGATTCTGCTGGAGGAATTGCGCCAGCTTGTTGATGTTCACCAGGCCGTTGGATTTCAGGTCGGACTTGTTGGTGGCGAACAGCACGTCGCCAAAGGTCACCTGGGTGCCACGATCGGTCTGCTTGGCGTTGAGGCTGTCCTGCAGTTGCTTGATCTGGGCGTCACGGGCATCGAGGATGGCGCGAGCGCGCTGGTCGCCGGCGTCCTTGAGCTTGGCTTCGGCGGTGCGCAGGGCGATGGTTTCCTTGGCCACTTCAACCCGTTGGTTGGTCAGGTAGGCCAGTTGGTCGACCTTCTTCTCGTCGTCCTTGTTCAGGTAGGCCTTGTCGGCCTTGTCCATCCAGTCGGCGGCGTCCTTGGTCTCCAGGGCCGCGACCTTGCTGGCCTGCGGGTTGGCTTGCAGGCCCGAGAAGTTGGTCCGGGCGTTTTCCAGGTTGGCGTTGGGCGGGGTGGAGCAGGCCGCCAGGGCTACGCTCATGGCCAACAGGGCTGGGATCATCAATTGTTTGCGCATAATGGTTCGTCCTTTCAATCAATTACGAGTACGTGGGAATTGGCGGCGGCTTACTGCACGCTACGCATACCTTCCTGACGCAGTTCCTGAACGCCTTTCTGCGAATCTTTGAGTGCTTGCTCGGCCTTGGCAGCCTGGGCCTTGCGCTCGGCAACTCGGGCATCCCACTCGGCTTGTTCAGCCAGGCGGCGGGCTTCGTCGTACTTTTTGTCGTGCATGGCAATCTCGGCTTGCTTGAGTTTGTCCTGCGCCGACTTCATTTCTACCGCGGCGAATTCGGTACCGCCGGCGCTCACTGCGCTGTTGACCGCAGATTGCGTGACCGCGTACTGCTCGGAGGGCGGGTTCCCGGCGCAACCGGCCAGTACCATGCTGCTACCGAGGGCCAGCGCGGCCAGCTTCAGTCCGCGCAGAGAGGTGAACGAGGATTTGGCAGTGCTGATCTTCATGGTCTTCAACTCCATTGGGTAACTCCTGGAAAACATCAAAATCCATCCCGGTTCTGGTGCCCTGGCGTTTCAGTGACGACAAGCGCTGATGGCAAAATTTGAAACGGCCGTTCCAGTGATGGTTAATCGGTGTGACCCGAGGCTTTTTTGAATAGTTCAGAGAAAGATGGCGATTGGCCGGAAAAACTTCCGACCACTTGGAGAGGGCTCTAAACCGGGAACTTTTGCCATGCGCAGAGGTATTCCCGGCCCTGTTCAGGGCCGGGGAGCATGAGGTTCAACGGGGGCGAAGGGGGCGTTGGCTCAGTGTTTCGGCTTGTCCGACTGGCTCGAAATCAGGTGCAGACGTTGGCGTGACAAGGCGAGGAAACGCGGGGTTGCACCGACATCTTCGTACAGCGGGTGGCCTTCCTCGTCGGTGGCCACCACCTGTTGACCCTGGACGTAGGGAAAGCTCGCTTCCAGCTCTTCCAGGGCCGCACCGATCAGCTCGCCAAGGAGCTCTTCGGTCTGGCGTTTGGGGTACATTTCGGTCAGCGCGGCCAGGCGCGCGGCGGCTTCCAGGTCCAGGTGAATCCGGTAGCCGGTCTTGGTCAGGCGACCTGTGGCGTTTTCTTCCCAGTGTTGTGCGAGTTCACGGATTTTCATGATGACCTCAATGAACACCTGCTCGTAGCAGATTGGCTTGAGTTGACCGACCGGGGCCGGTGCGCGGCCCTTGTGTGGCCTAGTCTTGAGACTAGCCCCAACGCTGAAGGTTTGATGCCGGTGTGCCGCGTGCTTGCTAAGGGGCGCGGCAAACCGGCACTCTTGAGCCTTCCGTGCCGCCCTGAGTCTGCTGGAGAACACCTCGATGACCGATATTGATGCGCGCTTGCGCGAAGACGTTCACCTCTTGGGTGAGCTGTTGGGCAATACCATCCGTAATCAGTATGGCGAGGGGTTCCTCGACAAGATCGAGCAGATTCGCAAAGGTGCCAAGGCCGATCGCCGGGGCTCGCCGGGGGCCGAGTTGAGTGCCAGCCTCGACCAGTTGAGCGAAGACGAATTGTTGCCGGTGGCCAGGGCCTTCAACCAGTTCCTCAACCTGGCGAATATCGCCGAGCAGTATCAACTGATCCACCGTCGCGACGAGTCGCAGCCAGCACCGTTCGAAGCTCGGGTGTTGCCCGAACTGCTCAGTCGCCTGCGTGCTGAAGGGCACTCCGCCGATGCCCTGGCTCGTCAGTTGGGACGCCTGGAAATCGAGCTGGTACTGACTGCTCACCCCACCGAAGTGGCACGCCGCACGCTGATCCAGAAATACGATGCGATCGCCGCGCAGTTGGCGGCCCAGGATCATCGCGACCTGACCAGTGCCGAGCGCGGGCAGATCCAGGAGCGCCTGCAGCGCCTGATCGCCGAGGCCTGGCACACCGAGGAGATCCGCCGCACTCGCCCGACGCCCGTGGATGAAGCCAAATGGGGGTTTGCGGTGATCGAGCATTCGCTCTGGCAGGCGATCCCCAATTATCTGCGCAAGGCCGACAAGGCATTGTTCGACGCCACCGGGTTGCACTTGCCGCTGGAGGCGGCGCCGATCCGCTTTGCTTCGTGGATGGGCGGCGACCGTGACGGCAACCCCAATGTCACCGCTGCCGTGACCCGTGAGGTATTGCTGTTGGCGCGCTGGATGGCGGCGGACCTGTACCTGCGTGACGTCGATCAGCTGGCCGCCGAACTGTCCATGCAACAAGCCAGCACTGCGCTGTTGGCCAAGGTCGGGGACAGCGCTGAGCCGTATCGGGCGCTGCTCAAGCAATTGCGCGAGCGTCTGCGGGCTACCCGTAGCTGGGCGCATGCGGCGCTCAGCGCACCGGTGCCAGCGGGCGCCGAAGTGTTGCAGAGCAACCGTGACCTGCTGGAACCGCTGCAACTGTGCTACCAGTCACTGCATGAATGCGGCATGGGCGTGATCGCCGATGGTCCGTTACTCGATTGCCTGCGGCGAGCGGTGACGTTCGGCCTGTTCCTGGTGCGCCTCGATGTCCGCCAGGATTCCAGTCGGCACACCTCGGCCATGACCGAAATCACCGATTACCTGGGCCTGGGGCGCTACGAAGACTGGAACGAAGAGGATCGCATCACCTTCCTGATGCGTGAGCTGGGCAGCCGGCGGCCATTGCTGCCGGGTTATTTCAAACCGTCGGCGGACACCGCGGAAGTGCTCGCCACCTGTCGCGAGATCGCTGCAGCACCGGCAGCGTCCTTGGGCTCCTACGTGATCTCCATGGCCGGCGCGGCCTCCGATGTACTGACGGTGCAGTTGCTGCTCAAGGAATCCGGGGTACTGCGACCGATGCGCGTGGTACCGCTGTTTGAAACCCTGGCGGACCTGGATAACGCCGGTCCGGTGATGGAAAAGCTGCTGCATATGCCGGGTTATCGCTCGCGTCTGCAGGGGCCTCAGGAAGTGATGATCGGCTACTCCGACTCGGCCAAGGATGCCGGCACCACGGCAGCGGCCTGGGCCCAGTATCGGGCGCAGGAGCGGCTGGTGGATATCTGCCGCGAGCAACAGGTGGAACTGCTGTTGTTCCACGGGCGCGGTGGCACCGTGGGCCGCGGTGGCGGTCCGGCCCACGCGGCGATCCTGTCGCAGCCACCGGGTTCGGTGGCGGGACGTTTCCGTACCACCGAGCAGGGAGAAATGATCCGTTTCAAATTTGGTCTGCCGGACATTGCCGAGCAGAACCTCAACTTGTATCTGGCGGCAGTGCTGGAAGCCACCTTGTTGCCACCCCCCCCACCGCAGCCCGCCTGGCGTCACCTGATGGACGAGTTGGCCAGTGATGGGGTGCAGGCCTACCGTGCAGTGGTGCGGGACAATCCGCAGTTCGTCGAGTACTTCCGCCAGTCCACCCCGGAACAGGAGCTGGGGCGCCTGCCGTTGGGCAGTCGACCGGCCAAGCGCCGCGCCGGGGGCATTGAAAGCCTGCGGGCGATCCCGTGGATTTTTGGCTGGACCCAGACTCGCCTGATGTTGCCGGCGTGGTTGGGTTGGGAGGCGGCCCTGAGCAAGGCCCTGGCCCGTGGCGAAGGCCAGTTACTGGCGCAGATGCGTGAGCAATGGCCGTTCTTCCGGACCCGTATCGACATGCTGGAGATGGTTCTGGCCAAGGCCGATGCGGACATCGCCCGCTCCTATGACGAGCGTCTGGTGGAGGAGGAACTGCTGCCGTTGGGTGGGCATTTACGCGACCTATTGTCGCAGGCTTGCGCGGTGGTCCTGGGTCTCACAGGGCAGTCGCAGTTGCTGGCCCACAGCCCCGATACCCTGGAGTTCATTCGCCTGCGCAACACCTACCTCGATCCGCTGCATCTGTTGCAGGCCGAGTTGCTGGCGCGCTCGCGCAAACAGCAGGCGCCGCAAGGAAGCCCCGTGGAACAGGCGTTGCTGGTCTCTGTGGCAGGTATTGCTGCCGGCCTGCGTAATACTGGCTGAGGTTGCAGAGGGCGTGCGGGGTGCTTTCACCCAGCCCGGGTCGGGGTAATCCCAAGGTGTCGTTCAGATTCCTCTGGCGACACTTTGTTATGGGGTTGCGACTTGTAAAACCGTGTCGATGGGGCACAAAAGGGCCGGGTTCCTCCGACTTTCGACTGCTTGTGTGCGCTGTGTCGGCTGTGTATCTTGATCAGCCTTTGGCCGTTTGGGCGGCCACACCCCTATTTTTGAGATTGGCCCCACGAGGCGAATCCGAGCGTTTCTAAATAAAAAATTGAGGAGCACATCGATGCGCGTAATTCTGCTGGGAGCTCCCGGAGCCGGTAAAGGTACTCAGGCGAAGTTCATCACCGAAAAGTTCGGCATTCCACAGATCTCCACCGGTGACATGCTGCGTGCTGCGGTCAAGGCCGGCACCGAGTTGGGCCTCAAGGCCAAGAGTGTGATGGACAGTGGTGGCTTGGTGTCCGACGACCTGATCATCAATCTGGTCAAGGAACGCATCAGCCAAGCTGACTGCGCCAATGGCTTCCTGTTCGACGGCTTCCCGCGCACCATTCCTCAGGCTGAAGCACTGGTCAAGGCCGGTGTTGAACTGGACAGCGTTGTAGAAATCGCCGTCGACGATGAAGAGATCGTCCAGCGTATTGCCGGCCGCCGTGTGCATGAAGCCTCGGGCCGGACTTACCACACCGTCTACAACCCGCCGAAGGTTGCCGGCAAGGACGACATCACCGGCGAAGACCTGGTGCAGCGCAAGGACGACACCGAGGAAACCGTGCGTCATCGCCTGTCGGTCTACCATTCCCAGACCAAGCCGCTGGTGGAGTTCTACCAGCAGTTGGCCGCCGCCCAGGGCAAGCCGAAGTACAGCCATATCCCTGGCGTGGGTTCGGTGGAAGTGATCACCGCCAAGGTGCTCGAAGCCTTGAGCTGAGTTGCCTGATCGTTTGATCGTTCAACGGCCCGCTTGCGGGCCGTTGCTGTTTATAATGCGTCACTTTTTTCAATGCCTATGGAACCCCCGATGAGCACCTTGTTGGCCCTGGACACCGCGACTGAAGCTTGCTCCGTTGCTTTGCTGCATGACGGCAAGGTCACGAGCCATTACGAGGTGATCCCGCGGCTGCATGCGCAGAAGCTGTTGCCGATGATTCAGGCGTTGCTGGCTAACGCCGGCACCACCCTGCAGGCCGTGGATGCCATTGCCTTTGGGCGTGGCCCGGGCGCGTTTACTGGCGTGCGGATCGCCATCGGCGTGGTACAGGGGCTGGCCTTTGCCCTGGAGCGTCCGGTGCTGCCGGTGTCCAACCTGGCGGTGCTGGCCCAGCGCGCCTTGCGCGAGCATGGCGCGACCCAGGTCGCGTCGGCCATCGACGCCCGCATGGATGAAGTCTATTGGGGCTGTTACCAGGAAACTGCCGGCGAAATGCGCCTGCTCGGCAGCGAAGCGGTACTGCCGCCGGAAAGCGCGGCCTTGCCCGAAGGCGCCAGTGGCGACTGGTTTGGCGCGGGCACCGGCTGGGGCTACAGTGAGCGTATTGCGGTCAACCTCAGTGGCCAGGACGCTGGCATGTTGCCCCACGCCGAAGACCTGCTGACCTTGGCGCGGTTTGCCTGGGAGCGGGGGGAAGCGATAGTCGCCGATGAGGCGCAGCCGGTCTATCTGCGGGACAAGGTCGCTACGCCCAAGGCCCGCTGAGGGATCGCAAGCAGTCAGCGGTTGTTCAGTAAACTCCTGCTACAGCCGCCAATCGTCTGCTTTTCAGGCTTGATCCTGCCCGGTTTTAAACCTTTTGGCTTTTCTGTGTTCTAGTTATCACTCGGGCATTTGCTAAGTCTAAGCGGTGCCGCTAAATTGCCATCATCGACCCCGGGCTTTTCAGTATGCGCATAGACGGCATCTCCTCTCAGTCCTACCCCATCAAGCGCAAGCCTCGCAAAGGCCGGGTGCAGGTAGACGAGTCCCTGGACGATGCCGATGCCATTGATGTCCAGCCCGAACCCTCGAGCCAAAACCGTTCTCAGGCTTCTGCCCCACGCACCGGTAATCTTCCCGCCCGCCCGCAGGACATGATCTTCCAGCGCGCGATGAAGAGGAGCGTGGCCAACGCCCTGGCGAGTTACCTGACCACCTCCGGTTTTGTCGATTGGGATATGGAAGTGGTGGGTCTCGACCTGTACATCTGATGCTGCCTTATTTTCTCGGTTGTCCTTCCTGGAGCGAAAACGCCTGGCGTGAGTACCTGTACCCGGAAGATGCGCGGCCTAACGACTTTCTCGGCCTGTATTCCCAGGTGTTCAACGCCGTCGAAGGCAACACTACCTTCTACGCCCGGCCCGCACCTGCCACGGTGCAGCGTTGGGCACAGATCATGCCCGAGCACTTTCGTTTCACGGCCAAGTTCCCTGGCGACATCAGTCACGGTGGCGACTTGCGGGAGCAGTTGAGCGCCGCTGAAACCTTCGTCCAGTTGCTCAGCCCCTTGGGTGAGCGGGTGTCACCCTTGTGGCTGCAACTGCCGGCCAGTTTTTCCCCATCGCGCCTGGCGGAGCTGGCGGGGTTCATCGATGGCCTGGAGCGGCCCTTGGCGGTGGAAGTCCGGCATCCGGAGTTCTTCGCCAAGGGGGATGCCGAACGCATGCTCAATCGGCTGTTGCGCGGTCGTGGTGTCGAACGTATCTGCTTGGACCCGCGAGCCTTGTTCAGTTGTATCTCGACGAGTCCTGCAGTGCTGCACGCGCAGTCAAAGAAGCCCAAGGTGCCGCCGCGTCCAGCCGCCTTCACCCAGTTTCCCCAGGTGCGTTTCATTGGTCACCCGGAGCTTGAGGCCAATGATCCGTTTCTCGTTCCCTGGCTCGACAAGGTCGCCGGCTGGATCGAAGAGGGGCGCACGCCCTACGTCTTTTTGCACACCTCGGACAACCGTCTGGCGGCTGAACTGGCTCGGCGCTTTCATGCCCAACTGATGCAACGTTTGCCTGGCTTGCCCGCGTTGCCTGAGTTATACAGAGAGCCCGCCGCGGAGCAGCTCGGCTTGCTCTGAAGCGCTTTCTTGGCCTTCTCCAGGAGCAAGCAAATGGACGCGCAGACCCTTCGAGCCAACACCTTCAAGGCCTTGCATGAACGTGCCGGGGCCTTTGTCATTCCCAACCCTTGGGATGCCGGCTCCGCGAAGATGCTGGCCAGCCTCGGCTTCGAAGCCCTGGCCACTACCAGTGGCGGATACGCGTTCTCCCTGGGGCGTCCGGATGCCGAGGGCGCGCTCAGCCTGGAAGACACTCTGGACAACGTGCGCGGGATAGTCGGCGCCAGCAGCCTGCCGGTGGCGGCGGACCTGGAAAACGGTTTTGCCGACAACCCCGAGGACTGTGCCCGGGCCTTGTTGTTGGCGGCAGCCAGCGGTGTGGTGGGCGGCTCGATCGAGGATGCCAGTGGACGCGCCGCTGAGCCGATCTATGAATTCAATCTGGCCGTGGAGCGCATCGAGGCCTGCGTCGCGGCGGTGCGCAGCCTGCCGTTCCCCTTTACCCTGACGGCCCGTGCGGAGAATCTGCTGCACGGTCGTGACGATCTGCCGGACACTATCCGCCGCTTGCAGGCCTTTGCCGAGGCCGGTGCCAATGTGCTTTATGCCCCCGCTCTGCGCAACGCCGAGGAGATTCTGCAGGTGGTGCGGGCGGTGGCGCCCAAGCCGGTGAATGTGCTGATGTCCGGCGGCCTCAATCTGAGCGTGACGCAATTGGCGGAACTGGGGGTCAAGCGCATCAGTGTCGGTTCGGCCCTGGCCCGTGCCGCCTACGGTGCGTTCTATCGGGCCGCGGAGGATATCCGGGAGCGTGGCCGCTTTGATTTTGCCGATCGCGCGATGCCGTTCGGGCAGATCAACCAATTGTTCAAATTGTCATAAAAAACGGAGTTTCTGTGCGGCGGGTAAAAATTTTCGGCGCTTTGCTGTTGCTGGGTGCCCTGTTGTTGATCGGCGTGCGCCTGGGCTGGTTGCCGCTGGCGGATGCCTGGAACCCCTGGGCGCCACTGGATGTGCGGGCGCAGCCGAATCTGTTGACGCGCTTCAAGCTGGCGCGGCTGCGGGACGATCCGCAGTTGTGCGATGAAGTGCTCGGACGCTCCGGTTTGCGCACCAGCCGTCAGCCTGACAGTCGTGGCGATGTGGCGTGTCCGTTGAGCAATACCTTGCGCGTGCAAGGTGGGGAGGTGGCCTTGAGCAGCAGCTTCCTCGCCAGTTGCCCGCTGGCGGTGGCTTTTGCCATGTATCAGCGCCATGGCCTGCAGCCGGCGGCGCAGGCGGTGTATGGGCAGTCAGTGGTGCGTGTCGATCATCTGGGCAGTTTCGCCTGCCGCAATATGTACAGCCGCGAGAATGGCTCTCTCAGTCAGCACGCCAGCGCCAATGCACTGGACATCGCCGGCTTTCGCCTGGCGGACGGGCGCAGCATCAGTGTGCTCAGGGATTGGCCGAAGGACAGCAATGAGGGACGTTTTCTAAGGTTGGCCCGGGATGGCGCCTGCGATGCGTTCAATGTGGTGCTGGGGCCGGATTACAACGTGGCCCATCGCAATCACTTCCATCTGGATATGGGGCCCTGGTGGGTGTGTCGCTGAGGGGCGGGCTCAGGCGGCGATGCGCAGGTTCTGCAAAATCAGCGGGCGCGCCCAGCCGATGTCGTAGTCCATCTGCTTTTGCTGCTCGATGAGTTCTTCGGGCGGGAACGGCTTGGCCGGTTTGTCCAGCAGGTCCAGCTCGAACTCGGCGATCGGCAGGTGCAGTGGACGAGGCTCCGGGGCAGGACCTGGATCAGGCAGCGGTTGACCGGCGTTGAGCACGATCGGCCGAACCCAGCCACTCTCGAAGTTCTGCTGGCGTTGCTGGGCAATGATCTCTTCCGGCGCAAAGGGCGGAGCCGGTTTGTCCAGCAGATCCATCTCGAATTCGGCAATTGGCAGGAACAGTGGATCGGGCGGACGGATCTCGGTGTCCTGCACATCGCAATGGCGCTGATTGACGATCTGTGTCAGCAGGTCGGTGCCGCCGACCGGTTCTACTGGGCCGTCGATGGCCACTGCAGGCAATGCTTCAGCGTTCGCCCCCGCGCCCCGTTGCTCGGCCAATGCCTGGGCAAAGAAGTCCTGCCACAGATGGCTGACGCCGCTCAGTGCCTGGGAATTGCGTAGGCCATAGTCGCCGTGGGGCGAGATAAAACCTATCGATGTGCGTTGAATGTCTGACATTGCTCTCGGTCGACGCTGAGCTCTGGCAAAATGGCCGATAGTTCTGTTATCGGCAGTTTTTGCCGATCATTAATTTTTTGAGTGTGTTTTCAGATGAATGAGCAACCCGCGGCCTGCCGCATCAAAGTCGAGGCCTTGGGCGCTGGATTCGAATCCGAGGCTCAACAATGGGCCGAGCGCCTGGGGCTGCCATTGCAGGTCGACGACGCCGAGTTCGCCCTGCAGGTGGGTGAGCAGGGCCTGCAGCTGCAGCAACTGGGTCCGGACGCGCCGGGACCGGTGCGGGTGGATTTTGTTGAGGGCGGTGCGGCCCACCGACGGTTGTATGGCGGCGGTAGCGGGCAGATGATCGCCAAGGCGGTGGGGGTTGCCCAAGGTGTGCGGCCGCGGGTGCTGGATGCTACGGCGGGGTTGGGCAAGGACGGCTTCGTGCTGGCGACCCTGGGTTGTGAGATGAGCCTGATCGAGCGTCAGCCGCTGATTGGCGCGCTGCTGGAAGACGGATTGGCCCGTGGTGCGCGGGATGCCGAGGTGGGCCCGATTGTCGCTCGCATGCACTTGCTCAAGGGCAACTCCATCGAACTGATGCGCAATTGGGAAGGTGAACCGCCCCAGGTGATCTACCTTGACCCGATGTTTCCTCATCGGGAGAAAAGCGCCCTGGTGAAAAAGGAAATGCGTCTGTTCCGGCCGTTGGTGGGGGACGACAACGATGCTCCGGCATTGTTGGCGGCGGCCTTGGCCCTGGCCAGCCACCGGGTGGTCGTCAAGCGCCCGCGCAAGGCGCCCTGCATCGAGGGGCCGAAACCCAGTCATGGATTGGAGGGTAAATCCAGTCGCTATGACATCTACCCGAAGAAGGCGCTCAAGGCTTGATGGCCGCTGCGTAGAGCGGGCCGTCTCACAGGTCCCTTCACTTTAGAGGCTGGCTTGATGGCGAAGGCCGTCTCAAGGGCGCTTCGTTGGCAATCCAGCCCTGCATAAGCTGTTCCTGCGCAACGCTCGCTTCAATCCGGCTCCGGGCGGTAGGCGCGCATGAACAGCTCCACCACTTCCTGTACATGTTCTTCCGCAGCCGCGCCCGCCAGCGGTTCGCCATAGCCGTAGAGCAGGCGAAAGTTCGCCCCGCCCTTGAGCATGCAGAAGAAATGCTCGGCGGCATTGCGCGGTTTGTCGATGTGCAGGGTGCCCAACTGATTGATCCTGCCCAGCAGCCGCTCCATGCCTTGCAGCACGCGCTCGGGACCAGCCTCGATGAAGATCTGCGAGAGCTTGGGGTCCTGGCTGCCCAGCGCCATGATCAGGCGATGCAGGTTTACCGACTCGTTGCTGTTGATCAGTTGGTGAAAGCCCCGGGCGATGTTCAACAAGACGCTTGCCACCGGCGTCTCGGGTGTCAGCTCGTAGATCAGCGTGGGCAGCTGTTCTTCGCACTTGGCCACCACGGCAGCGGTGAACAGGGTTTCCTTGTCATTGAAGTGGCTATACACCGTGAGCTTTGAAACGCCGGCTTCGGCGGCGACCGCATCCATGCTGGTACTGGCATAGCCGTTGCTCAGAAACAGGTTTTTCGCTGCTTCGAGAATGGCCTGGCGTTTGGCCAGATCCTTGGGCCGGCCTGGCCCAACGTTTGCGGAATTATTGTCGGACATTTTTTTCGCTGTTAATACTGGACTGGTGAGTTTGCTATTAATAACATGCCCACCAGTATAATTATTCCAAGCACCATTAGCGAAAGGTCGCCGCCATGTTCCGCTATGCCTTGCCAGTCAGCCTGGCTTTTTTTCTGTCTGCGTGTGGGCACGAAGAGCCCGTCCAAATCGGTGTCCGGCCGGCGATGGTGGTTCAGCCAGAGCCTTCGGCGCGGGCTTCAGACAGTTATCCGGGTGAGGTACGGGCCCGTTACGAACCGGACCTGGCGTTCCGTATCGGCGGCAAGGTCAGTCGACGGCTGGTAGAGGAGGGGGAGCGAGTCAAGGCTAACCAACCCCTGGCCGAACTCGACCCGCAGGACGTGCGCCTGCAGCTTGAGGCCTCCCGGGCCCAGGTCACCGCCGCCAGTGCCAACCTCAATCTGGTGCGTGCCGAGCGCGATCGCTACAAGACGCTGTTGGACCGGCAGATGGTCAGCCACTCGCAGTACGACAATGCCGAGAACCTCTATCGCTCCGGCGAAGCCCGCCTGAAGCAGATCAAGGCTGAGTTCGATGTGGCCAACAACCAGGCCGGCTACGCGGTGCTGCGTGCGCCACAGGATGGCGTGGTGGCCAAGCGCGCGGTGGAAGTGGGGCAGGTAGTGGCGGCCGGGCAGACAGTGTTCACCCTGGCCACCGATGGTGAGCGCGAAGTGTTGATCAGCATCCCCGAGCAGAATTTCGGCCATTTCAAGATTGGCCAGCCAGTCTCGGTGGAACTCTGGACCCAGCCGGGCCAGCGCTTCGACGGGCGTATTCGCGAGCTCTCTCCTGCTGCCGATCCGAAGTCCCGGACCTTTGCCGCACGCATTGCCTTCAGTGCCGGCAAGATCCCCGCCGAACTGGGCCAGAGCGCCCGGGTGTTCATCCAGAGCGGTGATGCGGTGCCGCTGTCGGTGCCTTTGTCGGCGCTGTCTGCCGAAGGGGGGGCGACCTATGTCTGGCGGGTGGATGCCAACAACACCTTGCACAAGACGCCCGTGCGCGTCGGGGCGTTCGGCGAAAAGACCGTGCCGGTGCTGGAAGGCCTGAATGCCAACGACTGGGTAGTGGCTGCGGGGGTGCATGTGCTCCATGAGGGCCTGCAGGTACGCCCGGTGGATCGCTCCAATCGTGTGGTCAATCTGGCGGCCAAGGAGTAATCCCCGATGGGTTTCAACCTTTCCGCCTGGGCGTTGCGCAATCGCCAGATCGTCCTGTTCATGATGCTGTTGCTGGCCATTGTCGGGGCGCTGTCCTACACCAAGCTGGGACAAAGCGAGGACCCGCCTTTCACCTTCAAGGCCATGGTTATCCGTACTAACTGGCCAGGGGCCACGGCCGAGGAAGTCTCGCGCCAGGTCACTGAGCGCATTGAAAAGAAACTCATGGAAACCGGCGAGTACGATCGCATTGTTTCCTTCTCCCGCCCCGGGGAGTCCCAGGTCACCTTCATTGCCCGGGACTCGATGCATTCCAATGAAGTCCCCGAGCTCTGGTATCAGGTTCGCAAGAAGATCAGCGACATTCGCCAGACCTTGCCGCCGGGCATCCAGGGACCCTTCTTCAACGATGAATTCGGCACCACCTTCGGCAATATCTATGCGCTGACGGGGAAGGGTTTCGACTACGCGGTGCTCAAGGATTACGCCGACCGGATCCAGATCCAGCTGCAACGGGTCAAGGACGTAGGCAAGGTCGACCTGTTGGGCCTGCAGGATGAAAAGATCTGGATCGAGCTGTCCAACGTCAAGCTGGCTACCCTGGGGCTGCCCCTGGCGGCGGTACAGCAGGCCCTGGAAGAACAGAATGCGGTGTCCACCGCGGGGTTCTTCGAGACGCCCAGCGAGCGGGTGCAACTGCGGGTGTCCGGTAACTTCCAGAGCGTGGAGCAGATTCGCAACTTCCCGATCCGGGTTGCCGGACGCACCTTCCGCATCGGTGATGTAGCGGATGTACGACGTGGCTTCAACGATCCACCGGCGCCGCGCATGCGCTTCATGGGCGAGGACGCCATCGGCCTGGCGGTAGCGATGAAGGAGGGCGGCGACATCCTGGTGCTGGGCAAGGCCCTGGAGGGCGAGTTCGCTCGCCTGCAGCAAAGCCTGCCGACAGGGATGGAGCTGCGCAAGGTGTCCGACCAGCCGGCGGCGGTGAAGACCGGGGTCG
This sequence comes from Pseudomonas sp. Fl5BN2, assembly GCF_009908205.1. Classification (NCBI taxonomy): domain Bacteria; kingdom Pseudomonadati; phylum Pseudomonadota; class Gammaproteobacteria; order Pseudomonadales; family Pseudomonadaceae; genus Pseudomonas; species Pseudomonas sp. Fl5BN2. The sequence goes on along the minus strand of NZ_JAAARL010000015.1, from coordinate 87,531 downwards.
GCGAGTTCGTCCGGGTGCTGGCTGAGGCCTTGATCATTGTGTTGCTGGTGAGTTTCTTCTCCCTGGGCGTGCGCACCGGCATGGTGGTGGCGCTGGCGATTCCGCTGGTGCTGGCGATGACCTTTGCCACCATGTATTACCTGGGGATCGGCCTGCACAAGATCTCCCTTGGTGCCTTGGTGCTGGCTCTCGGGCTGTTGGTGGATGACGCGATCATTGCGGTGGAGATGATGGCGATCAAGATGGAACAGGGCTTCGACCGGATCAAGGCGGCGAGCTTTGCCTGGACCAGCACTGCCTTCCCCATGCTCACCGGCACACTGATCACTGCGGCGGGTTTCCTGCCGATCGCCACCGCGCAGTCCGGTACTGGCGAATACACCCGCTCGATCTTCCAGGTGGTGACCATTGCCCTGGTGGCCTCGTGGATCGCCGCCGTGGTGTTCGTACCTTACCTGGGGGAGAAACTGCTGCCTGACCTGGCGAAGATTCACGCCGCCAAGCACGGCGCCGAGTCCAACCCCCACGGCACGCCGTTCTATCAGCGCGTGCGCCGGGTGGTGGGCTGGTGCGTGGAGCGGCGCAAGACCGTTATCGTGTTGACCATCCTGCTGTTTGTCGGCTCGGTAATGCTGTTCCGTTTTGTGCCGCAGCAATTCTTCCCGGCCTCCGGACGACTGGAACTGATGGTCGACCTGAAACTGGCGGAAGGTGCTTCCCTGAGCAACACCGCCGATGAGGTCAAGCGCCTGGAGGCGATGCTCAAGGATCACCCGGGCATCGATAGTTACGTGGCCTATGTGGGCATTGGCTCGCCGCGTTTCTACCTGCCGCTGGACCAGCAATTGCCGGCCAACAGCTTTGCCCAGTTCGTGGTGCTGGCCAAGAGCATCGAGGAGCGCGAGAGCCTGCGCAGCTGGCTGATCGAGACCCTCAACGAACAGTTCCCGGCCTTGCGTTCGCGGGTCACACGGCTGGAGAACGGCCCGCCAGTGGGTTACCCGGTGCAGTTCCGGGTCACCGGCGAGCACATCGAGGAAGTCCGCGCCCTGGCGCGCAAGGTGGCGGCCAAGGTGCGGGAGAACCCTCATGTGGTCAACGTGCACCTGGACTGGGAGGAACCGAGCAAGGTGGTCTACCTGAACATCGATCAGGACCGGGCCCGTGCTCTGGGTGTCAGTACCGCCAATCTGTCGAAGTTCCTGCAGAGCTCGCTGATCGGTTCCACCGTCAGCCAGTACCGTGAAGACAATGAACTGATCGAGATCCTGCTTCGTGGCACCCGTGAAGAGCGTACCGAACTGTCGTTGCTGCCGAGTCTGGCGGTGCCGACCGAAAACGGTCAAAGCGTGTCGCTGTCCCAGGTCGCGACCCTGGAATACGGCTTCGAAGAAGGCGTGATCTGGCACCGCAACCGCTTGCCCAACGTCACAGTGCGTGCCGACATCTACGGTAAGGAACAACCCGCGACCCTGGTGCAGCAGATCCTGCCGACCCTGGAAACCATTCGTGCCGAACTGCCGGACGGCTACCTGCTGGACGTAGGCGGCACCGTCGAGGACTCGACCCGCGGCCAGAACTCGGTGAAGGCCGGCGTGCCGCTGTTCATCGTGGTGGTGCTGACCTTGCTGATGATCCAACTGCGCAGCTTCTCGCGTACGGCCATGGTGTTCCTCACGGCCCCCCTGGGGTTGATTGGCGTCACCTTGTTCCTCCTGGTGTTCCGCCAACCGTTCGGGTTCGTGGCCATGCTCGGGACTATTGCCCTGTCCGGGATGATCATGCGCAACTCGGTGATCCTGGTGGATCAGATCGAACAGGACATCAAGGCGGGTTTGAAACCCTGGGATGCAATCATTGAAGCCACGGTACGGCGTTTCCGGCCCATCGTGCTGACAGCCCTGGCGGCGGTGCTGGCGATGATTCCGCTGTCGCGCAGTGTGTTCTTCGGACCGATGGCGGTGGCCATCATGGGCGGGCTGATTGTCGCTACGGCTTTGACCTTGCTGTTCTTGCCGGCGTTGTATGCAGCATGGTTCAAGGTTAAGAGGGACTGAGAAGGGGCGGGAGCCGCCTGGGCGGCTCCCGCAACAGCGCGGGTCTTACAGAGTACCGAAGACTTTCTTGGCCAGGCTGGTGGCCGCAGCTGCCGGGTTCTGGCGAATGGTTTCTTCCTGCTTGCCGATCATCTCGAACAGGCCATTGAGCGCCTGCTCGGTCACGTAACTCTCGATATTGGCGCTCTTGGCATCCAGTACACCCAGGGTCGCGGCCTGGCCGGCGAAGGAGTTGTACTGCTTGGCCAGGCCCACCTGGTCAGTGGCCTGCTTGACGATAGGCAGGAATTTGGCGCGGATCTGCTCGCGGCTGCTCTTGTCCAGGTACTGGGTGGCGGAATCCTTGCCGCCGGCGAGAATGCCCTTGGCGTCAGCCACGGTCATTTTCTTCACCGCATCCACCAGCAGCGCCTGAGCTTGCGGCACCGCAGCCTCGGCGGCCTTGTTCATGCTGGCTTCCAGTTGATCGACCTGATCGCCCATGCCGAACTGCTTCATCTTCTTCGCGACTTTGCCGAGGTTGCCCGGCAGCTCGATGCGCACATCGGGGTTGTTGCTGAAACCACCGGGAGTCCCCAGTTGTTTGACGGCGATCTGCGCGCCCTGGGTCAGGGCATCCTTGAGGCCGCCGCTGGCGTCCCCCTGGGACAGATCGCTCAAGGACAAGGCCAGGGCACTGGCGGAGATCATCAGGCCAGCGCACAGGCTGGTGAAGCGGAACGAAGTACGGAGCATGGCGGCTTCCTTGGGCAATGAAATTTAACGGGCAGGATCAACACGGAGTTTCAACGGCTGCGGATCGCTGCCGTCGAGATTGACCCCATTGTGCTCGGTGGTGATGAACATCAACTGGCCATTCACTTCAATCCGTGCACTGACCGAATAGCGGTGGCCGGGTTTGACCTGGGTCGGGTCGTAGCTGAGGTGGAAGGGCAGCGGCACCTGGCCTTTGACCGGCCCGCTCTGTTCGGCCAGGACCACCGCCGGTGCATCAGCCAGGGACACGTCCTGCAGGCTCACGCTCAAGGTGGCGACAGGAGGCAGGGCGATGCGTTGCAGGTAGAAGACTTCGCCGTCGAGGCTAGCCTTGGCTGCAGGCTGCATGGATTGGCAGGCCCCCAGCAGCGCGGTGGCGGCTAGCAGGGTGAGTTTCTTCATCAATGGATCTCCGTATCGAGGGCGCCGGAGGTTGTCCGGCGCCGATAAGAATCTAGTTGGTTTGCGTCGGTGCCGCGAGCTGCTCGGCGGCATCTTCGCTGCGGTGCAGGGCAACCTGACGGATCGACAGGCGAATCTCCGCCGGCAGCACGCGTTTGGCCGCGCCTTCGGCCAGCTCCCCCAGTGCTTGGTGGTAGCTCAACTTGCCGGCTTCATCGCGGCGCAGTACGCCCTGGTCCAGCAGGGTCTGGATGAAGTGCCGGAACAGGCTCTTGTCGAAGAACTCCGGGGCGTTCAGGCCATGCAGGATCGACAGGCGCTGGGCCATGACGGTGCACAGGTCCTCCAGCTCTTCGGCACTGATACTGTTCTGGCCGCTATTGAGCAGCAGGGAAATGGCCATGTAGAAGCGTTGCAGGGTCTGGGCGATGCTCTTGGACAGCAGGGTCAGCAGGACAAAATGCCGCGAGCTCGGCGCCGGACGCAGGTACAGCTCTTTTTCGAAGCGCAGCAGGCCTTGCTCGACGAAAGCCTCCAGCCACTGATCCACCACCGCGTCCAGCTCTTCCTGGGACCAACGGATGAACAGCTCCGCCTGCAGGTAGGGATACAGCGCACGGGTGTAGCGCAGGATCTGTTCGCGGCTCATGCGCGACGAGCTCTGGAAGAAGCTCGCCAGCAGTGCCGGTAGGGCAAAGATGTGCAGCACGTTGTTGCGGTAGTAGGTCATCAGAACAGCGTTCTGCTCGTCCAGGTAGAGGATCTTGCCCAGCGCGTCGCTTTGCTCGGACAGTAGATCCATATCCTTCACATGCTGGATCAGCCCCTGGCCATCGCCTTCCGGCAAGGTGGTGTGAGGCGAGTAGGGCACGCGGCGCAGCAGCGCCAGGTACAGGTCGAGGACCCGGGCCATGGCGCGATCGTCCAGGGCCAGGCGGCTGGTGGAGAGCAGGGCCAGGGCCACCAGATTCACCGGGTTGATCGCTGCGGCCTCATTGAGGTGCTGGGCCACCCGCTTGCCCAGGCGGCTGGTGGTTTCGTTGAGCCAGGATGGACGGTACTGCGGGCCCAGGTCCTGGGCCCGCCAGTCCGGTTGTTCCTGGTCGAGGAATTGCGCCAGCTTGATCGGCTCGCCGAAGTTCACCGCCACCTGGCCGAAGCGCTGCTTGAGGGCGCCGATGACCTTGAAGATGTCGAAGATCGATTCTTTCTTCTTGCTCGCGCCACGCAGCTCGCCCAGGTAGGTACGGCCTTCCAGCACCCGCTCGTAACCGATGTACACCGGCACGAAGACGATGGGCATGCGCGAATTGCGCAGGAAGCTGCGCAGGGTGATGGCCAGCATCCCGGTCTTGGGCTGCAGCATGCGCCCGGTACGCGAGCGTCCGCCTTCGACGAAGTACTCCACCGGGAAACCCTTGGTGAACAGGGTATGCAGGTACTCGTTGAACACCGAGGTGTAGAGCGGGTTGCCCTTGAAGGTACGGCGCATGAAAAACGCCCCGCCGCGGCGCAGCAGGCCGCCGATCACCGGCATGTTGAGGTTGATCCCGGCGGCGATGTGCGGCGGGGTCAGGCCGTTGCGGAACAACAGGTAGGACAGCAGCAGGTAGTCGATGTGGCTGCGGTGGCAGGGCACGTAGATCACTTCATGGCCCGGGGCGATCTTCTGTACGCCTTCCAGGTGGTTGACCTTGATCCCATCGTAGATCTTGTTCCAGAACCAGCTCAGCACCACTTCCAGGAAACGGATCGCGGTGTAGGTGTAGTCCGAGGCGATCTCGTTGCCGTAGCGCAGGGCCTGGGCCTTGGCTTTTTCCGGGGAGATCTTCTCGCGCTCGGACTCCTCGAGGATCGCCTGTTTCACCAGGGGTTGGTTGAGCAGGCCCTTGACCAGGTTGCGCCGGTGGGAAATGTCCGGGCCGATGACCGCGGCCTTGAGGTTGCGAAAGTGCACCCGCAGGATGCGCTGGGCCATGCGCACGGTGCGCTCGTGGCCCTTGTTGTGTTCGATCAGCTCCCGCAGGTTGATCGGTGCCGAGAACTGCACCCGGGTCTTGCGCCCCAGGATCATGATACTGAGCAAGCGGCGCAGGCGTCCGGTGACCGCCCAGCTATCGGCAAACAACAGTTTCCAGGGACTCGATTCGCTTTGCGGGGACTGGCCCCAGAACACGCTGACCGGAATGATCTGCGCGTCTTCGGCGGCGTTCTGGCTCAGGGCGCTGACTAGCCGAGTCAGGGTCGGCGGCGCGCCGCGCTTGTCCTGGCGGCCAAGCCAGTCGGGCTCCGGGGTCAGGTAGAAGAACGCCGCAGGCTCCAGCAGGTTACCCACCGACACCGGCAGTACCGGGCGCGGCAGGCCGGCCTTGGAGCATTCGGTATCCACCACCGCGAGGTCGGTCAGGGAAGGGTTTTGCAGGACGTAGAACACCGGCCGGCTGCGATCGAGGTCGAGGGTGAAGGACGACTGGTTGATGGTTTCCGAGCGCACCCACAGGTACAGCAGGCGGCGCAAGGTGCCAAACACAAGACGGCGGATCGGGGAGCGGGTCATACGGCTTCTGCGTGAGTGAGTAGAAAACCGAGCAACTGCTCGGGAGCGGTAGTGTGCCGGATTCGTCGAAAATCGGCAAAAAAGCGCCGAAACAAGATTGAGTTGAGAGTTTTTGCGCCTGTCATATACTCGGTCGGCTCTCCAGCAGTCGTATCGCCTTCACTCATAGAGAGGCACGCCGTGGGAGAGTTCTCAAGGTTTGGTTGCAGTGCACCAATCCAATAATAAAAAAATGAGGTATGGATTCATGACTACTCGTGAGACCGGCAACGTGAAGTGGTTCAACGACGCCAAGGGCTACGGCTTTATTCAGCGTGAAGGTGGGGCGGACGTGTTTGTCCACTATCGAGCGATCCGTGGCGAGGGCCACCGCTCCCTGACCGAAGGCCAGCAGGTGGAATACGCTGTGGTCGATGGCCAGAAAGGTCTGCAAGCCGAAGACGTCGTCGGCCTGTAACCGACTCTGTAGGAGCTGGCTTGCCAGCGAAAGGGCGACGCTGGCGATGCTAGGCTCAAGGGCCTCTTCACCGGCAAGCCGGCTCCTACAGGTACGCAGTGTTCAGGCGGTGCGCCAGGTAATCTCTTCCTCACCGTCGGTGCTGATACGCATCCAGCGATCGGCGGTTTCCTCACCTTCTTCCTCGACCCAACTGCCCGGTGCGCAGCGTACTTCGACATTCAGCGCGGCAAAGGCGGCGCGGGCACAGGCGATGTCGTCGTCCCAAGGAGTCTGGTCGCTCTCCAGGTACAGGCTGTTCCATTTGCCCACGGCCTTGGGCAGCCAGGTCACTGGTACGTTGCCGGCCTTGCACTTGTAGGTCTGGCCTTTCTGCACCCAGTCGCTGCATGGGCCGAGCACGGCGCCCAGCCAAGTGGCGATGGCCTTGTAGTCGACGTCGGCGTCTTTCAGGTAAATCTCGATATCGGGCTGGCGCATGGATGTCCTCATTGCCGGTCTGAAAAATCCATTCGCGGATTTAATCGACCTCGAGCCCATGCCCGAGGTCTTGGGTTAAGTGGGGTTATTGCAGCACGAAGTAATCGTAGCGCATCGATACGCTGACTTCGAAAGGCTCGGTCTGTTCGATCACCGCAGTCCGGCGTTCGGCACTGGCGCGCCAGCCATGGGGCGTCATGGCCAGCAGGTTGGCACGATCTTCCGGCCGCTCCAGGCGCAGCTTGAAGTCCAGGGTTTCGCTGTGGGCCAGGAACATGCCTTCCGGCACCAGGGCCAGGTGCTTGTCGTCGCTGTACTCACGCACTTCGTCGTAAAGACGTTCACGCAGCTCCATCAAGTGGCCGTTGGTGGGGCCAACCTTCATCAGGCCGCCACCGGGGCTCAAGAGGCGCTTGGCTTCCAGCCAGTCGAGGGGGCTGAAGACGCTGGCGAGGAACTGGCAGCTGGCGTCGGCCAGGGGGATCCGCGCCATGCTGGCGACCATCCAGGTCAGTTGCGGGGCGCGGCGGCAGGCGCGTTTTACCGCTTCCCGGGAAATATCCAGGGCGTAGCCATCGGCGTCGGGCAAGGCCTCGGCGAGCTGCGCGGTGTAGTAACCCTCGCCACAACCGATGTCCATCCAGCGCTGGGGTGCGCGTTGCGCCGCCAGCTCTGCCAGACGCTTGGCCACCGGGGCGTAATGCCCGGCGTTGAGGAAGTCACGGCGGGCCTCGACCATGGCCTGGTTGTCACCCGGGTCGCGGCTGTTCTTGTGCTGCACCGGCAACAGGTTCAGGTAACCCTGGCGCGCACGGTCGAAACGATGCCCGGCCGGGCAGACAACGCCGTTATCCACGGCGTTCAGCGGAGCGCTGCAAAGAGGGCAGGCGAGCATCAGGCGAGCAACTTGATCAGGGTCTGATAGTAGATTTCGGTCAGCACATCGAGGTCGCTGGCCAGAATCCGTTCATTGACTTGGTGAATGGTGGCATTGACCGGCCCCAACTCCACCACCTGGGTGCCCAGGGTGGCGATAAAGCGTCCGTCGGAAGTGCCGCCGCTGGTGGATGCCGTGGTTTCACGCCCGGTGATCAGCTTGATACTGGCCGATACCGCGTCCAGCAGGGCTCCGGGTTCGGTGAGGAACGGCAGGCCGGACAAGGCCCACTCCACGTGCCAGTCCAGGCCGTGCTTGTCGAGGATCGCCGCGACCCGCTGTTGCAGGCCTTCGACGGTGGATTCGGTAGAGAAGCGGAAATTGAACACCGCCACCAGTTCACCGGGAATCACGTTGGTGGCGCCGGTGCCGGAGTTGAGGTTGGAGATCTGGAAGCTGGTGGGCGGGAAGAAGGCATTGCCGTCGTCCCAATGCTCGGCTGCCAGTTCCGCCAGGGCTGGAGCCACCAGGTGGATCGGGTTCTTGGCCAGGTGCGGGTAGGCCACGTGGCCTTGTACACCGCGCACGGTGAGCTTGGCGCCGAGGGAGCCGCGACGGCCGTTCTTGACCACGTCGCCGACCAAGGTGGTGCTCGACGGTTCACCGACGATGCACCAGTCCAGGCGTTCCTTGCGTGCTGCCAGGCGCTCGACCACGGCCTTGGTACCGTGGTGCGCAGGGCCTTCTTCATCGCTGGTGATCAGGAAGGCCACCGAGCCTTGGTGATCCGGGTAGTCGCTGACGAAACGTTCGGCAGCGACCAGCATGGCCGCCAGGCTGCCTTTCATGTCTGCCGCGCCACGGCCGCAGAGCATGCCGTGCTCATCGATCAGGGCCTCGAACGGGTCATTTTGCCAAGCCTGGAGCGGACCTGTGGGCACCACGTCGGTGTGCCCGGCGAAGCACAGCACTGGACCCGGGTGCTTGCCGTGGCTGGCCCAGAAGTTGTCCACGTCCTCGATACGCATGGGTTCGAGCTTGAAGCCGGCATCCCCCAGGCGCTGCATCATCAGCTTCTGGCAGTCGGCGTCGACCGGCGTCACCGAAGGGCGGCGGATCAGATCACAGGCAAGTTGCAGGGTCGGCGAAAGCTCGGCATGGGCCGTCATGGGGGAACTCCGGTGCAAGGCGTTGTGTAGGAGCCGGTTTGCCGGCGATGGCGGTTGAGCAGTGGCACCGCGTGGTTTTGATCGCTGCTAAGCCAGCTCCTACCTGTTATGGGCAAGGCGCGCAAAATGGCGGATATCTTAAAGCAAAACGGCGGCCAGAGGCCGCCGTTTAGTCGTGTGCGTCGATTTACGCAGCCGGGGCCGGCTCTGCTTGCACTGCCGGTTTGGGCAGCGAAGACAGGAAGGCCATGATCAGCGCTGCCAGATACGGCAGCGACTGCACCAGCAACATCGTCACCCAGAAGCGTATGTCGTTGCTCGGCAGGCCTTGCACCAGGAAGATGCCCAGCGCCGCGCCCCACAGCAGCAGCATGATGAACAGCTCCTCACGGGCTTCCGAGATCGCCACCCAGAAACCGTGGTTGTCGGCGTTCTTCGGAGTGCGGAAGAACGGAATGCTGCTGGTGAAGAAGCCATACAGCACCGCCTTGGCGATGGTGTGCGACAACGCCAGGCCGGCCAGTGCCGCGCAGAACGCATCTTTCAGGTTGACCCCCACCGCGCGGCGGTAGAGGAAGATGATCTTGCCGACCTTGAACACGAACAGCGCCAACGGCGGGATCGCGAAAATCAGCAGCGGCGGATCGACCCGTTGCGGCACGATGATCATCGCCGCCGACCACAACAGGGCGCCGACGGTGAAGAAGATGTTCATGCCGTCCGCCACCCACGGCAGCCAGCCCGCGAGGAAGTGGTAGCGCTGGCCACGGGTCAGCTCGGTGTCCTTGCCGCGCAGCAGGCTGGCGGTGTGGCGCTTGATGATCTGGATCGCGCCGTAGGCCCAGCGGAAACGCTGTTTCTTGAAGTCGATGAAGGTGTCGGGCATCAGGCCCTTGCCGTAGCTGGTGTGGTAGTAGGCGGCCGACAAGCCTTTCTCGAACACCCGCAGGCCCAGTTCGGCATCTTCGCAGATGCACCAGTCGGCCCAGCCCAGCTCTTCGAGCACCGAGCGCCGGGTCATGGTCATGGTGCCGTGCTGGATGATCGCGTCACGGTCGTTGCGGGTGACCATACCGATGTGGAAGAAGCCTTTGTACTCCGCGTAGCAGAGCTTCTTGAAGGTGCTTTCGTTCTGGTCGCGGTAGTCCTGGGGCGACTGCACGATGGCGATCTTCGGGTCGGCGAAGTGCGGCACCATGTGCTTGAGCCAGTTGCGGTCGACGCAGTAGTCGGAGTCGATCACCGCGATCACTTCGGCATCCTTGGCGGTATGCGGCAGCAGGTAGTTCAGCGCCCCACCCTTGAAACCGGCCAGGGGCGCGACGTGGAAGAACTTGAAGCGCGGGCCCAGGGTTTGGCAATAGGCCTGCACCGGTTCCCAGACCGCCGGGTCCTTGGTGTTGTTGTCGATGATCAGGACTTCGTAGTCCGGGTAATCGAGGTTGGCCAGGGCGTCGAGGGTCTGTTTGACCATCTCCGGCGGCTCGTTGTAGCAGGGCACGTGGATCGAGACTTTTGGCCGGTAATTGGATTCGCCCTCAACGGGCAGGAATTCACGCCGGCGTTTGTGGGTCCACACCGCTTCAGCCAGTTCATGGGCCTCGGTCAGCAATACGATAAACACCCCGAGCGCGCCGAGGGCCAGCAGGAAACCCACCGTCAGGCTGAACCAGGTGCTGTATTGCTGGCTGTAGTCGTAGCCGATCCACACCAGCACCGAACCGCAGAGGAACGCGGTGAAGGTGAGGAAGGTCCGGCCGCGCTGGCGCAGGGCCGAGCCGTCGATCATCAGCAGGGTCAGGGACAACAGGGCCAGGACCACCGAGCCGATGGCCAGTACTCGCCACTGAGGGATCGCTACTACCGGGCCTTCGAAGTTGAATTTCTGCTGGCGCGCAGCGTTAAACACGCCCCAGTACGCGCCCACCGAACCTTCGTCACTGGCCTTCCACGGCTGGTCGAAGGCTTCGATGACGAAATAGTTGTAGCCCTGGCGGTTGAGTTTGTTGACCAGGGTGCGCAGGTAGATCGCCTGGTCCGCCGGGCTGGCGTCAGCCCCGCCGCGCATACGACCGTTGCTCGGCCAGCCGACCTCGGACAGCAGCAGCGGCTTTTTCGGGAACATCTTTTTCAGGTCTTTGGCGCGGTCGAGGACAAACTGTCCGGCCTTGTCCACTGGGATGAACTCCCAGTAGGGCAGAATGTGCGCGGCGATCAGGTCGACGTGCTTGGCCAGTTCCGGGTGCTCTTCCCAGACGTGCCACTGTTCTGAAGTGGTCACTGGCACTTTCACTGCGGCACGGACCCGGTCGAGGATCACCGACAACTGGTCAGCGGTGATTTCCTTGCGGAAGATCGCTTCGTTGCCCACCACCACGCGAACCACACTGCGGGAACTGTTGGCCAGTTCGATGGCGCGCATGATCTCTCGTTCATTGCGCTCCAGGTCCGGGCTGATCCAGATCCCCAGGGTCACCCGCAAACCGAACTCTTCCGCCAGCTTGGGGATGTCGCCCAGGCTGCCATCCACCGAATAGGTACGGATGTTGTCGGTCAGCTTGCTCATTATCTCCAGGTCACGACGCATTTCATCGTCGGACGGGTACTGGTCCTTCTGCGGGAATTGACCCTGCTGGAAAGGCGAGTAGGAAAAACCGGAGATCTGTTCCGGCCAGTCGGGGGCCGAGACCGGGCGATTGATCAACGCCCAGAAACCGGTGAATAGCGCGGCAATGGCCAGCACTATCACCAGATTGAGTCCAAATTTACGCGATGACATAGCTATTTCGGGTTCCAAAAGGTGTGGAACGAGGGAAGGGTTGGCAGGCGCCAAACGGCGGGCATCCTACACTGGCCCCCAACTGAGCGTACAGCGCACAGAGGAAAGCCAGACCTTGGGCACTGTATTTGCGTTTAAGTTCTTAACTTGTAGCTTGCGGCTTAAAACTTGTCGCTGCCTGGTCCTATAATACGCGCCGGTTTTTTAGGTGATGGTCATGAGTACAGAAGATCCACGGTTTGCCGGCGTCGCTCGTCTATATGGCATTGAAGGCCTGGAGCGGCTGCGGGCGGCCCATGTGGCGATCGTCGGTGTCGGCGGAGTCGGTTCCTGGGCGGCGGAAGCCATTGCCCGTTGCGGAGTGGGGGAGATTTCGCTGTTCGACCTCGATGACGTCTGCGTCAGCAACAGCAACCGGCAACTGCATGCCCTGGACAGCACCGTGGGCAAAGCCAAGGTCGAGGTCATGGCCGAGCGCCTGCGGGGCATCAACCCCGCTTGCACGGTGCATGCAGTGGCAGACTTCGTCACCCGTGACACCATGGCCGAGTACATCACCCCGAACATCGACTGCGTGATCGACTGCATCGACAGCGTGAATGCCAAGGCGGCACTGATCGCCTGGTGCAAGCGCCGCAAGATCCAGATCATCACCACTGGCGGCGCGGGCGGGCAGATCGATCCGACCCTGATCCAGGTCTGCGACCTGAACCGTACCTTCAACGACCCGTTGGCCTCCAAAGTGCGTTCCACCCTGCGCCGCGACTACGGTTTCTCGCGTACCGTGACCCGGCACTACAGCGTGCCTTGCGTGTTTTCCACCGAACAACTGCGTTATCCGAAACCGGACGGCAGCATCTGCCTGCAGAAGAGTTTTGTCGGGGATGGGGTGAAGCTGGACTGCGCCGGAGGCTTTGGTGCGGTGATGATGGTCACCGCGACCTTCGGCATGGTGGCGGCAACCAAGGCCGTGGACAAGATCGTTGCCGGCGTGCGCCGCCCGTCCGAGCGCAGCAAACCCGGCGCATAAGGCCGGCTCGCACAGACGCAGGCCGTTGTAGGAGCTGGCTTGCCAGCGAAAGGGGCCCAGAGGGCGATGCTCGGCTTGAGGCCCTGTTCGCCGGCAAGCCGGCTCCTACCGGGTTATGGAGTGGGGGGGCTGGCCAGTTCGCTCATGCGTTGCAAGACGGCGTTCAGGCCATTGCTGCGCGAAGGCGAGAGTTGGCGTGACAGGCCCAGTTGGTTGAACCAGTCGGCCAGGTCCACTTCCCGCAACTGCTCGGCCGTCAGGCCATTGACCCGCGCCAGCAGCAGGGCCACCAGCCCGCGAATCAGTCGCGCATCGCTGGCCGCGGCAAACTGCCAATGACCGTCAACCAGAGTCGCCACCAGCCAGACCTGGCTTTCACAGCCATGTACCCGATTGCTGTCGACCTTGTCCTCTTCGCTCAGGGCCGGCAGGCGCTCGCCCCATTGCATCAGCAGGCGCGCCCGCTGTTCCCAGCCGGCAGCCCCCTGGAAAATCTCCAGGGCGGCGACTGCATCTGCCGGAAGGCTCATCGCAGTAACTCCAGGGCCTGGTCCAAGGCTTCGAAAAAACGCTCCAGGTCCTCGGAGTCGTTGTACAGCGCCAGGGAAACGCGTATCGCCCCGGCCAGCCCCAGGCTTTTCATCAAGGGCATGGCGCAGTGATGACCGGCGCGCACGGCGATGCCTTGCTCGGTCAGCAGATGCGCCAGGTCGGCGTTGTGCACACCGTCCACCACGAAGCTGACCAGGGCCAGTTGCGGGGTGCCCAGCAGGCGGATGCCGTTGCGCGCCTGCAGGCCGTGCAGCAGGTAGGCGTGCAACGCGGCTTCATGGTCGGCGACGGCTTGCTGATCCAGGCCGGCGAGATAGTCCAGGGCCGCACCGAGGCCGATGACCCCGGCAATTGGTGGCGTACCGGCTTCGAAACCCAGGGGCGCGGGGCGGAAGCTGGCGTGCTGGTAGTCGGCGTCCTGGACCATTTCGCCACCGAACTGCCAGTGACGCAGGCCCTTGAGCGCCTGATGGCGGCCGAATAGCACCCCGACCCCATCCGGGCCGTAGAGTTTGTGGCTGGAGAACACATAGAAGTCGCACTCCAGCGCTTGTACATCATGCCGGCCATGGACCACGCCCTGGGCGCCGTCGATCACCGTCAGCGCCCCTTGGGCTTTGGCCATGGCCAGTAGCGGGGTCAACGGCTGCCAGGCGCCGAGCACGTTGGACAGTTGGCTGACCGCCAGCAGGCGGGTGCGCGTGCCGATCAAGCGGCTTGCCGCGTCGATATCGATCAGGCCGTCGCCATCCAGGGGCAGGATGATCAGCTTGAGGCTGCGCCGCTGGGCCAGCTGCTGCCAGGGCAGCAAGTTGGCGTGGTGTTCCAGGGCACTGATGACGATCTCATCGCCCGTTTCGAATTGGTGTTCCAGGCCATAAGCCAGGAGATTGAGTGCGCAAGTTGCGCCGTGGGTAAAGACGATCTGCCCGCTGTCACCGATATTCAGCCATTGGCCGACCTTGCTGCGGCTGTCCTCGAACGCCTGGGTGGCGTGGGCGCCGGGCAAGTGCTGGGCACGGTGCACGTTGGCTGCACCATTGGTGTAGTAGTGCGCCAGGGCATCCAGCAGGGCTTGGGGTTTTTGCGTAGTGGCGGCGTTGTCCAGGTACGTCTGGTCCTGGCGTTGCAGGGCGGCGATGGCCGGGAAATCGGCGCGCCAGGGGGAGGCTACAAGCATGGTGGCAGAACTCGTTTGAACAGGCCGGGCGCCGATGATAAGCGCCCGGCAGGTTCCTGTGGAACCGAATCGCTGCTTAGTTGTGAGCGTGCAGCGCTTCGTTCAGCTCGATCGCCGACTTGTGGGTCTTGCATTCCACGGCGCCGGTTTCCGAGTTGCGACGGAACAGCAGGTCTGGCTGGCCGGCCAGTTCCCGGGCCTTGAGCACTTTCACCAACTGGTTGTTTTCATCCAGCAGCGCCACCTTGGTGCCGGCGGTCACGTACAGGCCCGACTCCACGGTGTTGCGATCACCCAACGGAATGCCGATACCGGCGTTGGCGCCGATCAGGCAGCCTTCGCCGACCTTGATCACGATGTTGCCGCCGCCCGACAGGGTGCCCATGGTCGAGCAGCCGCCACCCAGGTCCGAGCCCTTGCCGACGAAGACGCCCGCGGAAACGCGGCCTTCGATCATGCCCGGGCCTTCGGTGCCGGCGTTGAAGTTGACGAAGCCTTCGTGCATCACGGTGGTGCCTTCGCCGATGTAGGCGCCCAGGCGGATCCGTGCGCTGTCAGCGATACGCACGCCACTCGGCACCACGTAGTCGGTCATTTTCGGGAACTTGTCCACCGAGAACACTTCCAGCAGCTCGCCGCGCAGGCGCGCTTCCAGTTGCCGCTCGGCCAGTTCACCGAGGTCGATCGCACCCTGGCTGGTCCAGGCCACGTTCGGCAGCAGTGGGAACACCCCGGCCAGGCTCAGGCCGTGCGGCTTGACCAGGCGGTGGGACAGCAGGTGCAGCTTGAGGTAGGCCTCTGGAGTCGAGGTCAGTTGCGCGTCTTCGGCCAGCAGGGTGGCGACCAGAGGCTTGTGGCTCTCGGCCAGGCGGGTCAGCAGGGCTACCTGGGTAGCGTCGATGCCTTTCAGGGCATCGGCCATTTGCGCGGCCTGGGCGGTGGTAAAGGCGATGGCCTGGTTGCCTTCGCTGTAGCCGAGGATTGGAGCCACGGCTGCCAGGATTTCGGCAGAAGGCTTGAGCAATGGTGCGGCGTAGAACACTTCCAGCCATGCACCTTGACGATTCTGGGTACCGACACCAAAGGCCAGGCTGAACAGAGTAGTGGACATGCAGTTACCTCTTGCGAAATTGAGTGAGCAGGCTTACTTGAGCGCCGCTGCGTAAAGGTCTGGCTTGAAGCCAATCAGGGTCTTGTCTCCGAGATCGAGCACCGGGCGCTTGATCATCGAAGGTTGCGCGAGCATCAGTTCAACGGCTTTCGCCTGGTCGAGATCGGCTTTGCTTTCGTCATCGAGTTTGCGAAAGGTCGTGCCCGCGCGGTTCAACACCACCTGCCAGCCGTGCTCGTTGCACCACTGATTCAGGTGCTCACGGTCAATGCCGGAGGTTTTGTAGTCATGGAAGTCATAGCTGACAGCGTGTTCATCAAGCCAGGTGCGCGCCTTTTTCATGGTGTCACAGGCTTTGATGCCGAAAAGGTGCAACGTTTTACTTGAAACGGTCAAGGAATTGCCCCCTTTGGAGATGCTGGAGTTGGAAGGTCACGGATTATGCCACGACCGCAGCGGTTCGGCGTCGGCTGCTGCGGGGCTTTGTCGCATTGTATTTCAGCGTAGTCAGGGCCTTGCGACCTTTGTGCAGCGGCGAAACCTTAGCTTAAGTGGCTAATATGGCACTTCTGCGGTGAATGATCGCCGTCGTTGCATGTCTGCTTTGAAGGTTCAGATCGGGAAATCCGCTTTATGCAAACCGCCTATACCGTGCTCATCATGCTGATGCTGGTGAGCCTCTCGCGTCTCGTCGGCCGGGTCATTCCGTTGCCGTTGCCGCTGGTGCAGATTGCCGCTGGAGCCCTGTTGGCATGGCCGACCCTGGGGCTGCATGTGGCCCTGGATCCGGAGTTGTTTCTCTTTCTGTTTCTTCCGCCATTGCTGTTTTCCGATGGTTGGCGCATGCCCAAGCGCGAGTTCTGGCGCTTGCGGGGGCCCATCCTGACCCTGGCGGTGGGCCTGGTGCTGTTCACCGTGGTGGGTGCCGGTTATTTCATTCACTGGCTGTTGCCGAGCATCCCCTTGCCGGTGGCCTTTGCCCTGGCGGCCGTGCTATCGCCTACTGACGCTGTGGCAGTGTCGGCGATTTCCCAGAATCGCTTGCCGACTCCGCTGATGCACATGCTCCAGGGCGAGGCGCTGATGAACGACGCCTCGGGTCTGGTGACTTTCAAGTTCGCCCTGGTGGCGGCCATCACTGGCGTGTTTTCCCTGGCCAACGCCAGCCTGACTTTTGTCCTGGTGGCCGTCGGTGGGCTGGCAGTCGGGGTGGCCCTGAGCTGGTTGGTGGGGCGCTTGCGGGCCTGGATGATCGCCCGGGGCTGGGATGATCCGGCGACTCACGTGGTGTTCATGTTACTGCTGCCATTCGCCGCTTATGTTCTGGCCGAACGCCTGGGCGCCTCGGGCATTCTCTCGGCAGTGGCGGCGGGGATGATGCAGAGCTGGCTTGATCTGTTGCCGCGCCAGACCAGCACTCGACTGCTCAATCGCAGCGTCTGGTCATTGCTGGAGTTCGCCTTTAACGGCCTGATCTTTCTGCTACTGGGGCTGCAACTGCCGGACATCATCAAGGCAGTGGTTAGCCACGAGACGTCGCTGTGGCCGACCCTGTTCTACCGCTGTCTGGATGTGCTGGCGATTTTCCTGGTGCTGCTGGTGCTGCGGTTTATCTGGGTGCAGAGCATCTGGCGCCTGTCTGGGCTGCTGCGGCGCTGGCGCGGCAAGGGCGAGCTGACCCTGGTGCCCACGGCGCGCTCCTGCTGGCTGCTGACAGTGGGTGGGGTGCGTGGGGCGGTGACCCTGGCCGGTGTGATGTCGGTGCCGCTGTTTCTCGGTGCCGGCGAAGCCTTCCCGGAGCGCGACCTGCTGATCTTCATCGCCGCGGGGGTGATCCTGCTGTCCCTGGTGGCTGCTTGCATTGCCTTGCCGCTGCTGTTGCGCGGCATTGTGAAGAGCCCCGACGACAAGCGCCGTGGGGAGGTCCGCGATGCCTGGCGCAAGACTGCCGAAGCGGCGATTCATGCCCTGGAGGCCGAAGAGGTGGCTGATACCGGCGAGACCCAGGATGCCGCCCAGGCAGCCCTGGCAACCGAGCTCAAGGGGCGCTTGATGGCTGAGTACCGGCATCAATTGGAGGTCTACAACGATTCCGCAGAAGCCCAGGCCCTGGCGTTCCAGATGGACCTGCTGGAGCGGCGCCTGCGACTCAAGGCATTGCGAGCGCAGCGCCTGGAGTTGTACCGCCTGAGTCGGCATCACCAGATCGGTGACGATGTGCTGCGCGAGGTATTGGCGGACCTGGATTTGAGCGAGGCGAATCTGGGGCAGGTGAAGTGAGCGAATAACGCTTTCGCCGGCAAGCCGGCTCCTACAGGGAGGGTGTAGGAGCCGGCTTGCCGGCGAATGGCCTCAAGCGCGACGCAATACGAAATCGCGAATTCGCTCGGCGGCTTCCACGCACTCCGCCAGCGGCGCAACCAGCGCCATGCGCACACGCCCGGCGCCTGGGTTGGTGCCGTCCACATCCCGCGACAGGTAGGAACCCGGCACCACGGTCACGTGTTCCTGCTCGAACAGGTCGCGGCAGAATGCCGCGTCATCGCCGGCTACATTCGGCCACAGGTAGAAGCTGCCATCCGGCCGCCGCACATCCATCACCGGTGCAAGAATCTCCAGCGCCGCATCGAACTTCTCGCGGTACAGGGCACGGTTGGCCCGTACATGCACTTCATCGTTCCAGGCGGCGACGCTGGCCAGCTGGGTCTGCACCGGCATGGCGCAACCGTGGTAGGTGCGGTACAGCAGGAAACCCTTGAGGATGTCCGCGTCGCCGGCAACGAAACCGGAGCGCAGGCCCGGCAGGTTGGAGCGCTTGGACAGGCTGTGGAATACCACGCAGCGCTTGAAGTCCTTGCGGCCCAGTTCGGCGCAGGCAGTGAGCAGGCCCGGCGGCGGGGTCTGTTCGTCGAAGTACAGCTCGCTGTAGCACTCGTCGGCGGCAATCACGAAGTCATGCTCGTCCGCCAGGGCGATCAGTTTCTTCAGGGTCTCCAGTGGTATCAGCGCGCCGGTGGGGTTGCCCGGCGAGCACAGGAAAAGGATCTGGCAGCGCTGCCAGATCTCGGCCGGCACGGCGTCGAAGTCCGGGTTGAAGCCGTTCTCATCCAGGCACGGCAGGTAGTGCGGTTTGGCCCCGGCGAGGAAGGCTGCGCCTTCGTAGATCTGATAGAAGGGGTTGGGGCTGACTACCAGGGCGTCGTCGCCGCGGTTGACCACGGTCTGGGTGAAGGCGAACAGCGCTTCACGGGTGCCGTTGACCGGCAGTACGTTGCGCGCCGGGTCGATCCAGCCGGTGGGAACGCCAAAGCGCCGTTCGCACCAGCCGGCGATCGCTTCACGCAGCGCCGGGATGCCCAGGGTGGTGGGGTAGACCGCCATCTGGTCGAGGTTGCTGGCCAGGGCTTCGGCGACAAAACTCGGTGAGCGGTGCTTGGGTTCGCCGATGGACAGGGCAATCGGGCGCTTGTCCGGGTTGGGCGTCACGGTGCCGAGCAAGGCGCGGAGCTTTTCGAACGGGTAGGGCTGCAGCTGGTTCAGAGCGTTGTTCATCGGTGCGGTATCTCACTCAAAGCGTCGGTTCAGACCGGTCAGATGCTCAGTCGGGTCATCTCGATAGTCGGTTCGTGGCTGACGCTCAACTGTTCGACGATCGCATCCTGCAAGCGGCTGCACAGCTGGGGGTCGGAAAGGGGCTGGTTGTGTGCGTCGGTAATGAAGAACACGTCTTCCACGCGCTCGCCCAAGGTGGCGATCTTGGCGTTCTGCAGCGACAGGTCGAACTCCAGGAATATCTTGCCGATCCGCGCCAGCAGGCCGGGGCGATCCGGGGCACTGAGCTCCAGCACGGTCACCGGGCGCTGGGCGTCGTTGTGGATGGTCACCTCGGGGGCGAAGGCAAAGTGCTTGAGCTGGCGTGGCACCCGGCGCTGGATGATGTTCGGGTAGTCGTCGGGATTGCGCAGGGCTTCGGTCAAGCCCTTGCGGATCTGCTCGACCCGCCGCGGATTGTTGCCGATCGACTCGCCGTCGTTGTCCAGGACGATGTAGGTGTCGAGGGTGAACTGGCTGCTGGAGGTGATGATCCGTGCGTCATGGATGTTCAGGTTGAGCTGGTCCATGGCGGCCACGGTCACGGCGAAGAAGTCGTGCTGGTCCGGGGCATAGATGAAGATCTGGGTGCCGCCCTCGAACTCGCGCTGGGTGATTTCCTTGATCAACACCAGCGGCCCGCCGTCGGCCGGCTGCTGGAGGATCGCGTCGCTGTGCCAAGCGACGTCGCCGGCGGTGTGGCGCAGGAAGTAGTCGTCTCCTAGTTGCGACCAGAGTTGTTCGACCTCATCCGGGTCGGTGCCGCCGCGCACCAGGATATCCAGGGCGGCGCTCTGGGTCTGGCGAATCTGCTCTTCGCGGTCCACCGGGTTTTCCAGGCCGCGGCTCAGGGCGCGCTTGGTCTCGGTGTAGAGCTGGCGTAGCAGGCTGGCGCGCCAGGAGTTCCACAAGGTCGGGTTAGTGGCGTAGATGTCGGCAACTGTCAGTACGTAGAGGTAGTCGAGGCGGGTCTGGTCGCCCACGATCTGCGCGAAGTCGTGGATCACCTGGGGGTCGGACAGGTCCTTGCGCTGGGCGGTGGTGGACATCACCAAGTGGTTCTGCACCAGCCAGACAATCAGTCGGGTGTCCCACTGTGGCAACTGGTGGCGCAGGCAAAAGGCCTCGGCATCCACCGCACCGATTTCCGAATGGTCGCCGTGCCGGCCCTTGCCGATGTCGTGGTACAGACCGGCCAGGTAGATCAGCTCGGGCTTGGGCAGCTTGCCCATGAGTTTGCTGGCCAGCGGGAATTTCTCGGAGATCGGTGTGTACTGCAGCTTGCGCAGGTGCTTGATCAGATTCAGGGTGTGGGCGTCCACCGTATAGATGTGGAACAGGTCGTGCTGCATTTGCCCGACGATGAAACCGAACTCTGGCAGATAGCGCCCGAGGATGCCGTAGCGGTTCATCCGGCGCAGGTTGCGGTGGATACCGATCTCGCACTTGAACAGCTCGATGAACAGGCTGGTGTTGCGGATGTCGTGACGGAAATCGTCATCGATCAGGTGCCGGTGTTCTCGCAGCAGGCGAATGGTGTCGGCCCGCACGCCCTTGATCTCCGGGTGCTGGGCCATCAGTACGAAGATCTCCAGCATGGCGAACGGCGTGCGCTTGAACACGTTGTCGTTGATCGCCTCGATGTAGCCGTCGTGCAGTTGGAAGCGCGGATTGATTGGCTGCGGTGGCGCTTCGTCCTCAGGGGCGAGGATCACCTCCTCAAAGTGCTGGATGATCAGGTCGCTCAACTGCGCGATGCTCATTACCACCCGGTAGTACTGTTGCATGAAGCTTTCAATGGACTGTTTGGCATCCTCTCCTTCGAAACCCAGCAGGGTGGCGATGGAGCGTTGATGGTCCAGCAGCAAACGGTCCTCGGCCCGCCCGGCAAGCATCTGCAGGGCGTAGCGGACCTTCCACAGGAACTCCTGGGACGAAGCCAGCAGGGCATTCTCGCTTTCCACCAGAAAGCCTTCGCCAGCCAGGGCACGCAGGTTCAGGGTGCCGTATTGCCGGCGGGCAACCCAGAGAATGGTCTGGATGTCCCGCAGGCCACCGGGGGAGCCCTTGACGTTGGGTTCCAGGTTGTATTCGGTGTCGTTGTATTTGTGGTGGCGGGCCTTTTGCTCGGTGCGCTTGGCCAGGAAGAAGTCCTTGCTCGGCCACATGTGCTCGGTGCTGGTGACGTCGAGCATGCGCTGGCGCAGGCGTTCGGGGCCAGCGATAGTGCGGCTCTCCATCAGGTTGGTGATTACCGTCAGGTCGGCTCGGGCTTCCTCGACGCATTCGTCCACCGAACGCACGCTTTGCCCGACCTCCAGGCCGATGTCCCAGAGCAGGGTCAGGAAGCGCTCGATGGAGTCGCGGAAGATTTCATGATCGGCGCTTTCCAGAAGAATCAGCAGATCAATATCGGAATAAGGGTGAAGCTCGCCGCGACCGTAACCGCCGACCGCCACCAGGGCAATGTCGGCGTCCTCGCTCCAGTTGAACTGGTCCCAGGCCTTTTGCAGGATGTTGTCGATGAACCAGGCACGGTCTTCGATGAGCCGACGGATCTCCCGTCCGCTGCGAAAGCGAGCGTCGAGCACTTCTCGTGCCTGACGAATGGCTTTTTTGAAGGCTGCGATCGGACTGGCCTTCAGGGCCAGTTCCGCCTGGAACTGGCCGCGGTCGAACAACTCGGGATCCACCTGCGGCATCGATTGGCTTTCCTATCTATCTATAAGGTCGGGACGCAGTGTTGCGGATCAGGCAGAAACCCGCGGGATGGTGTCATCGCTGCGCAGGGTGAAGATCTCGTAGCCGGTTTCGGTCACCAGCAGGGTGTGTTCCCACTGCGCCGAGAGCTTGCGGTCCTTGGTGATGGCAGTCCAGCCGTCGCCCAGCACTTTGGTGTCGGCTTTGCCCTGGTTGATCATCGGCTCGATGGTGAAGGTCATGCCGGCCTTGAGTTCCATGCCGGTGCCTGCGCGGCCGTAGTGCAGGATCTGCGGCTCTTCATGGAACACTTTGCCAATGCCGTGGCCGCAGAACTCGCGAACCACCGAGAAGCCGTTCTTTTCCGCGTGCTTCTGGATTACTTCGCCGATGTCACCCAGGCGGCAGCCCGGCTTCACCAGTTCGATGGCCTTGTACATGCATTCTTGGGTGATCTGCGACAAGCGCTCGGCCCAGACCGGCACGTTGCCGACGTGGAACATGCGGCTGGTGTCACCGTGGTAGCCGTCCTTGATGACGGTTACGTCGATGTTCAGGGTGTCGCCATCCTTCAGCGGCTTCTCGTTGGGAATGCCGTGGCACACCACGTGGTTGATCGAGGTGCAGATGGATTTGGGGAAGCCTTTGTAATTCAGCGGGGCTGGGATAGCGCCCTGCACATTGACGATATAGTCGTGGCAGATGCGGTCCAGCTCTTCGGTGGTGATGCCGGGTTTGACGTGCTCGGCAATCATTTCCAGCACTTCGGCGGCCAGTTTGCCGGCGACACGCATTTTTGCGATGTCCTCGGGGGTTTTGAGGGTGACGGTCATACAGGCTCTCTTGACGCTCAGTAGCGCGATAAACACGGAATGGCTTGAAAACCCGCATTCGCAAGGCTCGACCTACGGTGGGCCGGCCAGGTTTTCAGAAGCCGCAAAGGTACGATTCTAACAGACGTACAGCGCAAATCTGAGGTTCTGCTGGCGTATGTCTCTATACAAGGGTGCATTCTGGACCGATTCCAAGGGCGGGGCAAAAAGCGCACGGATCACCGGCTGTGAATCCGGGTTTCGTTTTTGCCCTTGCTGTGGTATAAAATGCGCCGCTTTCCGGGGATGCCCTGAAAAGCCCAAACCCACACACGTGTCGACACGATGACCTGGGTGCCCTCAGCACAAGCTGTTGGTTGGTCATTGGGATACGTGGAGGCCTAACCCGACTTATTAAGGAACTATCATGTCCCAAGTCAACATGCGCGATATGCTGAAGGCCGGTGTGCACTTCGGTCACCAAACCCGTTACTGGAATCCGAAAATGGGTAAGTACATTTTCGGCGCGCGTAACAAGATTCACATCATCAACCTTGAAAAAACCCTGCCAATGTTCAACGAAGCTCTGACTTTCGTAGAGCGTCTGGCCCAGGGCAAAAACAAGATTCTGTTCGTCGGCACCAAGCGTTCCGCTGGCAAGATCGTTGCTGAAGAAGCAGCACGTTGCGGTTCGCCGTACGTCGATCACCGCTGGTTGGGCGGCATGCTGACCAACTACAAAACCATCCGTGCTTCCATCAAGCGTCTGCGTGACCTTGAAGTGCAAGCCGAAGACGGTACCTTCGCCAAGCTGACCAAGAAAGAGGCGCTGATGCGCACTCGCGATCTGGAAAAGCTGGATCGTTCCCTGGGTGGTATCAAGGACATGGGCGGCCTGCCTGACGCGCTGTTCGTGATCGACGTTGACCACGAGCGCATCGCGATCACCGAAGCCAACAAGCTGGGCATCCCGGTCATCGGCGTTGTCGATACCAACAGCAGCCCGGAAGGCGTTGACTACATCATCCCAGGCAACGATGACGCCATTCGCGCCATCCAGCTGTACATGGGTTCGATGGCTGACGCTGTGATCCGTGGTCGCAACAACGTTGCTGGCGGCACCGAAGTGTTCGAAGAAGCTGCAGCACCGGCGGCTGAAGCCTGAGTAACTGACGCTTAGCGTTTACTCAGTACGCAAAAAGGGGGCTTGGCCCCCTTTTTGCCAACTCGAAAATCATTTCGTTGTCGTGCCCCTCTGCAGTTTCTGTAATGCGGGGCTGTTATGAAATGAATTCGGGGCAGTGCCCAAGAATTGAACGCCCGTTCGGTCGGGTGGAATGGTTGAAAACCTATCCAAGAGGATTTTGAAAATGGCAGAGATTACTGCAGCGTTGGTCAAAGAACTGCGCGAGCGTACCGGCGAAGGCATGATGGATTGCAAAAAGGCCTTGACCAAGGCTGGCGGCGACATCGAGAAAGCCATTGATGACATGCGTGCTTCCGGCGCGATCAAGGCTGCCAAGAAGGCTGGCAACGTTGCTGCCGAAGGCGCCATCGCCATCAAAGAAGACGGCAAGGCTGCCGTGATGATCGAAGTCAACTCGCAGACCGACTTCCTGGCTCTGCAGGACGATTTCAAGAACTTCGTCAACGCCTGCGTTGAAAAGGCTTTCGCTGAAAAACTGACCGACGCAGCTCCGCTGATCGCCGCTCAGGAATCGGCGCGTGAAGCCCTGGTCGCCAAAGTGGGCGAGAACGTCAATATTCGTCGCCTGGTGCGTGTCGAAGCTGACGTGCTGGGTTCGTACCTGCACGGCAACAAGATCGGTGTTGTGGTCGCTCTGAAAGGCGGCAACGCTGACCTGGCTAAAGACATCGCCATGCACGTAGCTGCGAGCAACCCTGAGTTCCTGCTGCCTTCGCAAGTTTCCGCAGAAGCCATCGAGCGCGAAAAAGCCGTGTTCCTGAGCCTCAACGAAGACAAGATGAAAGGTAAGCCGGCCGAAATCGTCGAGAAGATGATTGCCGGTCGTATCAGCAAGTTCCTGGCTGAAGCCAGCCTGGTTGAGCAAGCCTTCGTCAAGAACCCAGAAGTCACCGTTGGTACTCTGGCCAAGCAAGGCGGCGCTGAAATCGTTTCCTTCACCTACTTCAAGGTCGGTGAAGGCATCGAGAAGCCAGTAGACAACTTCGCTGAAGAAGTTGCTGCTCAGCTGGCCGCCAGCAAGCAATAAGACAGTTCTCCAACTGTCGCCCAGAAGAGGCTGCCCGCTCACGCGCGCAGCCTCTTTTCAAATGGGCAGGGTAATTTAGTTGTTGATCCTCGGAACCGGCTTACAAAGTCGTGTTCTGATGGCGCTGTGACAGCGTCAAGCTAGAGTGAACGCAGGCTGTAAACAGCTGCAAAGAATTTTTAAAATACGCCGCAGGAGAGATTCGCAATGGCTCAGCAGGGCAGTGGTTATCAAGCTCGCTATAAACGCATTCTACTCAAGCTTAGCGGCGAGGCCCTGATGGGCTCGGAAGAGTTCGGCATCGATCCCAAGGTGCTGGATCGCATGGCGCTGGAAGTTGGCCAGTTGGTCGGCATCGGCGTCCAGGTAGGCTTGGTGATTGGTGGTGGCAACCTGTTCCGTGGTGCCGCATTGAGCGCCGCCGGGATGGATCGGGTGACGGGCGACCACATGGGCATGCTGGCCACTGTGATGAACGCCTTGGCCATGCGCGATGCGCTGGAACGTGCGAATATCTCGGCCATCGTGATGTCGGCTATTTCCATGGTCGGCGTGACCGATCACTATGACCGCCGCAAGGCCATGCGCCACCTGAACTCCAAAGAGGTGGTGATCTTCGCGGCCGGTACCGGCAACCCGTTCTTCACTACCGACTCCGCAGCGTGCCTGCGAGCGATCGAGATCGATGCCGATGTCGTGCTCAAGGCAACCAAGGTGGATGGCGTTTACACTGCAGACCCGTTCAAGGACCCGCATGCCGAGAAGTTCGATCATCTGACTTACGATGAAGTGCTGGATCGCAAGCTGGGTGTGATGGATCTGACTGCTATCTGCCTGTGCCGCGATCACAAGATGCCGCTGCGGGTCTTTAACATGAACAAGCCCGGCGCCCTGCTGAATATCGTGCATGGTGGCGCTGAAGGAACCCTGATCGAGGAAGGCGAACAATGATCAACGAGATCAAGAAAGACGCTCAAGAGCGCATGAAGAAGTCCCTGGAATCCCTGGTGCATGCATTCAGCCGCATTCGTACCGGCCAGGCCCATCCGAGCATCTTGGCGGGCGTTATGGTGCCTTACTACGGCACTGATACTCCGATCAATCAGGTGGCCAACGTCACTGTGAAAGATTCTCGTACCCTGCAAGTGGTTGCGTTTGAACGCAACATGCTGGCAGCTGTGGACAAGGCGATCCAGAGTTCCGGCCTGGGCTTCAACCCGACCAACCTGGGTGAGTTGCTGTTGATCGGCATGCCGGCCCTGACCGAAGAAACCCGCAAGGGCTTCACCAAGCAAGCCCGTGAAGCGGCAGAAGATGCCCGCATTGCAGTGCGCAATGTGCGTCGTGACGCGCTGAGCCAGCTCAAGGACTTGGTCAAGGAAAAAGAAATCAGCGAAGACGACGAGCGTCGTGCGGCTGACGATATCCAGAAGCTGACCGACAAGTTCGTGGCTGAAATCGAAGTGGCCGTGAAGCAGAAAGAAGCCGACTTGATGGCTGTATAAGGGTCAGGCGTTTTCATGGAAAAGACCAAACAGCCTGTGCCATCTTCGGTGCCGCGACATGTCGCGATTATCATGGATGGTAATAACCGCTGGGCTAAAAAGCGCTTTATGCCGGGTGTTGCCGGGCATAAGGCGGGTGTCGACGCGGTACGTGCCGTCATTGAGGTGTGTGCTGAGGCCAAGGTCGAAGTCCTGACCCTGTTTGCCTTTTCCAGTGAGAACTGGCAGCGCCCTGCAGATGAAGTCAGTGCCTTGATGGATCTGTTCTTCAAGGCGCTGCGCCGTGAGGCCAAGCGTCTCAACGAAAACAACATCAGTCTGCGGATCATTGGTGACCGTTCGCGCTTTCATCCCGAGTTACAGGCGGCGATGCGCGAGGCGGAAGCCATTACCGCGGGCAGTGATCGTTTCATTTTGCAGATCGCCGCCAACTATGGCGGGCAGTGGGATATCGCCCAGGCCGCCCAGCGCCTGGCGCGCGAGGTTCAAGCCGGTCATTTGCGTCCTGAGGATATTACTCCGGGGCTGTTGCAGACCTGTCTGGCGACCGGCGACTTGCCGTTGCCGGACCTGTGCATCCGTACCGGCGGTGAACATCGCATCAGCAATTTCCTGCTTTGGCAGCTGGCTTATGCCGAGCTGTACTTCTCCGACCTGTTCTGGCCGGACTTCAAACACGAAGCCATGCGTACTGCGCTGGCCGATTACGCATCTCGCCAGCGGCGTTTCGGTAAAACGAGCGAGCAGGTCGAGGCTGGAGCCCGGGTTTAATGCTTAAACAACGAATCATTACTGCGCTGATCTTGCTGCCGATCGCTTTGTGCGGTTTTTTCCTGCTCGAGGGTTCGGGGTTTGCCCTGTTCATCGGGCTGGTGGTAAGCCTGGGTGCTTGGGAGTGGGCGCGACTAGCGGGTTTTGAGGCGCAGCCGGCTCGGGTTGCCTATGCACTGTCAGTGGCAGCTCTGTTGTTCCTTATGTATCTGATTCCTGGCGTCGCCCCCTGGGTTCTGGGGGCTGCGGTGTTGTGGTGGGGCTTGGCGACTTTCCTGGTGCTCACCTATCCGCGTTCCAGTGAGCAATGGTCCGGTGCTGCGCCCAAGCTGTTGATCGGTTTGCTGATCCTGTTGCCAGCCTGGCAAGGGCTGGTATTCATCAAGCAGTTGCCGCTGGGCAACTGGCTGATCATGGCGGTGATGGTACTGGTCTGGGGGGCGGACATCGGCGCCTACTTCTCCGGCAAGGCTTTCGGCAAGCGCAAGCTGGCGCCGCAGGTCAGTCCTGGCAAGAGCTGGGAGGGCGTGTACGGCGGTCTGGTGTTGAGTCTGGTGATCACCGCGGTAGTGGGGTTGGTCCGTGGCTGGAGTCTTGGGCAAATCGTTCTGGGGCTGCTTGGGGCGGCCATCGTGGTCTTCATCTCAGTGGTCGGTGACCTGACCGAGAGCATGTTCAAGCGCCAGGCCGGGATCAAGGACAGCAGCAACCTGTTGCCTGGTCACGGTGGTGTTCTGGACCGGATCGACAGCCTGACAGCGGCAATTCCGGTATTCGCGGTGCTGCTGTGGATGGCTGCGCAGTGAGTCGTGTGCAGCAGATCACGGTTCTCGGGGCTACGGGTTCCATCGGTCTGAGTACTCTGGATGTGATTGCCCGTCATCCAGATCGCTATCAGGTATTCGCTCTTACGGGGTTCAGTCGTGTAGCTGAGCTGCTGGCACTGTGCGTACGCCATGTACCTCGCTTTGCGGTGGTGCCAGAGGCTGCCGCTGCCAGTCGCCTGCAGGAAGGCCTGCTGGCGGCAGGCTTGTCGACGCAGGTGCTGGTCGGTGAGCAGGGGTTGTGCGAGGTGGCATCGGCCCCTGAGGTCGACGCGGTGATGGCGGCAATTGTCGGGGCGGCGGGCTTGCGTCCGACCCTGGCGGCAGTCGAGGCTGGCAAGAAAATCCTCCTGGCCAATAAAGAAGCACTGGTGATGTCCGGTGCGCTGTTCATGCAGGCGGTGGGTAAGAGTGGCTCGGTGCTGCTGCCTATCGATAGTGAGCACAACGCGATTTTTCAATGTATGCCCGCGGATTTTTCCCGGGGGCTGAGTCAGGTGGGTGTACGGCGGATTTTGTTGACCGCGTCGGGTGGTCCATTCCGTCAGACGCCTCTGGCCGAGCTTGAGCATGTTTCGCCGGAGCAGGCCTGCGCTCATCCGAACTGGTCCATGGGGCGCAAGATCTCGGTGGATTCGGCGAGCATGATGAACAAAGGGCTGGAGCTGATCGAGGCGTGCTGGCTGTTCGATGCCAAGCCTTCACAGGTCGAGGTGGTGGTGCATCCGCAAAGCGTGATCCACTCGCTGGTGGATTATGTCGATGGTTCGGTGCTGGCGCAGCTGGGTAATCCGGATATGCGCACCCCCATCGCCAATGCCCTGGCCTGGCCGGAGCGCATCGACTCCGGTGTGGCGCCGCTGGACCTGTTTGCAATTGCCCGCCTGGACTTCCAGGCGCCGGACGAGCAGCGGTTCCCATGTCTGCGCTTGGCCCGCCAGGCTGCCGAGGCGGGCGATAGCGCTCCGGCGATGTTGAATGCAGCCAATGAAGTGGCGGTTTCGGCGTTTCTCGAACGGCGCATCCGTTATCCGGAGATCGCGAGTATCATCGACGAAGTTTTAAGTCGTGAGCCGGTGTTTGCAGTCAATGAACTGGACGCTGTATTTGCGGCAGACGCCAAGGCTCGGAGCCTGGCTGAACAATGGTTGCAGCGTAACGGACGGTAGGATTCGTGACCCGCGCGAGTGCCGGCGAATAGGATTGCGGAGAAAGTAGATGAGCGCGCTCTATATGATTGTCGGCACCCTGGTAGCCCTGGGCGTGCTGGTCACCTTCCATGAATTTGGTCACTTCTGGGTCGCACGTCGTTGTGGCGTCAAGGTGCTGCGGTTCTCCGTGGGCTTCGGTATGCCCCTGTTGCGCTGGCACGATCGTCGTGGCACCGAGTTCGTGATCGCCGCCATTCCCTTGGGCGGTTACGTGAAAATGCTCGATGAGCGTGAAGGCGAGGTGGCAGCCGAGGAATTCGACCAGACCTTCAATCGCAAGTCCGTTGGTCAGCGTATTGCCATTGTCGCGGCAGGCCCGATTGCCAACTTTCTCCTGGCACTGGTTTTTTTCTGGGGCTTGGCGATGCTGGGCAGCCAGCAGGTACGGCCGGTCATCGGCGATGTCGAGGCGGGCAGTATCGCCGCCAAGGCTGGGCTCGGCGCTGGCCAGGAAATTGTCGCTATTGATGGTGAACCGACTTCCGGCTGGGCAGCGGTGAACTTGCAGTTGGTGCGACGCCTTGGCGAGTCCGGCGCGTTGCAGGTGCTGGTGCGTGAGCAAGGCATGACAGTGGATTCGCCACGCCAGCTGGAGCTGGACAAGTGGCTCAAGGGGGCTGACGAGCCGGACCCGATTCGCTCTCTGGGCATTCGCCCATGGCGTCCGGCGTTGCCGCCGGTATTGGCTGAACTCGACCCTAAGGGCCCGGCCCAGGCGGCTGGCCTGAAAACCGGCGACCGTCTGTTGGCCCTTGATGGTCAGTCGCTAAACGACTGGCAGCAAGTGGTTGATTGGGTGCGTGTGCGCCCCGATACCAAAATTGTGCTGCATGTCGAGCGCGATGGTGCTCCAATCGATGTCCCTGTGACCTTGGCCAGTCGTGGCGAAAGCAAAGCGCCAAACGGCTACCTTGGGGCGGGAGTGAAGGCCGTGGATTGGCCGCCGGAGATGCTGCGCGAGGTCAGTTACGGGCCTCTCGAGGCGATTGGCGAAGGCGCCCGGCGTACTTGGACCATGAGCGTCCTGACCCTCGAATCACTGAAGAAAATGTTGTTCGGCGAGCTCTCGGTAAAAAACTTGAGTGGACCGATAACCATTGCTAAAGTGGCGGGCGCTTCTGCCCAGTCGGGCATTGCTGATTTCTTGAATTTCCTTGCTTATCTGAGTATTAGCCTGGGTGTTCTGAATTTGTTGCCCATCCCGGTACTGGATGGGGGACATTTGTTGTTTTATCTGATCGAGTGGGCGCGTGGTCGTCCCTTGTCGGATCGGGTGCAGGGTTGGGGGATACAGATCGGTATCAGCTTGGTGGTCGGAGTCATGCTGCTTGCTCTGGTCAACGATCTGGGTCGTCTGTAACGCTTCGCTGAATTGCGAATCTGCCGCATTTTGCGGCAGTTTGTTTATTGCCAGTTGGAATAAGAAAGGACTTCATGAAACGTCTGCTGCTAACTGCGGTTCTCACCGTATTGATGATCGCCGAAGTTCACGCCGAGTCCTTCACTATCTCCGATATCCGGGTCAACGGCCTCCAGCGCGTTTCCGCGGGTAGCGTCTTTGGGGCCTTGCCGTTGAACGTCGGTGAGCAGGCGGACGATCGTCGCCTGGTGGAATCCACTCGTGCGCTGTTCAAAACCGGTTTCTTTCAAGATATCCAACTGGGCCGCGATGGCAACGTTCTGGTCATCACGGTAGTCGAACGGCCGTCGGTTGCCAGTATCGAGATCGAAGGCAACAAGGCGATCTCTACTGAAGACCTGATGAAAGGCCTCAAGCAGTCCGGTCTGGCTGAAGGTGAAATCTTCCAGCGTGCGACCCTCGAAGGCGTGCGTAACGAGCTGCAGCGTCAATATGTCGCTCAGGGCCGTTACTCGGCTACCGTTGAGACCGAAGTGGTGCCGCAGCCACGTAACCGGGTTGGCCTGAAGGTCAATATCAACGAAGGCACGGTCGCTGCCATCCAGCACATCAACGTGGTGGGTAACACGGTCTTCCCTGATGAAGACCTGATCGGCCTGTTCGAGCTGAAGACCACCAACTGGCTGTCGTTCTTCAAGAACGATGATAAGTACGCCCGTGAAAAACTCTCCGGTGACCTGGAGCGTCTGCGTTCCTATTACCTGGACCGCGGCTATATCAACATGGATATCGCTTCGACCCAGGTGTCCATCACCCCGGACAAGAAACACGTCTACATCACCGTTAACGTCAACGAAGGCGAGAAGTACAGCGTTCGTGACGTGAAGCTCAGCGGTGACTTGAAAGTGCCTGAAGACCAGGTCAAGGCGTTGCTGCTGGTGGAAAAGGGCCAGGTGTTCTCGCGCAAGCTGATGACCACCACTTCTGAACTGATCACCCGCCGTCTGGGTAACGAGGGTTACACCTTCGCCAACGTCAACGGCGTGCCTCAGCCACACGACGAAGATCACACAGTGGACATCACCTTCGTGGTGGACCCGGGCAAGCGTGCTTACGTCAACCGCATCAACTTCCGTGGCAATACCAAGTCCGAGGACGAGGTATTGCGTCGTGAAATGCGTCAGATGGAAGGCGGTTGGGCGTCGACCTACCTGATCGACCAATCCAAGACCCGTCTTGAGCGCCTGGGCTTCTTCAAGGAAGTCAACGTCGAGACCCCGGCTGTTCCGGGTGTCGATGACCAGGTCGACGTGAATTATGCCGTTGAAGAACAAGCCTCCGGCTCGATCACCGCCAGTGTCGGTTTTGCCCAGAGTGCTGGCCTGATCCTCGGTGGTTCGATCACTCAGAACAACTTCCTGGGTACCGGTAACAAGGTCAGCATCGGCCTGACCCGCAGCGAATACCAGAGCCGCTACAACTTCGGCTACGTAGACCCCTACTGGACTGCCGATGGCGTGAGCCTGGGTTACAACGCCTTCTATCGCACCACTGACTACAAAGACCTCGATGTCAACGTCGCCAGCTATGCGGTGGATAGCCTGGGTGCCGGCGTCAGCGTGGGTTACCCGATCAGTGAGACTTCGCGTCTGACCTTCGGTCTGACTGCGCAACAGGACAAGATCAAGACTGGCCTGTACACCGTCGACGAAATTTTTGACTTCGTGAACCAGCAGGGCAGTAACTACCTTAACTTCAAGGCTTCCGCCGGCTGGTCCGAGTCGACCCTGAACAAAGGCGTGCTGGCCACTCGTGGCCACTCTCAGAGCCTGGTTCTGGAAGCAACCACTCCGGGTAGCGACCTGTCGTTCTTCAAGCTCGACTACCGTGGCCAGTTGTTCCAGCCGCTGACTGAAAATTACACCATGCGCTTCCACACCGAGTTGGGCTATGGCGATGGCTATGGTTCTACCAATGGCTTGCCGTTCTACGAGAACTACTATGCTGGTGGTTTCAACTCGGTTCGTGGTTTCAAAGACAGCACCTTGGGTCCGCGTAGTACCCCAAGTCGTGGTGTTAATGCGACCGGCAACGCTGGCACTGCAGCTGACCCGGACCAGGATCCGCTGCCGTTCGGTGGTAACGTGTTGATCCAAGGTGGTGCTGAACTGCTGTTTCCACTGCCATTCGTCAAGGATCAGCGTTCTCTGCGGACTTCGGTGTTCTGGGATGTGGGTAACGTATTCGACTCCAAATGCTCGAACGTAAAAAATACCAACGGCGTTTCCTCCAATACGCAGTGCAACGACATCAGTCTCAGCAATTTGGCCAGCTCCGTGGGTGTTGGTGTGACTTGGGTCACCGCCCTGGGCCCACTGAGTTTTGCCCTGGCAATGCCAGTGAAGAAACCGAATAACGCTGAAACTCAGGTGTTTCAATTCTCCCTCGGTCAGACTTTCTAATAGCCTGATCCAAGATAACGACAATGGATTTTGTAGGAGTGCATCGTGCGTAAGTTGACTCAATTGGTTCTCCTGGCCACCGTTCTGGTCGCGAGCCCGGCATTTGCCGACATGAAAATTGCTGTACTGAACTATCAGATGGCTTTGCTGGAATCCGACGCTGCGAAGAAGTACGCAGTGGACGCAGAGAAGAAGTTCGGCCCGCAACTGACCAAGCTGAAAACGTTGGAAAGCAGTGCCAAGGGCATCCAGGATCGCCTGGTTGCCGGTGGCGACAAGATGCAGCAAGGCGAGCGTGAGCGTCTGGAACTCGAGTTCAAGCAAAAGGCCCGTGATTTCCAGTTCCAATCCAAGGAACTGAACGAAGCCAAAGCCGTGGCTGACCGTGAAATGCTCAAGCAGTTGAAGCCGAAGCTGGACAGCGCAGTTGAAGAAGTCATCAAGAAAGGTGCTTTCGATCTGGTCTTCGAACGTGGCGCAGTGATCGATGTCAAGCCTCAGTACGACATCACCCGCCAGGTTATCGAGCGCATGAATCAGCTGAAGTAAACCATGACCGCGACTATGAAGCTCGGCCAGTTGGCCGAGTTCCTCGGCGCCACCTTACGTGGCGACGCGGAGAAGGAAATCACTGGGCTAGCCACCTTGCAGGAGGCTGGCCCAGCTCAGTTGAGCTTTTTGGCAAACCCTCAATACCGCAAGTATCTGCTGGATAACCAGGCCGGCGCGGTGCTGTTGAAGGCCGCCGATGCCGAGACCTATGCCGGTGATGCGCTGGTGGTGGCTGACCCTTACTCGTCCTATGCACGGGTTTCCCATTTGTTCGACCCCAAGCCCAAGGCTGCGGCTGGCATCCATCCTTCCGCGGTGATTGCTGCTGATGCGTTGGTGGATCCTGCGGCGAGCATCGGTGCGTTCGCGGTGATCGAGAGTGGTGTGCGAATTGCGGCTGGGGTGACCATCGGTGCCCATTGTTTCATTGGCGCCCGCTGCGAAATCGGCGAAGGCGGTTGGCTGGCCCCGCGGGTAACGCTGTACCACGATGTGCGCATCGGCAAGCGTGTGGTCATCCAGTCGGGGGCGGTGCTGGGCGGTGAAGGCTTCGGTTTCGCCAATGAGAAAGGCATCTGGCAGAAGATTGCGCAGATCGGTGGCGTGACCATCGGTGATGATGTGGAGATCGGGGTCAACACCGCGATCGACCGCGGTGCGCTGGCTGATACCCTCATTGGCAATGGCGTGAAGCTGGACAACCAGATTCAGATCGCTCACAACGTGCAGATCGGCGATCACACTGCCATGGCGGCTTGTGTGGGGATTTCCGGCAGTACCAAGATCGGCAAGCACTGTATGCTCGCCGGCGGTGTGGGCCTGGTGGGCCACATTGAGGTTTGTGACAACGTATTCCTCACCGGGATGACCATGGTGACCCACTCGATTACCGAGCCGGGTGCCTACTCTTCCGGTACGGCCATGCAGCCTGCTGCCGAGTGGCGCAAAAGCGCGGCACGCATCCGCCAGCTCGATGATCTCGCGCGGCGTCTGCGTCAGTTGGAAAAGCGCGTTGGGGACGTGACCCCTGGCGGCAATGCTTCATCTGATGGCTGATACCATTTCCATATCAAGTGTGCACAGCCGCTAGACGGCCTCCTTGATTTGCTAGAGGAGCGTGCGTTAGTCGCGCGCTCCCACTCTTTACTACAGGCTTCCCCCCGAAATGATGGACATCAACGAGATTCGCGAATACTTGCCTCACCGTTACCCTTTCCTGTTGGTGGATCGGGTAGTGGACCTGGATGTTGAGGGCAAGTGCATTCGTGCCTACAAAAATGTCAGCATCAACGAGCCATTCTTCAATGGTCACTTCCCCGCGCATCCGATCATGCCGGGCGTATTGATCATCGAAGCCATGGCTCAGGCTGCGGGCATTCTCGGTTTCAAGATGCTCGACGTGAAGCCGGCCGATGGCACCCTCTACTACTTCGTCGGCTCCGACAAACTGCGTTTCCGCCAGCCGGTGCTGCCGGGCGACCAGTTGATCCTTGAAGCCAAGTTCATCAGCTGCAAGCGTCAGATCTGGAAGTTCGAGTGCCAGGCGTCGGTGGATGGCAAGCCAGTATGCTCCGCTGAAATTATCTGTGCGGAACGCAAACTGTGAGTTTGATTGACCCTCGCGCAATCATCGATCCGACGGCCGTTCTGGCCGACGGCGTTGAGGTTGGCCCGTGGTCGATCATTGGTGCCGGTGTGGAAATCGGCGAGGGCACCGTGATCGGGCCCCACGTGATTCTCAGAGGCCCCACCCGGATTGGGAAGCACAACCGCATCTACCAGTTTTCTTCGGTAGGTGAGGACACCCCTGATCTGAAGTACAAGGGCGAGGAAACCCGCCTGGTGATCGGTGACCACAATGTGATCCGCGAAGGCGTGACCATTCACCGTGGCACCGTCCAGGATCGTTCCGAAACCACGCTGGGCGACCATAACTTGATCATGGCCTATGCCCATATCGGCCATGACAGCGTTATTGGTAACCACTGCATTCTGGTTAACAACACGGCGTTGGCTGGCCATGTGCATGTGGATGACTGGGCGATTCTCTCCGGTTTTACCCTGGTGCATCAGTATTGCCATATTGGCGCTCACAGCTTTTCCGGCATGGGCACGGCTATCGGCAAGGATGTGCCTGCATTCGTCACGGTGTTCGGCAATCCTGCTGAGGCCCGCAGCATGAACTTTGAAGGCATGCGTCGTCGTGGTTTCAGCGAAGATGCGCTCCATGCACTACGGCGCGCCTACAAGGTGGTTTACCGCCAGGGGCTGACGGTGGATCAAGCCTTGGCCGAACTGGCCGAGCCGGCTGCACAGTTTTCCGAAGTCGCGATATTTCGTGACTCGATCCAGTCTTCGACTCGCGGCATCACCCGTTAATCATGAACACTCTGTGTATTGCGCTGGTGGCTGGCGAAGCCTCCGGCGATATTCTCGGCGCCGGTTTGATGCGCGCGCTCAAGGCTCAGCACCCGGCTGTCAAATTCATTGGGGTCGGCGGTCCGTTGATGGAGGCCGAAGGCCTGACATCCTACTTCCCCATGGAGCGCCTGGCGGTCATGGGCTTGGTGGAAGTGCTTGGACGCTTGCGTGAGCTATTGGCTCGCCGCAAGAAGCTGGTCCAGACCCTGATCGCTGAAAAGCCGGATGTATTCATCGGTATCGATGCTCCTGATTTCACCCTGAACATTGAGCTCAAGCTGCGCCAGGCCGGCATCAAGACGGTGCATTACGTCAGTCCTTCCGTCTGGGCCTGGCGGCAGAAGCGTGTGCTGAAGATTCGCGAAGGCTGCGACCTGATGCTGACTCTGTTTCCCTTCGAGGCGAAGTTCTACGAAGAGAAAGGCGTTCCGGTGAAGTTCGTTGGCCATTCCCTGGCCGATGCTATTCCGCTGCAAGCCGATCGGGCGGCAGCGCGTGCAGAGTTGGGCTTGCCCGAGGGGCCGCTGGTGGCCTTGATGCCTGGCAGCCGAGGCGGTGAAGTAGGGCGCCTGGGCGGCTTGTTCCTCGATGCTGCTCAGCGCTTACGGGCCATGCGTCCAGGCGTGCGCTTCATCATGCCGTGCGCCAGTCCGGAGCGACGCGTCCAGTTGGAAGAGCTGCTGGCCAGTCGTGATTTGCCGTTGACCTTGCTCGATGGTCAGTCGCACAAGGCTCTGGCCGCCTGTGACGCGGTGTTGATCGCCTCTGGCACCGCGACCCTGGAAGCCTTGCTCTACAAGCGACCGATGGTGGTGGCTTACCGCCTGGCGCCGCTGACCTTCTGGATTCTCAAGCGCATGGTCAAGAGCCCTTATATTTCCTTGCCGAACTTGTTGGCTCAGCGTTTGCTGGTGCCCGAGTTGCTGCAGGATGACGCTACCGCAGAGGCTTTGGCTCAGACCTTGTCACCGCTGATCGAAGGTGGTGAAGAGCAGACCCGCGGTTTTGACCAGATCCATCGAACCTTGCGTCGTGATGCGTCCAACCAAGCGGCGCGAGCGGTACTTGAACTGATCGGAACCCACAGTGAGTAACTCGAAGATGCAGATGGGCCTGGATTTCTCTTTGGTGGCGGATGCCGAAGACCTGGTGGCCGGTGTCGACGAAGTCGGCCGTGGGCCCTTGTGTGGCGCGGTGGTCACTGCGGCGGTGATTCTCGATCCGAAACGGCCGATTCTCGGCCTCAACGACTCGAAGAAACTCACCGAGGCCCGTCGTGAGAAGCTGTTCGACGAGATCTGCGAAAAAGCCTTGAGCTGGTGCATTGCCCGGGCCGAAGTCGAAGAGATTGATGAGCTGAACATTCTCCACGCCACCATGTTGGCCATGCAGCGCGCGGTGGAAGGCCTGAGCGTGACTCCGAAGCTGGCAATGATCGATGGCAACCGTTGTCCGAAGCTGGCGATGCCGGCAGAAGCGGTGGTCAAGGGTGATAGCAAGGTTCCGGCGATTGCCGCCGCATCAATTCTGGCCAAGGTCAGTCGCGACCGTGAAATGGCCGCGTTCGAGTTGATTTACCCGGGCTATGGCATGGGCGGTCACAAAGGCTACCCAACTCCGGTGCACCTGGAGGCCCTAGCACGGTTGGGGCCGACGCCAATTCACCGGCGTTCCTTTGCCCCTGTGCGTCAAGCCTACGAAGTGCGTGAGGCGCAGGGCGAGATTCAGTCCTGAGGCTGATGTTTTAGTTAAGGCCCGGTACAATCCGGCTGCTTTAAAGACTGAAGAGTGACGGTAAGACAAGGCGAGCGGTGGCGATAAAGTGCAGTTGATGTCAGTCAATGAGCATTTCTAGCTGTTGTTCAACGATGTTTACCGAACTCGCTGCCTTTAAATCGCCTGATTTCCGGGCCTTGTTGTTTTCGCGCTTATTACAGGATCACTATGCCGGCTTCATTCGTTCACCTGCGCCTGCACACTGAATACTCCCTGGTCGACGGTCTGGTGCGGATCAAGCCGCTGGTCAAGGCGCTGACTGGCATGGGCATGCCGGCGGTGGCGGTTACCGACCAGAACAACATGTGTTCCCTGGTCAAGTTCTACAAGACCAGCATGGGCGCCGGAATCAAGCCAATCTGCGGTGCCGACCTGTGGCTGTCGAACAAGGACCCGGATAACCCCCTGAGCCGCATCAGCCTGCTGGCGATGAATGCCTTGGGTTATCGCAACCTCACCGAGCTGATTTCCCGCGGCTTTATCGATGGTCAGCGCAATGGCCAGATCATCATCGAGCGCGAATGGGTGGCAGAGGCCGCGGAAGGTCTGATCATGCTCTCGGCGGCCAAGGAGGGCGAGATCGGCATGGCCCTGATTGCCGGCGATCTGGAAGTGGCCGAAACCCTGGCGCGCGAATGGATGGCGGTGTTTCCGGAGCGTTTCTATCTGGAAGTACAGCGCACCAACCGGCCCAATGACGAAGAGCAACTGCACGCCGCCGTGGCCCTGGCCGACAAGATCGGTGCGCCGCTGGTGGCGACCAACGATGTGCGCTTTATCAAGCAGGAAGACTTTGCCGCTCACGAGACCCGAGTATGTATCGGTGAAGGCCGAGCCCTGGATGACCCGCGCCGCTCGAAAAACTACAGCGATCAGCAGTATCTGAAAAGTGCCGAGGAGATGGCCGAGCTGTTCAGCGATCTGCCCGAGGCGCTGGAAAACACCGTCGAAATCGCCAAGCGCTGCAACATCGAGGTCAAGCTGGGCAAGCACTTCCTGCCCGACTACCCGATCCCCGATGGCATGACCATCGATGAGTATTTCCGCAAGGTTTCCTTTGACGGGCTGGACGAGCGCCTCAGCGTGCTGCTGCCCAAGGACACCACCGAGGACTATGAAGCCAAGCGCCAGGTCTATGTCGACCGGCTGAATTTCGAGCTGGATATCATCATCCAGATGGGCTTCCCCGGTTACTTCCTGATCGTTATGGACTTTATCCAGTGGGCCAAGAGCAATGGCGTGCCGGTAGGTCCGGGCCGAGGCTCGGGTGCCGGTTCCCTGGTAGCCTACGTGCAGAAGATCACTGACCTCGATCCGCTGGAATACGACCTGCTGTTCGAACGTTTCCTTAACCCGGAACGGGTCTCCATGCCCGACTTCGACGTCGACTTCTGCATGGACGGTCGTGACCGGGTGATCGACTACGTGGCCGAGAAATACGGCCGCAACGCGGTGAGCCAGATCATCACCTTCGGTTCCATGGCGGCCAAGGCTGTGGTCCGTGACGTGGCACGGGTGCAGGGCAAGTCCTACGGCCTGGCCGACCGCCTGTCGAAGATGATCCCCTTCGAAGTCGGCATGACCCTGGAAAAAGCCTATGAGCAGGAAGAGATCCTGCGGGACTTCATCAAGGTCGATGAAGAGGCGGCAGAAATCTGGGAGATGGCGCGCAAGCTCGAAGGCGTAGTGCGTAACGTCGGCAAGCACGCCGGTGGTGTGGTGATCGCGCCAACCAAGCTCACCGACTTCTCGCCGATCTATTGCGATGAAGAGGGTGGCGGCCTGGTTACCCAGTTCGACAAGGATGACGTCGAGGCTGCCGGCCTGGTGAAGTTCGACTTCCTCGGCCTGCGGACCCTGACCATCATCGACTGGGCTCTGAAGACGATCAACCGTGACCGTGCCAAGGTCGGTGAGGAACCGCTGGACATCGCCTTCATCCCACTGGATGACAAACCGACTTACAGCCTGCTGCAAAAAGCTGAAACCACGGCGGTGTTCCAGCTGGAATCCCGTGGCATGAAGGAGCTGATCAAGAAGCTCAAGCCCGACTGCCTCGAAGACTTGATCGCACTGGTGGCCCTGTTCCGACCGGGCCCGCTGCAATCGGGCATGGTGGATGACTTCATCAACCGTAAGCACGGTCGCGCCGAACTGGCTTACCCGCACTCGGACTACCAGTACGAAGGGCTTAAGCCTGTGCTGGCGCCGACTTACGGCATCATCCTGTATCAGGAACAGGTGATGCAGATTGCCCAGGTCATGGCCGGTTACACCCTGGGTGGTGCGGACATGCTGCGTCGCGCCATGGGTAAGAAAAAACCCGAAGAAATGGCCAAGCAGCGTGGTGGCTTCATTGAGGGGTGCGTCTCCAACAATATCGACCCGGACCTGGCGGGTAACATTTTCGACCTGGTGGAAAAATTCGCCGGTTACGGCTTCAACAAATCCCACTCCGCTGCCTACGGCCTGGTGTCGTACCAGACTGCCTGGCTGAAGGCGCACTACCCGGCGCCGTTCATGGCGGCGGTACTTTCCGCGGATATGCACAACACCGACAAGGTCGTGACCTTGATCGAGGAAGTGCGGATCATGAAGCTGCGCCTCGATGCACCGGACGTGAACACCTCCGAGTTCAAATTCACGGTGAACGACGAAGGCCGCATCGTGTATGGCCTGGGGGCGATCAAGGGGGTCGGTGAGGGGCCGGTGGAAGCCATCACCGAAGCCCGAGCGGAAGGCCCTTTCAAGGACCTGTTCGATTTCTGCGCCAGGGTCGACCTCAAGCGCATCAACAAACGGACCCTGGACGGCCTGATTCGCAGTGGCGCCCTGGACCGCCTCGGCCCGCACTTTTTCGATGAGCCCAAGGCCTACCAGGCCAACATCGACCAGAACCGCGCGGTGCTGCTGGCGGCCATGGAAGAAGCGATCAAGGCTGCGGAACAGACCGCCCGTACCCACGACAGTGGCCACGCTGACCTGTTTGGCGGGGTGTTCGTCGATGAGGATGCGGATGTCTACGCCAACCATCGCAAGGCCAAGGAACTGACCCTCAAGGAGCGCCTGAAAGGCGAGAAAGACACCCTGGGGCTGTACCTGACCGGGCACCCGATCGACGAGTACGAAGGCGAGATCCGTCGTTTCGCCCGTCAGCGCATCATCGACCTTAAGCCGGCCCGGGATACCCAGACCGTAGCGGGGATGATCATTGCCCTGCGGGTAATGAAGAACAAAAAGGGCGACAAGATGGGCTTCATCACCCTCGACGACCGCTCGGGGCGGATTGAAGCCTCGCTGTTTGCCGATGCGTTCCACTCGGCGCAGTCGCTGCTGCAGACCGACGCCATGGTGGTGGTGGAGGGCGAGGTCAGCAACGACGACTTCTCCGGCGGCCTGCGCCTGCGGGTCAAGCGGGTGATGAGCATGGAGGATGCGCGGACCAACCTGGCGGAAAGCCTGCGCCTGAAAGTCCACAGCGATGCCCTGAAGGGCGATCAGCTACGCTGGCTGGGTGATCTGTTCAAGCGCCACCGCGGTGCGTGCCCGATTACCATGGAATACACACGGGATGACGCCAAGGCCCTGCTGCAGTTTGGCGAGAACTGGCGGATCGACCCGGCGGACAGCTTGATTCAAGCCCTGCGTGACCAGTTCGGGCGAGACAACGTCTTCCTCCAATACCGTTGACGGTGAGGTGCCATCATTGCGCCTCATCGCCACTTGAATTTTTAATCTCGACCTCAACGCGTCCGTCCCTTAAGGTAGGGCGCGAATAGACAACCGGCCGGCCCAAGCCCCCTTGGACGTCGAGCCCAGACGGACGCCTATGAACCCGAATTTTCTTGATTTCGAACAGCCGATCGCCGACCTGCAAGCCAAGATCGAAGAGTTGCGCTTGGTCGGTAATGACAATTCGCTGAATATCGGCGATGAGATTTCCCGCCTGCAGGACAAGAGCAATACCCTGACCGAGGACATCTTCGGCAAGCTCACCAGCTGGCAGATCGCACGTCTGGCGCGGCACCCGCGTCGTCCGTACACCCTGGACTACATCCAGCACATCTTTACCGAGTTCGACGAGCTGCACGGCGATCGCCACTTCTCCGACGACGCCGCGATTGTCGGCGGGATTGCGCGCCTGGACGAGCAGCCGGTGATGATCATCGGTCACCAGAAAGGCCGTGAAGTGCGCGAGAAGGTCCGCCGCAACTTCGGCATGCCGCGTCCGGAAGGCTACCGCAAGGCCTGCCGCCTGATGGAAATGGCCGAACGCTTCAAGATGCCGATCCTGACCTTTATCGACACCCCGGGCGCCTATCCGGGCATCGACGCAGAAGAGCGCAACCAGAGCGAGGCGATTGCCTGGAACCTGCGGGTCATGTCGCGTCTGAAGACCCCGATCATCGCCACCGTGATCGGTGAGGGTGGTTCCGGCGGCGCGTTGGCCATCGGTGTCTGCGACCAGTTGAACATGCTGCAGTACTCCACCTACGCGGTGATCTCGCCGGAAGGCTGTGCCTCTATCCTGTGGAAAACCTCGGAAAAGGCCCCGGACGCGGCTGAAGCGATGGGCATTACTGCTGAGCGCCTGAAGGGCCTGGGGATTGTCGACAAGGTGATCGGTGAGCCGCTGGGCGGCGCCCATCGCGATCCAGCCACTGCTGCCGCGTCCATCCGTGCCGAACTCAGCTCGCAACTGGCGATGCTCAAGGAGATGGATAACGACACGTTGCTGGCTCGTCGTTATGACCGTCTAATGAGCTACGGTCTCTGATCGACCGTCGTTCTCCCTTGTAGGAGTCGCCGGGCGGCGCTCCGTTTGCTCGCGACCCTGGCGCTGTTGATCGATCCGATTACGGCGCCATCCTTTATCGTGGGCAAGCGCAACACCGCCTAGCCGCTCCTATAGGTCTTGATCGGTTGATGAACCTTCTCTCTGCCAAATTGCTGCAAAACCTGGCGCCCTGGCGTGAAGCCTCGACCTGGCGCATCGCTTTCTCCGGTGGCCTGGATTCCACCGTTCTGCTGCACCTCCTTGCCAATCTGGCGCAACAACACTCCCTTCCGACTCTGACAGCTGTGCATGTCCATCACGGACTGCAAGCGGCTGCGGATGCCTGGCCGACCCATTGTCAGGTGTTCTGTGATGCCTTGGGTGTCCCTTTGCAGGTGGTTCATGTCCAAGTGCAAGCTGGTGCCAGCCTGGAGCGCGCTGCCCGAGATGCGCGCTATGGCGCCTTCGAGCGCGTGATTGGCGTCAATGAAGTGCTGCTGACGGCGCAGCATCGCGACGACCAGGCTGAAACCCTGTTGTTTCGTCTGTTGCGCGGTGCCGGGGTCAGAGGATTATCAGCGATGCCGGAAACCCGGCCTTTGGGAAGGGGGCATCTGCTGCGGCCTTTGCTGGACGTGTCTCGCGCCGATCTTGAGAGCTATGCCGCGGAGCATCGGCTGAGTTGGGTCGAGGACCCTTCCAATGCGAATCATCAGTACTCGCGCAACTACCTGCGGCATCAGGTCATGCCGTCGTTGATTGCTCGCTGGCCCCAGGCGGCGGCGAGCATGAGTCGTAGTGCTGCGCATCTCAGTGAGGCGCAGGGCTTGCTCGATGAACTGGCGTTGTTGGATCTGGTGGTTGCTGAGAGTTCGAGCAACTTCCCATGGTTGGGCCTGCCTTCACTGGCTTTCGCACCCTTGCAGCAGTTGTCCCCGGCACGCCAGCGCAATGCCTTGAGCCACTGGTTGAGCAGGTTTACCCGCTTGCCGGATACCGATCATTGGCTGGGTTGGGAGAACCTGCGCGATGCGGGAGGCGAGGGACGGCCGCTTTGGCGTTTGGCCGATGGCGAGTTGCACCGTGCTGCAGGGCGTATCTGGTGGCTGTCCGGCGTTTGGCTGCAGTCGGTCGGGGAGGGCGTCGAATGGAGCGATCCGCAGAGTCCGTTGCAATTGCCGGGTAATGGCCGGGTTGCCTTCAGTGGCCCGGCACCGAGCGGGCCGTTGCATATTCGTTACCGCCAGGGCGGTGAAATCATGCAGGTAGCTGGGCGCGGCCATCGTGACTTGAAGCGTCTGCTCAACGAAACCGGGCTGCCGAGCTTTGCCCGTGGCAGATTGCCGCTGCTGTATCAGAATGACCGGCTGCTGGCGCTGGCGAACCTGCCAGCACTTGGTGCAAACCCCCGGGGAGGCTGGCAATTGCACTGGGTGCCACCGACCAGCGATCAAGGTTTGAGCTGAAAGGGGCTTTCCGGTAGACTACGCTCCCTTCTTGATACAACTTCTGTGGATTCGCCTGAATTGCAGGAGTTGCCGATTACCAAGCAGTCTTTGCTGGGCGATTCCAAAAAATGTGTAGCGAGCAACGTACCGGTGTTATTGCACCCGGTCTGTCACAACGCGGCGGTTTTTTTGAAAGGTGCACTGTGATTAATGCAGGTGATCGGGGGCTTCGGCCTTCCTTCGCTTTCCCCGGCGGCACTGACCGCTTTAACGCAGACTTCTAGGGTTTTTCATGACGCGCTACATATTCGTCACGGGCGGTGTTGTTTCTTCATTGGGGAAAGGCATTGCCTCCGCTTCATTGGCGGCCATCCTGGAGGCGCGG
Organism: Pseudomonas sp. Fl5BN2; assembly: GCF_009908205.1. NCBI lineage: Bacteria > Pseudomonadati > Pseudomonadota > Gammaproteobacteria > Pseudomonadales > Pseudomonadaceae > Pseudomonas > Pseudomonas sp. Fl5BN2. The sequence goes on along the minus strand of NZ_JAAARL010000015.1, from coordinate 43,295 downwards.
GGACTTAAGGTCACCATGCTCAAGCTGGACCCGTACATCAACGTCGACCCGGGCACCATGAGCCCGTTCCAGCACGGTGAAGTGTTCGTCACCCACGACGGCGCCGAGACCGACCTGGACCTGGGCCACTACGAGCGGTTCATCCGCACGACCATGACCCAGAACAACAACTTCACCACCGGCCGTGTCTACGAGCACGTGCTGCGCAAAGAGCGCCGTGGTGACTACCTGGGTGCAACCATCCAGGTGATTCCGCACATCACCGACGAAATCAAGCGCCGCATCATCAAGGGTGCCGGCGACGCTGACGTGGCAATGGTCGAAATCGGTGGCACCGTGGGTGACATCGAATCGCAACCGTTCCTGGAAGCTATCCGCCAACTGCGCTTCGAAGTCGGCGCCAAGCGCGCGATGCTGATGCACCTGACCCTGGTTCCGTACATCGCTACCGCTGGCGAGACCAAAACCAAGCCAACCCAGCACTCGGTCAAGGAACTGCGCTCCATCGGCCTGCAACCGGACGTGCTGGTTTGCCGCTCCGACCATCCGATCGACATCTCTTCGCGTCGCAAGATCGCGCAATTCACCAACGTTGAAGAGCGTGCGGTGATCGCCCTGGAAGACGCTGACACCATCTACAAGATTCCGGGCATTCTGCACTCCCAGGGCCTGGATGATTTTGTTGTCGAGCGTTTCGGCCTGCAATGCACTGGTGCCGATCTGTCCGAGTGGGAAGCTGTGGTCGATGCCAAGCTGAACCCGGAACACGAAGTCACCATCGCCATGGTCGGCAAGTACATGGAACTGCTAGACGCCTACAAGTCGCTGATTGAAGCGATGAGTCACGCTGGCATCAGCAATCGCACCAAGGTCAACCTGCGCTACATCGATTCCGAAGACATCGAAAACCAAGGTACCGCGCTGCTGGAAGGTGTCGATGCGATCCTGGTTCCAGGTGGCTTCGGTCTGCGTGGCGTGGAAGGCAAGATCACTGCGGTGCAATACGCTCGCGAAAACAAGGTGCCGTACCTGGGGATCTGCCTGGGCATGCAAGTGGCGGTCATCGAGTTCGCTCGTAACGTCATGGGTTGGAAAGATGCCAACTCCACCGAGTTCGATCGCGCTAGCGGCCACCCGGTCGTGGGCCTGATCACCGAGTGGGAAGACGCTACCGGTGCTGTCGAGACCCGCACCGAAACTTCCGATCTGGGCGGTACCATGCGCCTGGGCGCTCAGGATTGCCTATTGGAGCCGGGCTCCAAGGTGCACGATTGCTACGCCAAGGACGTGATCGTCGAGCGTCACCGTCACCGCTACGAAGTGAACAACAAGCTGCTGCCGCAACTGGTTGACGCCGGCCTGAAAATCTCCGGTCGTTCCGGCGATGGCGCGCTGGTCGAAGTGGTCGAGGCTCAGGATCATCCTTGGTTCGTCGCGTGCCAGTTCCACCCTGAGTTCACCTCGACGCCACGTGACGGTCACCCACTGTTCAGCGGTTTCGTCAAAGCAGCATTGGCTCAACACCAGAAGAAGGCTTGAACCTGATGGCGCAGAAGATCATCCGCGTAGGCAACATCGAGATCGCCAACGACAAACCGATGGTGCTGTTCGGCGGCATGAACGTGCTGGAAAGCCGCGACATGGCGATGCAGGTCTGTGAAGAATACGTACGGGTTACCGAGAAACTTGGTATTCCCTACGTGTTCAAGGCCAGTTTCGATAAGGCCAACCGCTCGTCGGTGACCTCATACCGTGGCCCGGGCCTGGAAGAGGGCATGCGGATTTTCGAAGACGTGAAGCAGGCCTTTGGCGTGCCGATCATCACCGACGTCCACGAACCGGCCCAGGCCGCCGTGGTCGCCGAAGTCTGCGATATCATCCAGCTGCCGGCCTTCCTCTCGCGGCAGACCGACCTGGTGGTGGCCATGGCCAAGACCGGTGCGGTGATCAACATCAAGAAAGCCCAGTTCCTCGCGCCCCAGGAAATGCAGCACATCCTGAGCAAGTGCGAAGAAGCCGGCAACGATCAGTTGATCCTTTGCGAGCGCGGTTCCAGCTTTGGCTACAACAACCTGGTGGTGGACATGCTCGGCTTCGGCATCATGAAGCAGTTCGAATACCCGGTATTCTTCGACGTCACTCACGCCTTGCAAATGCCGGGTGGTCGTGCCGATTCGGCCGGCGGTCGCAGGGCTCAGGTCACCGACCTGGCCAAGGCCGGCATGAGCCAGTCCCTGGCTGGCCTGTTCCTTGAAGCCCACCCGGATCCGGACAACGCCAAGTGCGACGGTCCCTGCGCCCTGCGCCTGGACAAGCTCGAGCCGTTCCTGGCCCAACTCAAGGCCCTGGACGAGCTGGTCAAGAGTTTTCCGACGGTAGAAACCGCGTAAAACCGATTTCTCCGGTAAAGTACCGCACGATTATTGCTCAGGCCCCCGGGCCTGAGCCTTATTGTCTGCAAGACTGCCCACTTTCCCCGCCTTGCCGACGGTAAAAGATTTCCTACAGCTGCGTCGTTTTCGTCAACTTTGGAGTGTTTACAACAATGGCAAAAATCGTCGACATCAAAGGTCGTGAAGTTCTCGACTCCCGTGGCAACCCCACTGTCGAAGCGGACGTGCTTCTCGACAATGGCATCATCGGCAGTGCGTGCGCGCCGTCCGGTGCTTCCACTGGCTCCCGTGAAGCATTGGAGCTGCGTGATGGCGACAAGAGCCGTTACTTGGGCAAGGGTGTGCTCAAGGCGGTAGCCAACATCAACGGTCCGATCCGCGACCTGTTGCTGGGTAAAGACCCGATCGATCAGAAAGCCCTGGACCAGGCGATGATCCAGCTGGACGGTACCGAGAACAAGGCGACCTTGGGCGCCAACGCGATCCTCGCGGTGTCCCTGGCTGCCGCTAAAGCCGCTGCCCAGGACCAGGACCTGCCGCTGTACGCGCACATCGCCAACCTCAATGGCACCCCGGGTGTCTACTCGATGCCAGTGCCGATGATGAACATCATCAACGGTGGCGAGCACGCCGATAACAACGTCGACATCCAGGAGTTCATGGTGCAGCCGGTTGGCGCCAAGTCCTTCTCGGAAGGCCTGCGCATGGGCACCGAAATTTTCCATCACCTCAAAGCCGTGCTGAAGGCCCGTGGCCTGAACACTGCCGTAGGTGACGAAGGTGGTTTCGCGCCGAACCTGGCTTCCAACGAAGACGCGCTGAAAGTGATCTCCGAAGCCGTGGCCAACGCTGGTTACACCCTGGGTACCGACGTGACCCTGGCTCTGGACTGCGCCGCCAGCGAATTCTATGAAGACGGCAAGTACAACCTGTCCGGCGAAGGCCAGGTGTTCACTTCCGAAGGTTTCGCCGAGTACCTGAAAGGTCTGACTCAGCGCTACCCAATCATCTCCATTGAAGACGGCCTGGACGAGTCCGACTGGGCTGGCTGGAAAATCCTCACCGACAAGATCGGCGAAAAAGTACAACTGGTGGGTGACGACCTGTTCGTAACCAATACCAAGATCCTGAAAGAGGGCATCGACAAGAAGATCGCCAACTCGATCCTGATCAAGTTCAACCAAATCGGCACCCTGACCGAAACCCTGGAAGCCATCCAGATGGCCAAGGCTGCCGGTTACACCGCAGTGATCTCGCACCGCTCCGGCGAAACCGAAGATTCGACCATCGCCGACCTGGCCGTGGGCACTTCGGCGGGCCAGATCAAGACCGGTTCCCTGTGCCGTTCCGACCGGGTCTCCAAGTACAACCAATTGCTGCGTATCGAAGAGCAATTGAACGGCAAGGCCAAGTACAACGGCCGCAGCGAGTTTCGCGGTTAAGCGGTAAATGGTAAAAAGACAGCAGATTGTGTCGGGAAAGTCGCTAAAGCGGGTTTTTTACCACTAATCTGATGCCTTAAGAGCACAAGCCTGGTTCTTCCAGGCTTCGTGCTATCAGTAGGTCCGAAGTTGTTGGCATGGCTGTCTTTTTTCACTGGATACCCGATATTCGATGCGCAGTCCCAATTGGTTGTTCCTGGTCTTGCTCTTGCTGCTGGCTGGCTTGCAGTACCGCCTGTGGGTGGGGAACGGCAGCTTGGCCCAGGTCGCTGACTTGACTCAGCAGATTGCTGACCAGCACGCTGAAAATGAGCGTCTGCTGGAGCGAAATCGCGTACTCGATGCGGAAGTCATGGAGCTGAAGAAGGGCATGGAGACCGTTGAAGAGCGGGCTCGCCATGAGTTGGGCATGGTCAAGGAGGGCGAAACCCTCTACCAGTTGGCCCAATGAACGAAGTATTGCCGGCCTTCTGGGCCGTGATTCCTGCCGCGGGCGTTGGTGCCCGTATGGCTGCGGACCGTCCCAAGCAGTATCTGCAACTGGGCGGGCGCACTATTCTCGAACACAGCCTTGGCTGTTTTCTCGACCATCCTGGCCTCAAGGGGCTGGTGGTCAGTCTGGCGCTTGAGGATCCTTACTGGCCGACTCTGGCCTGTGCCCACGATGCGCGGATACAGCGGGTCGAAGGTGGTGCGGAGCGTTCCGGATCGGTGCTCAATGCTTTGCTTCATCTGCACGCCCAAGGCGCTGCCGATGAAGATTGGGTACTGGTTCACGATGCCGCGCGTCCCAACCTGTCCCGGGATGACCTGGACAAGCTGCTGGGCGAATTGATGGACGACCCTGTGGGCGGCCTGCTGGCGGTGCCCGCTCGTGACACCCTGAAACGGATCGACAAGCACGGCCGAGTCCTGGAAACCGTAGATCGCAGCCTGATCTGGCAAGCCTATACGCCGCAGATGTTCCGCCTCGGGGCGCTACATCGCGCTCTGGCCGACAGCCTGGTGGCTGATGTGGCGATCACCGATGAGGCTTCGGCGATGGAATGGGCCGGGCAGGCACCACGCCTGATCGAAGGGCGCTCCGACAACCTCAAGGTCACTCGCCCTGAGGACCTGGAGTGGCTGCGCCAGCGCTGGTCCAACCGGCGCTGACCGTCGACCGCTGACGTGCGCTGAACCTTCTAGCCGCAGCCTGCAGCTGTGGCTACAAATCGCGGTATTCCGGGCGTTCGGCCAGGCCCTGCTTGAGATAATCCACCAACTTGCGCACTTTGGGCGACAGGTGCCGCTGCTGTGGATACAGCGCCCAGACTGCGGTGTTAGGTGGTTGGTGGGCCTCCAGCAGAGAAATCAGTGTGCCGTTCTGCAGGTGTTCCAGTACGTAGTAATCCGGTAGCTGGCACAAGCCGATTCCTTGCAATGCCGCATCCAGCACCGCTTGCCCACTGTTGCAGCGCCAGTTGCCCTGCACCCGCTGCGAAAATTCCCGTCCATCTTGTTCCAGTTGCCAGATGTCCGTGCTGCCCACCAGGCAATTATGGCGGCTCAACTCCGAGAGACTGTGGGGGCGTCCATAGCGTTCGAGATAGGATGGGGAAGCGCACAGGTACATGCGTCGCGGTGCGAGGCGGGCGGCGACCAGGCGTGAGTCCTGCAAGCGTCCGAGACGAATCGCCAGGTCGAGCCCTTCATGCACCAGGTCCAGCGTGCGGTTGCTCAGTTCGATATCCACCCGCAATTGCGGATAAAGCCCCATGAAACTGGTCACCAGCGGCACGATGAAGCGCTCGCCATAGGCCACGGCACAGGTCATGCGCAGCATGCCCTTGGGTTCGCTGGTCAGGTCCCCCACCGCTCGCAGCGCCTCCTCGCGACCATCCTGCAAGCGCTGGCAATGCTGGAGAAAGGTCTGCCCAGCCTCGGTCAGGGTGACCCTACGGGTGCTGCGATACAGCAGGCGAGTCTGCAGGCGCTCTTCAAGACGCACCACCTGTCGGCTGATATGGGACGAGGACACTCCCAGACGCTCGGCCGCGGCGGTGAACTGGCTGCATTCGGCGACGGCGACAAACTCGTCGATGCCTTCCCAGCGGTTTTCGCTCATGGATTATCCCTGTGTGGCAATAATGTTTTGCTTTGGTCTGGATTATTCATCGCATTGCACTGTTTTACACTCACCGTCTCGTTTTTATTCACTGGAGAGTCAGGATGATCAAGTCGCGCGCCGCCGTAGCCTTCGAGGCCAAGAAACCCCTGGAAATCGTCGAAGTGGATGTCGCCATGCCCAAGGCGGGCGAGGTGCTGCTACGGATTGTTGCTTCCGGTGTCTGCCATACCGACGCCTACACCCTGTCGGGCGCGGATCCGGAAGGCATCTTTCCGTCGATCCTCGGCCATGAAGGCGGTGCCGTGGTGGAAGCGGTGGGCGAGGGCGTGACCTCGGTGGTCGTGGGTGATCATGTGATTCCGCTGTACACCCCAGAATGTGGCAAGTGCAAATTCTGTCTGTCGGGCAAGACCAACCTCTGTCAGGCAATTCGTGCGACCCAAGGTAAAGGCTTGATGCCTGATGGCACTACGCGCTTTTCCTACAAAGGTCAGCCAATTTTCCATTACATGGGCACCTCGACTTTCTCCGAGTACACCGTGTTGCCGGAAATCTCCGTGGCCAAGATCTCCAAGGATGCGCCGCTGGAAAAGGTCTGCCTGCTGGGCTGTGGCGTGACGACCGGGATTGGTGCGGTACTCAACACCGCCAAGGTCAAGGCAGGTGACACCGTGGCCATTTTCGGCCTGGGCGGTATCGGTCTATCGGCGGTGATCGGCGCGGTCAAGGCCAAGGCGGGGCGAATCATCGCTATCGATATCAACCCGGCCAAGTTCGAAATTGCCAAGCAGTTGGGTGCCACTGACTGCGTCAATCCTAAAGACTTCGATCGTCCGATCCAGGATGTCATTGTCGACATGACTGATGGCGGCGTGGACTTCTCCTTTGAATGCATCGGCAACGTGCAACTGATGCGTGCCGCGCTGGAGTGCTGCCACAAGGGCTGGGGCGAGTCGGTGATCATCGGTGTGGCTGGCGCTGGCCAGGAAATCTCGACCCGACCATTCCAATTAGTCACTGGCCGCGTATGGCGTGGTTCGGCATTCGGCGGTGTACGCGGTCGTAGCGAGTTGCCTAGCTACGTGGAAATGTCCCAGACCGGCGAGATCCCTCTGGACACCTTCATTACCCACACCATGGGCCTGGAAGACATCAACAAGGCTTTCGATCTGATGCACGAAGGCAAGAGCATTCGTTCGGTCATCCACTTTTAAGAGCAGCTGCAAGCGTCGGTCTCAAGCTGCGCGGGGAAGCTCCGCAGGCGGCCAGGGACTTGCAGCTTGTGGCTGGAGGTCTGTCATGAGTCTGGAAAACCTTTCCTGCCAGAAAAGCTTCGGCGGCTGGCACAAACGCTACAAACACCATTCCCAGGTATTGGGCTGCGAGATGGTGTTTGCGGTCTATTTGCCGCCACAAGCCGAACAGGGCAACAGGCTTCCGGTGCTGTACTGGCTGTCCGGCCTGACCTGCACCGACGAGAACTTCATGCACAAGGCCGGTGCCCAGCGCATGGCCGCGGAGCTGGGGCTGATCATTGTTGCTCCGGATACCAGCCCCCGAGGCGCCGGTGTGCCCGGCGATCCGGAGGGTGCCTGGGACTTTGGCCTGGGAGCAGGGTTTTACCTGAACGCCACCCAGGAACCCTGGGCCCAGCACTACCGGATGCACGACTATGTGGTGAATGAGTTGCCTGCGTTGGTGGAGGCGCATTTTCCCGCTTCGCAGAAGCGCGGTATCAGCGGGCACTCCATGGGTGGCCACGGGGCATTGGTCTGTGCATTGCGTAATCCCGGCCGCTATCAGTCGGTGTCGGCTTTCGCGCCCATCAGTAATCCAATGGACTGTCCCTGGGGGCAGAAGGCGTTTTCCCGGTACCTGGGAGACGAGCGTTCACGCTGGCGGGAATGGGATGCCAGCGTGCTGATTGCCGAGGCGACCGAAAAGTTGCCGCTGCTGGTGGATCAGGGTGACCGTGACGATTTTCTTGCCACTCAGCTCAAGCCCGAAACCTTGCAGCAGGCAGCAAGGAATGCTGGCCATGAGCTGACCTTGCGCTTGCAGCCTGGTTACGACCACAGCTACTTCTTTATCGCTAGTTTCATTGACGATCACCTGCAGCACCATGCTCGCGCTCTGAACGCCTAGGGGCTGGACTCAAACGGTTTCAGCGTTCGAGTGGGGGCAAGGCAGGCTTGTACGCGAGTCCGATCGGAATGCTTGCTCAGGTTCCTGGACTCTGCTTCCTCGTCTGTTTTGGCTCGCTACGTTCTTCCTTCGGGCCCACCGTGGGCTGTTACTCCCGTTGGTCGTTTGACCTTGGCCGGGCTTCGCTCGCCGAGCTTTTGTTCAGGCCCTAACAGGCGCCAAAGCAGGTAGAATCACGCCCTGACTTTTTCGGGGCGTTTTTTTATGCGTATTGGCCACGGCTACGATGTGCACCGTTTCGCTGAGGGCGACTTCATCACGCTGGGTGGTGTGCGTATCGCCCATCATTTCGGGTTGCTGGCTCACTCCGACGGCGACGTGCTACTGCACGCGCTCAGTGATGCCTTGCTGGGTGCCGCCGCACTGGGGGATATCGGTAAGCATTTTCCGGATACCGACCCGCAGTTCAAAGGTGCCGACAGCCGCGTATTGCTGCGTCACGTTGTCGCGCTGATCCATGCCAAGGGCTGGAAAATCGGCAATGTCGACAACACCATTGTTGCCCAGGCGCCGAAGATGGCCCCCCATATTGAAACGATGCGCGCCTTGATCGCCGCGGATCTGCAAGTTGAGTTGGATCAAGTGAACGTGAAGGCTACTACCACCGAAAAACTCGGTTTCGTCGGTCGCGAGGAAGGCATCGCGGTGCACTCCGTGGCCTTGTTGCTACGACCATGAATGAACTGCAACTCTTGGGCCCGCGGGCCTATGGCGATGCCTTGGGCAGCGCCGTACTCAAGGCCACGGCTGAAGACTTCCAGGTCGATGAGGTCCTCGATATCCCGCTGAGCGGTGAAGGCGAGCACCTGTGGCTGTGGGTGGAAAAGCGTGGTTTGAACACTGAGGAAGCTGCGCGGCGAATTGCCAAGGCGGCTGGTGTGCCATTGCGTACCGTCAGCTACGCCGGGCTCAAGGATCGGCAGGCACTGACTCGCCAATGGTTCAGTGTGCAATTGCCCGGCAAGGCTGACCCGGACCTTGCAGCGGCGGAAAACCACACCCTGAAAATCCTCAAGGCCACCCGCCACAAGCGTAAACTGCAGCGCGGTGCCCATGCGGCCAACGGTTTCACTCTGCGCTTGACGGCCCTCAAGGCTGATCAGACCGCTATCGATGAGCGTCTGAAGTTGATCGCCCAGCAGGGGATTCCCAACTATTTCGGTGCCCAGCGTTTCGGCCATGACGGCGGTAACTTGGTGGATGCTCGTGACTGGGCAGCGCGCCAGGCACTTCCGGAGCAACGCAACGTACGCTCGAGGTTGCTGTCCACGGCCCGCAGCTATCTGTTCAATCAGGTGCTGGCGGCGCGAGTGGCGGATGGCAGCTGGCAGCGGGCCCAGGTAGGCGATCTGCTGGCGTTTACCGACAGCCGCAGCTTTTTCATGGCCGGGCAGGCTGAATGCTCTGATCCGCGCCTGGCGATTCTTGATCTGCATCCTACCGGTCCATTGTGGGGTGAGGGCGAGTCTCCAGCAGGTGGTGCGAGCCATGACCTTGAGCAGGAAACCGCCACGCGTGAGACAGCGTTGTGTGATTGGCTGATAAAAGCCGGCATGAGCCACGAACGACGCATCCTGCGGCTGCCCATTGGCGGTTTGACGTGGCATTATCCCGAGCCTGACATTCTGCAACTGGAATTCGTCCTGCCGGCCGGATGCTTCGCCACCGCATTGGTGCGTGAACTCGTCGATCTGGTGCCGGTGGGGCAGACGGACAGCCCATGCGTATTCTGATTTCGAACGATGATGGGGTAACTGCACCCGGTATCGCCGCGCTGCATGCTGCGCTGGCGGATTACGCCGAGTGTGTGGTTGTCGCACCGGACCAGGACAAAAGCGGCGCCAGCAGCTCGCTGACACTCGACCGTCCGCTGCATCCGCATACCCTGAGCAATGGCTATATCAGCATCAATGGCACGCCGACCGACTGCGTTCATCTGGGGCTCAATGGCCTGTTGGAGCACGAGCCGGACATGGTGGTATCGGGCATCAACCTGGGGGCCAACCTCGGGGATGACGTGCTGTACTCCGGGACTGTCGCTGCCGCATTGGAAGGGCGTTTCCTGCAGCGCCCGGCGATTGCCTTTTCGCTGGTGTCGCGGCAGGTGGAAAACCTTGCGACCGCCGCCTATTTCGCGCGCAAGCTGGTGGAAGCACAGGGCTTGCTAGAGTTGCCACCACGGACGGTGTTGAACGTGAATATTCCCAATTTGCCACTTGATCACATCCGCGGTATCCAGCTGACCCGCTTGGGCCATCGTGCCCGTGCCGCTGCACCGATGAAGGTTGTCGATCCTCGCGGCAAGTCGGGCTACTGGATTGCCGCCGCCGGCGACGCCGAGGATGGCGGGCCCGGTACCGACTTCCATGCTGTCATGCAAGGCTACGTTTCCATTACGCCGTTGCAGTTGGATCGCACCTTCAATGATGCGTTCAGAAGTCTGGATGGCTGGCTGGAGGGGCTGCGCTGATGGCTCGTGAGCAAGATGATTTGCTGCGACGGGGCATCGGCATGACCTCCCAGCGCACCCGCGAGCGCCTGATTCAGCGGCTCTACGATGAAGGCCTGTCCAATCCCCAGGTATTGGAAGTCATCCGGCGTACACCGCGGCATCTGTTCGTCGATGAGGCACTGGCCCATCGTGCCTATGAAGACACAGCGCTGCCCATTGGCCATAACCAGACCATCTCCCAGCCTTACATGGTGGCCCGTATGAGCGAGTTGCTGCTCGCGGCCGGCCCATTGGACAAGGTGCTGGAGATCGGCACTGGTTCCGGCTACCAGACGGCGGTGTTGTCGCAACTGGTGGAGCGGGTGTTCTCGGTGGAACGGATCAAGGTCCTGCAGGATCGGGCCAAGGAACGCCTGCAGGAGTTGAATCTGCGCAACGTGGTGTTTCGCTGGGGGGATGGTTGGGAAGGCTGGCCGGCTTTGGCGCCATACAATGGCATCATCGTCACCGCCGTGGCCACTGATATCCCTCAGGCGCTGCTCGATCAACTGGCGCCTGGCGGACGTATGGTGATTCCGGTAGGCGCTGGGGAAGTGCAGCAATTGATGCTGATCGTTCGGGAGGAACATGGCTTTGCACGGCATGTTCTGGGAGCGGTACGTTTTGTGCCGCTGCTCAATGGCCCACTGGCCTGAACATTTATCGGGCCTGGGTGAATTCTGTTTGATTGGCTGTGTCTTAGTGCCGTATTGATCGTCAATGAATGGGGTAGCGATCGGTGGCTGACTCTTGCGGCGGTCTCTTGCGCTTTGCCGACGGTAAAGCGTCGGTGTCCAGTTATACTTGCGTCACTTCATGCCTGAGCCAGGCAATCTATATCGTCAACCAGCACAAAGGGAGCGGCGGGTGAGTCTCACAGTCATTGCGCAGCGTATGGGTATATCAAGCTTTCAGCGACTGATGATTGGCCTGGTCTTGAGCTCCTTGTTGGTCGGTTGCTCCAGTAGCAAATCCAGCAGTGTGGGTGTGGTTGAGCGTAATAATAATGTGGCGCCACAACGTGCTGCCGTCACGACTGGGCAATATGTAGTGCGTCGCGGGGATACGTTGTTCTCAATTGCCTTCCGTTATGGCTGGGACTACAAGGCACTGGCCGCCCGTAACAACATTGCCGAGCCCTACACCATTCATCCTGGGCAGACCATTCGCTTTGACGGCCGCACTGGCGCGGTGCCGACCACCGTGGTGACGAATACCCAGTCCGGCGCTTCCTCATCCAGCAAGACCACGATTATCCGTCGCCCTGTAGGCGCTGCCAATACGCCACCAGCAGCCACCACAGCAGCACCTGCAGTGGGTACTGCGAGCAAGCCGGCAGCGGCTCCGCTTCCGCCTGCAGGCCCCGCTCCAACCGGTTGGGGGTGGCCATCCAACGGTGTTCTCATTGGAAAATTTTCTTCAAACGGTAGTTTGAATAAAGGCATTGATATCGCCGGGGATTTGGGACAGCCTGTTTTAGCTGCGTCTGATGGGACGGTGGTTTACGCCGGGAGTGGCTTAAGGGGCTACGGCGAATTAGTCATCATCAAACACAGCGAAACCTACGTCAGTGCTTACGGCCACAACCGCAAGCTATTGGTTCGGGAGGGACAGCAGGTCAAAGTCGGACAGACAATTGCCGAGATGGGATCAACTGGTACAGACCGGGTGAAACTGCACTTTGAGATTCGCCGACAAGGTAAACCTGTAGATCCGCTGCAATTCCTGCCACGTCGTTGATCCGTTACCAGCCTGTTCCACTCGCGTAGAGGGAACAGGCTCCAGTGTTGCCAAGGATAAAGGCGACGCTTGAGCCTGAGGTCGAACTCACCAAAGGACTATAACAATGGCTCTCAGTAAAGAAGTGCCGGAGTTTGACATCGACGATGAGGTTCTCCTTATGGAGAGCAGCATCGATATGGATTCGATGTCGAATAATGAGGGGGCAACTCCACCTTCCGTTCGCGCCAAATCCAAAAGCTCCGCTTCACTTAAACAACACAAGTACATTGATTACACCCGCGCGCTCGACGCGACGCAGTTGTACCTCAACGAAATCGGTTTTTCTCCATTGCTCTCTCCTGAAGAGGAAGTGCACTTTGCGCGCCTGTCGCAAAGTGGCGACCCGGCGGGGCGCAAACGCATGATTGAAAGCAACTTGCGATTGGTGGTGAAAATCGCCCGACGCTATGTCAATCGCGGATTGTCGCTGCTGGATCTGATCGAAGAGGGCAACCTCGGCTTGATCCGAGCGGTTGAGAAGTTCGATCCGGAACGTGGCTTCCGCTTCTCGACCTATGCCACCTGGTGGATTCGTCAGACCATCGAGCGGGCAATCATGAATCAGACCCGGACCATCCGGTTGCCGATTCATGTGGTTAAAGAACTCAACGTTTACTTGCGCGCCGCTCGTGAGTTGACGCAAAAACTCGATCATGAACCTTCTCCCGAAGAAATCGCCAACCTGCTGGAGAAGCCGGTGGCTGAAGTCAAACGCATGCTCGGCCTGAACGAGCGGGTATCTTCGGTCGATGTCTCGCTGGGCCCGGATTCGGACAAGACCCTGTTGGATACTCTCACTGACGACCGTCCAACGGATCCTTGTGAACTGTTGCAGGACGATGATCTGTCACAAAGTATCGATCAATGGTTGTCCGAGCTGACCGAGAAGCAGCGTGAAGTGGTGGTGCGCCGCTTTGGTCTGCGTGGGCATGAGAGCAGTACCCTTGAGGACGTTGGCCTGGAGATCGGTCTGACCCGTGAGCGGGTTCGGCAGATTCAGGTTGAAGGGCTCAAGCGCTTGCGGGAGATCCTGGAGAAGAATGGATTATCCAGTGAGTCGCTGTTCCAGTAGCTTCTGGAGTTAACCCGCAAAAGCCCCGATCAACTCGGGGCTTTTTATTGCGTGGACGCAATATCTATTGATTCTCCTATTCTGATTACTCTCGGGATTATTCTTAACTTGTGTGTAAGCCAAAGATTACTTTTTCGTAAGTATTCGGTTCTCGGCTACTTCTAACTTGCCAAAATCGTCTTAAGTGTTTTTTTATCTATTTGATTTATAAGGTTTTTTGTATTTTTCGATATTGTGTTGGACAAGAAGTCCTGCAAATAGTGCGATTGCTCTCGCCTGGGAACTCTTTAATATCAGCCTTGTGTCGACGGATAGACACAACCATCAAGGACGATGGTCAGGACATCGCAGGACGCGATTCATCAGGACGATGAAAAGGAACACAGGGACTAGGGAAAATGTGGGCGGGTCATACCGCCCCTTTTTTTTGCCTGTCAAAAAGTCCCGAGAGCAAATCCCGGATTCCAGAAACGCAAAAGGCCCGCAAGGGGCCTTTTCAGGAGCTCGGCGGCAATCAGCGTTCGAGGTCTTTGATCTTGCCTTTGACGCCATCCCACTCTTCGGCATCGGGCAAAGATTCTTTCTTTTCAGTAATGTTCGGCCAGATCTCAGCCAGCTCGACGTTCAACTGAATGAACTCTTGCATCTCTTCCGGGACTTCATCCTCGGAGAAAATCGCTACAGCGGGGCATTCAGGCTCGCACAGCGCGCAGTCGATGCACTCATCCGGGTGAATCACCAGGAAGTTCGGGCCTTCGTAAAAGCAGTCCACCGGACAGACTTCTACGCAGTCGGTGTACTTGCACTTGATGCAGTTGTCGGTGACGACGAAGGTCATTTCTAATTCTCTCCTCAGGCGGCGGCAGCGGAGCCCCTACATGACGGGGTCGCCAGGTTTGGGAGCGATAGTCTGCGAACCAGGCTAATAGTCCGCAGCATCCTAAACCGCGCGAGATTCTAACAGCTTGAAGGCGTTCGCGTTAGATGCGTGTCTTCAATGTATAGAGCATTTCCAGTGCCCGACGTGGTGTCATGTCATCCAGATCCAGCTTGGCCAGGTCATCGAGTACCGGGTGGGGCAGGCTGGCGAACATGTCGCTTTGTTGCGGAACCGAGGTTTTACCCGGTGCTGGTTGCGGTATGTCGTGGGGCAGACTAGTGGTTTCCAGGCGGCTCAAATGCTCACGGGCGCGCAGGATGACAGGGCTGGGAACCCCCGCCAGCTGGGCTACTGCCAGGCCATAGCTTTGGCTGGCAGGGCCGGGCAGGACATGGTGCAGGAAGACGATACGCTCATTATGCTCAGTGGCATTGAGGTGCACGTTGGCTACCAGTGGCTCGCTTTCTGGCAGCACGGTCAGCTCGAAGTAGTGGGTGGCGAACAGAGTATAGGCGCGCAAATGGGCGAGACGTTCTGCCGCAGCCCAGGCCAGAGAAAGTCCGTCAAACGTGCTGGTACCACGACCGACTTCGTCCATCAGCACCAGGCTGCGCTCTGTGGCGTTGTGCAGGATGTTCGCGGTTTCGCTCATTTCCACCATGAAGGTCGAACGACCGCCCGCCAGGTCGTCGCTGGAGCCGATCCGGGTAAAGATCCGGTCCACCAGGGACAGCTCGCAGCTCGCAGCCGGAACAAAGCTACCAATATGCGCCAGCAGTACGATCAGCGCGGTCTGCCGCATATAGGTGGATTTACCGCCCATGTTCGGACCGGTGATCACCAGCATCCGGGTGTTGTTGTCCAGGCTTAGGTCGTTGGCCACGAAAGGCGTGGTTAGCACCTGCTCCACTACGGGGTGACGACCCTGGGTGATGCGCATGCAGGGTTCGCTGACAAAGCGTGGGCAATTCAGGTCCAGGTTCAGTGCGCGCTCGGCCAGGTTGCTCAGTACGTCCAGTTCGGCCAGGGCCCCGGCGGTGTCTTGCAGTGGCGGCAGGTGGCTGATCAGATTTTCCAGCAGGGCGTCGTAGAGCATCTTTTCGCGAGCCAGGGCGCGGCTCTTGGCGGACAGTGCCTTGTCTTCGAAGGCCTTGAGCTCCGGGGTGATGAAGCGTTCGGCACCTTTGAGGGTCTGACGGCGAATATAGTCCGCGGGCGCTTGCTCGGCCTGCTTGCTCGGCAGCTCGATAAAGTAGCCATGAATACGGTTGTAACCGACCTTGAGGTTGGCCAGACCGGTACGGGCCTTTTCCCGGGCTTCGAGGTCGATCAGGAACTGTCCGGCGTTCTCACTCAGCGATTGCAACTCGTCCAGTTCGGCGTCGTAGCCGGTCTTCAGCACGCCGCCATCGCGGATAACCGCTGGAGGATTGTCGATGATCGCCTTGGCCAGCAATGCGGCGAGTTCCGGGTAGGTGCTGGTGGTGACCGCCAGTTGATTGAGGTGAGTTGCCTCCAGCTCGGTCATTGCCTCTTGCAGTTCTGGCAGCGCAGCCAGGGCGTCGCGCAGTCGGGCCAAGTCTCGCGGACGGGCATTGCGTAAGCCGATTCGCGCAAGGATCCGCTCGATATCGCCGATTTCCTTCAGCTGTGGCTGCAGCCGTTCGAAGCGATACCCGTCCAACAGGCAGGTGATCGACGACTGACGCGCCTGCAGGACCTTGAGGTCCCGCAGGGGGCGATTCAGCCAGCGGGTCAGCAGTCGGCTGCCCATGGCGGTCTGGCAGCGATCAACTACCGATTGCAGAGTATTGTCGCGTGCGCCGGCCAGGTTGGTGTCCAACTCCAGGTTGCGACGGCTGGCGCCGTCCAGCACCACTGTGTCGTCCAGGCGTTCGTGACGCAGGCTGCGCAAGTGGGGCAAGGCAGTGCGCTGGGTTTCCTTGGCGTAGCTCAGCAGGCAACCGGCGGCGCCGATAGCCAGGGTCAGGTTCTCGCAGCCGAAGCCCTTGAGGTCCTGAGTGGAAAACTGTTGGCACAGGCTCTTGTGCGCCGAGTCGCGCTCGAAATCCCAGGGCGCGCGACGCCGAACACCACGGCGTTTTTCCGCCGGCAGGCCTTGTGGCCAGTCGTCGGGGATCATCAGCTCGACCGGATTGATGCGCTCCAGCTCGGCTAGCAGGTTCTCCCAGCCCTTGATTTCCAGCACGCTGAAGTTGCCGCTGGTGATATCCAGAACCGCCAGGCCGAACAGGCGCTCATCGCCCAGCACGGCAGCGATCAGGTTGTCGCGGCGTTCGTCCAGCAGGGCCTCGTCGCTGACGGTACCCGGGGTGATGATGCGCACTACCTGACGGTCTACAGGACCTTTGCTGGTAGCGGGATCACCGACCTGCTCGCAGATCACCACCGACTCGCCAAGTTTCACCAGCTTGGCCAGATAGCCCTCGGCGGCATGATAAGGGATGCCGCACATGGGAATCGCCTGGCCTGCCGACTGTCCACGCGCCGTCAGGGTGATGTCGAGCAATTTGGCGGCCTTCTTCGCGTCTTCATAGAAGATCTCGTAGAAGTCGCCCATGCGGTAGAACATCAACTGGTCAGGGTGCTGGTTCTTGAGGCGCCAGTACTGTTGCATCATCGGCGTGTGGGAGGACAGATCGGAGGTATTTTTACTCATTGGTATTTAGGCGGGTTCGTTGAATGGGTGACGCAAAGGAGCGCTGGGCTCGGCTTTTTGCAGATGGCGGCAAGGTTACCATGGGCGCCCTGGCCTCGCAGGCACCAAGGCGCTACTGCGTTTGTCCGGTAAATGCATTACATCTATGCAAAACAGCATTTGTCATTGACTAAAAGATCGAGCAATATGCGTTCTATGCAAATACGCAATGTTTCTACCGTCCTAAGAGAGCTACTGGATCGCGATGGAATCTCCCCCACGGAGCTTCACCGTCGTACCGGTGTGCCTCAATCCACCCTCTCGCGGATTCTCAGCGGGAAGATTGTCGATCCCTCGGATAAACACATTTCGCGGATCGCCGAATACTTCCAGGTGAGCACCGATCAACTGCGTGGGCGCGTGGGCATCGCGCCTGCCCGGTCCGCAGCCCCCCGTGACGAGATTCATTCGGAACTCAAGGATATAAGCCTGTGGGACGACGACACCCCGATCGATGATGACGAGGTGTCGGTTCCCTTTTTGCGTGAGGTTGAATTGGCTGCTGGATCAGGAAGATTCGTCATCGAGGAAAGCGAGCGCTCCAGCCTGCGATTCGGCAAGCGCAGCCTGCGGCACAACGGCGTGCAGTTCGATCAGGCCAAGTGCGTCACGGTGCGTGGCAACAGCATGTTGCCGGTGCTGCGCGATGGTGCCACGGTCGGGGTCAATGCCGGCAAGTGCGCGATTGGCGATATCGTCGACGGCGACCTGTACGCAATCAACCACAATGGCCAGTTGCGGGTGAAGCAGCTGTATCGTCTGCCCACCGGGATCCGCCTGCGCAGCTTCAACCGCGATGAGCATCCTGATGAGGACTACAGCTTCCAGGAAATCCAGGAAGAACAGATCAGCATCCTCGGTCACGTCTTCTGGTGGGGCATGTACGCCCGCTAACCCATTACCGTCAGGCAAAGCCCGCTCTTGAGCGGGCTTTTTTTTGCCTCCGAAAAGTATCCCGGCCCTTTGTTTATGCGCTCTCTATGCGCTTCAGCAAACTCTTCGCGCAAATAAATGCATTTACGCATTGACTGCATATGCATTGATGCATAATATGAGTCCCAAGCCGCGCAACAGCGGCTGCAACGACGCTCTTTAGTGGCAAAGCAAAGGCAGCGATGAACCGGCCTCGACGGTTCAGAGGGTTGGCAACTGACCCGGGTGTGCAGCGTAAAGCACCAGAAGCAGTTATCCGGCGGACAGGGTCGCGGTCGGAGGAACAATTTAAATGGGTCCGTACCGCGCCAGTAGCGCCGAAAGACCAAGGATTGCATTACTGAAAAGCCCGGGCGACCGGGCTTTTTGGAATGCCTACCTAATGTGGGCCGCCGACAGACAGGGACCCTTTGAAACATCGTTATCAGCCTTCTATCAACTGGCCATTTCGCTGGCCTCAATCCGCACGGGAGACGTGAATGACAAACGAGCAACAAGCGTTGCTGGACATGCCGATCTGGCTGGTCATCGTCCTGGCGCTGGTCGGTGGCGTTTCCGGCGAAATGTGGCGCGCCGACAAGGAGGGCGCCCGTGGCTGGTCGCTGTTGCGGCGCCTGGCACTACGCTCTGGAGCCTGCGTGGTCTGCGGGGTCTCGGCAATCATGCTGCTGTATGCCGCCGGCGTTTCGATCTGGACCGCCTGCGCCTTCGGTTGCCTAACTGCCATGGCCGGCGCCGACGTCGCCATCGGCCTCTATGAGCGCTGGGCAGCCAAACGCATCGGGGTTTGTGAGCCACCTTCCCGTGACTCCCACTCGGATCAGCCTTGACGCCCTGATCAGCTCCAGCCTTCAACGAGGTCTACCGGTTCGTCCCCGACAGGCGTGGCCGCATGGACCTGATTCTGGAACTAGACAATGAACGAACTGACGCAGCTACAAGCCGCCATCACGTCCACGATTAAGGCGGCTATGCCGCATCTCCATACTGTTGAGGCATTCCCCAAAGCACTGGATGGCTCCTCTGAGCCGGCGATTTACCTTGCAATCATCGGCCTGGACCAGGGCCCGGACCCTGGTGACGGTCGCAGTTGTATGCGGGCAACCTTTGAGGCCCGTGCGCTGGTTGATCCAAGCCTTGCACAGGCACCCTTGCAGGCGGCGATTCTGGCGGCGCAGCTAATCGAGCTGTTGCGTTGCCAGCATTGGGCACTCGACTTTGTCGAAGGCGCGACAGCGGTGTCGGCGAAGCCTGCCGGCACTTCTGCGGAACCCGTGCAGAGCGCCGAGTGGATCGTGCAATGGCAGCAGCTTATCTATCTTGGCCAGGAGCAATGGCCATGGCCGAACCAACCTCCGGGAACGCTGGTGTTGGGCTTCAGTCCCGATATCGGTCCTGGTCACGAGGCTGACTATCAGTCACCGGAGCAAATGGAGTGAGTTACGTTTCTGCAACCCACGACCGCATGATCGCTGGCTTGATCATCCCTTGCAGCGTGGTCGCGGTGGATCTCGCTGCTGGCACTGTGCGTGTTTCCGATGGTGCCGGCTGGAGCAGCGCCTGGGTCCGCTGGCACAGCCAGGCCGCCGGCAAGGCCCGTCACTGGCGGGTGCCGAGCCTGGGAGAGCAGGGGGCCTTGATCAGCCCCAGCGGTGAACCGGCGCAGGGCACCTTCGTCCCCGGCCTGTATGGCAATGCCGGTGCCCAGCCCGACAACCGCGAGCATGTCGAGGTCTGGCGTTTCGATGATGGCGGCTCGCTGGTCTATGACTGGCAGGCCAGGAGCTACAGCATCAGCCTGCCCAGCGGCACGGTGACTATTCAGGTCGGCGGCAGCTCGGCGGTGGTGACGGACAGCGCCCTGACCGGTAACGCCGCCAGCATCACGCTGACCGGAGCGATCACCTTGAATGGCGATGTGCAAATCAATGGTGGGAGCTTGAAGCATAACGGGGTCAATGTCGGTTCGACCCATACCCACCCGGGTGTGATGCCAGGCCCCGGTTCAACCGCAACGCCGCAATGATTCTCGGCGGCCACCGCACTCACGACTCACCTCCCACCGATCACCCAATCAACCCGCTCGAAGCGGCTTTTTTGTACCCGGAGAATTCTATGGCTACCCCTAAGAAAACCCCCGGTCGCCCAACGGGCACCGGCGCCGTGGTGTTTCGCGACACCCTTTATACCTCACGCATGTTGATCCTGGCGGAGGGGCGCCAGTTGCTGGTGACCCAGGGACAGGTGTCGGTAAAAGCCGATGACCACAGCGCCCTGGACTATCTGAACAGCCACCCGGATCTGCAAGCGCAGGAGTAACGCGATGATCGGAATGGATCGCCGTACCGGCCTGTCGCTGTCCGGCATCGAGCATGTGCGGCAGTCCATCGAGGACATCCTGACTACCCCTCTGGGCAGCCGGCGGATGCGCCCGGAGTACGGCAGCAACCTGCGCCGCTACGTTGACTTGCCGGTGACCGGAGGGTGGAAAAGTGCCGTGCAGGCCGAAGTGGCCCGGGCGCTGTTGCGCTGGGAGCCACGGCTGAAGCTGGAGCAGGTGCGAGTGGTAGCGGTGGTGGCTGGCCAGGTCAACTTTCAGCTGACCGGCCAGTACCTGGGCAATAGCGCGGTTTTGGAGGTGACGGCATGAGTACGTTGGACTTGTCGGCGCTGCCGGCGCCGCAGGTGCTTGAGACCCTGGATTTTGAGGAGCTGTACCAAGGAAAACTAGCAATTTTTCGCCGGTACATGGGCGACAACTGGACGGCCAACCTGGAAAGTGACCCGGTTACCAAGCAACTGGAGTTGTCTGCCTACGGTGACATGCTGTTGCGGGCCAGGGTCAACGATGCGGCCAAGGCGCTGCTGTTGGCTCATGCCCAGGGCACGGATCTGGATCACCTGGCGGCCAACGTCAAACTGCAACGCCTGGTGATCCAGGCAGGTGATCCGCAGGCAGTACCGCCGGTGGAGGAGGTCAAGGAGGCGGACGACGCGTTGCGCGAGCGGATCCAGTTGGCCTACGAAGGGCTGACCACGGCGGGACCGCGTAACAGCTACATCCTGCATGCGCGCAATGCTTCGGCCCTCGTGGCGGATGCCGAAGCCGAAAGCCCGTCGCCGGCTCGCGTGACGGTCACGGTGTTGAGCCTTGAAGGAAATGGCACGGCCGGTCCTGAGTTGCTAGCGATTGTTACTGCAGCCCTCAACGATGAGGATGTTCGGCCGCTGGGGGATCGGGTCGCGGTGCAGAGTGCCCAGGTGCTGCCCTATCGCATCGATGCGGTGCTGCACATGAAGGGGCCAGGGCCGGAAAGTGATGCGGCCCTGGCCGAGGCCGAGCGCAAGCTCCTGGCCTGGATGAACCCTCGCAAACGCCTTGGGGTTGAGGTTGCCCGTTCGGCGATCGATGCTCAACTGCATGTTGCCGGGGTCGGTCGAGTCGAGTTGCCCGGCTGGCAGGACCTTGCCCCAACCAAGGCCCAGGCAGCGTATTGCACCGGTTACAGCATCACGCTGGGGAACTGAGATGAGCAGTCTACTGCCGATCAACAGCACGTCGCTGGAGCGCGCCCTTGAGGCGGCCAACGCCGGCGATACCGCGATCATGCTGCGCACCCTGTACAACCCGTCGACCTGCCCGGTGCATCTGCTACCGCAACTGGCCTGGGCCTGGTCGGTGGACCGCTGGGACCCGCGCTGGTCTGAAACGATCAAGCGCAACGCGATCCGGGCCTCGTACTTCATCCACGCACGCAAAGGCACCATCGGTGCGCTGCGTCGGGTAGTGGAACCACTGGGTTACCTGATCGAGGTGGTCGAGTGGTGGCAGACGGTTCCAGAAGGTGAGCCGGCCACCTTTGCCCTGAAGGTCGGTGTGCTGGATACCGGCATCACCGAAGAGATGTACCAGGAACTGACCCGGCTGATCGACGACGCCAGGCCCGTCAGCCGGCATATGACCAGCCTGGCCATTAGCCTGGAAGCCTCCGGGGTAATTGGTTACGGCGTCTATGTGAATCAGGGCGAAGTGATCGACGTTTACCCCCCGACACCCCGCGATATTGAAGTGACCGGCCGTTATAGCCAGGTCATGTGTATTGATGAAACAGACACCCTGGATGTGTACTCATGATTGATTCCAACAGTCAGTTCTTCGCCATCCTCACGGCGGTGGGCGAGGCGAAACAGGCCAATGCCACGGCCCTTGGCACTCCCTGGACCTTCAAGGAGATGGCGGTAGGGGATGCCAACGGCACCGACCCCATCCCGAACAAGGCCCAGACCAAACTGCTCAACGAATGGCGTCGCGCCCCTGTGAACCAGGTGCGCACCGACCCGGCCAACCCCAACATCATCATCACCGAGCAAGTGATTCCGCCCGATGTCGGTGGTCGCTGGATTCGTGAGATCGGTTTGTTCGATGCCGATGGCGATCTGGTGGCGGTGGCCAACTGCGCGCCGAGCTTCAAGCCCTTGCTGGCCCAGGGCACTGGCAAGACCCAGGTTATTCGCATGAACTTCATCGTGGCCAACACCGCGCAGATCGTGCTGAAGATTGATCCTGCGGTAGTGCTTGCTACTCGCCAGTATGTGGACGACTCCTTGGCTGCAGCACTTCCGCTGGATAAGGTGGCAGGTACTTATCGACAAGTCACGATAGATAAGCGAGGCATAGTTGTTAGTGGTATCAACCCAACAACTCTATCTGGCTATGGTATTACTGATACGTTTACCAAGGCGGAGACTCGTTCAGCCATAGAGTTTTCCAAGGACAGCATCGTCGCCTCGGCACCTGTTGCGTTCGACACGCTAAATAAGTTGGCGGGCGCGGTAGGTAATGATCCCAACTTTTCGACAACGATGACGAATGCGCTTGCCGGAAAAGCAGTCAAAGCAACCACTCTCGGCGGATATGGCATTACAGATGGGGCAACAAGGGCTGAGCTGACTAGCGCAATCAGCAAGTTGCTGCCCACCACTGGTGGACGGTTGACGGGGTCAGTATTACTGTCGAGTGACGATGTCGATTCGCCAGAGTTCGGCTGGGTGACGCCGAGCAGTGAAGCCCGCATGGATCTTTTTAATAACAACGTAAGGGTCTTTGCAGAACATGGCGGCGAAACATTAACACCGCTTCTTCTGAGCCTTCCAAATAAGACCGCAACCGTCTTTGGCAACTTGCTATGGAATGCTGCCAATTTCGACCCCACGCGCAAAGCAGATAAGGCGACCACGCTAGCGGGATATGGCATCACCGATGCACTGCCGGCTAACCGTTTTATTCATTCTCCAAGTCCCCCTAAACCAACTGACGGTTCGGTTGGCACGCTTTGGCTGCAATACGAGGAGCCTTAATGAACTTCCACGTGAAACTGGATGGAGGTTACCGCTCTGGCGTAATGCCCTATGTAAAAATGTCAGATGGTTGGCGAGAAGGGGCGGAGCTGTTCATCAAAACCGAAAGTGGGTGGCGCACGGTCTGGCGGCGGACCATAGTGTTTATCAACACAGTAGAGCGAGCCGGTGCGAGCATTTTTGACCTCATGGGCAAACCGACCAAGGCGCGAAATTACCTCTTTATCAACCGTGCAATGATCTACGGCAGTGGTGCGGGGTATTCATTGAGAACGGGTGTTTTTCCACCAGGCTCCACGCTAAAAATCATCAATGAACACTACATCCGTGGTGCCGGTGGTGCGGGTGCCTATCCCGCTCGACCCTTGCCAGGCGCCACAGCCTTTGTGCTTGATTACCCAGCAACGCTCGATAATCGCAATGGCTACATTTTCGGCGGTGGCGGTGGCGGTGGGGATGCCTACTGGCCCAATGTACTGCATACCGGCGGCGGTGGCGGCGCAGGACGTCCAGGCGGCGCAGGCGGCGGGATGTATCAAAACTCAACTTACGGATATGGCTATCCAACGGCAGGCGGTTTGGATGCTGGTGGGGCGGGTGGTTGGTATACAGCTGGATGGAGCGGCGGTGCAGGTGGCGCACCTGGTAGCCCAGGTGCAGCGTCGACCAATGCGCCTGGTGCTGGCGGCTACTCGATTGAGAAAAATGGCAACAACTTGATCTTTGAAGGGGGCAACAGCCCCGATCGAGTAAAGGGGAATATCTTGTGAGCGGATTTAAAGTTCTCTCGGTGTCGGCTACTGCTGGCACCATGCTTGTCGATTGGGGAAGTGTGACGTTAAACCACTACATCCCCCAAGAAATCTTAACCAACCCCGACATCGACCCGTTGGCATTAGCGAAAGTCATCGAGGGTATGCGGCCAGTTCCTTCTGTCACATTGCGGTTGCCTGATGCACTCCACGCAATGGTTGAACCTTTCAGCCATGGGGAGGATGAACGAATCTGGCGGGCAGCAGCGTTAGCTGCGGTTACATGGTTGCGCGATCGCCATCGTGACCAGCTTGAAATCAAAACGCCCACCACTCTTTTGGACAATCAGTTCAATGAACTGCTGATGTACATGCAATCGCTACGTGACTGGCCACAATCCCCGGACTTTCCACAAATCGAGCACCGTCCAGTGGCACCGTCCTGGATCGTCGAGCTAACCCCATAAACGCCCCGCACCGCCGGGGCGTTTTCTTTCCCGCTTCCCATTAACCAAGCATCCCTCACAGCCCCCTTCACCCGGGGCTTTTTCATGTCTGGAGTTTATCCATGAGTGGTTTTTTCCACGGCGTTACCGTCACCAACGTCGACACTGGCGCACGCACCATCTCGCTGCCGACGTCCTCGATCATCGGCCTGGTGGACACATTCACCGAGGCCCCGGCCTTCAGCGCCAAGGCCAATGACCTGCTGCTGATCACCAACGAGCGCGAGGCGATTGCCGCCTGGGGCCCGGATGCGGCCATCACCAAGGCTTGCCAGGCCATCTACCAACGAGCCAAGGCGGTGATTGTCGCTTGTGGCGTGGCCAAGGTGGCGGACACGGCAGAGCAGACCTCGGCGATCATCGGCGGCGTGCTGGCCAACGGTAAGCGCACCGGCCTGCAAGCGCTGCTGGACGGCAAGAGCCGTTTCAACGCTCAGCCGCGTTTGCTGGTGACCCCCAAGCACAGCTCGACCCTGGCGGTCGGCACCGCCCTGGTGGCCCTGGCCGACAAGCTGCGCGGCCTGGCGATCCTCGACGGCCCCAACACCACCGACGAAGCGGCCATGGCCTACGCCAAGAACTTCGGCGCCAAGCGCGCCTACATGGTCGATCCGGGTATTCAGCACTGGGACAACGGCGCCAGCGCCACCGTCGATGCGCCGGCCTCGGCTTGGGTCGCCGGTCTGTTCGCCTGGACCGACAACGAGTACGGCTTCTGGGCCTCGCCGTCGAACAAGGAGTTTGTCGGCATCACCGGCACCACGCGGCCGATCGAGTTCCTCGACGGCGATGAAACCTGCCGCGCCAACCTGCTGAACAACGCCAACATCACCACCGTCATTCGTGACGCCGGCTTCCGCCTGTGGGGCAACCGCACGCTGTCCAGCGATCCGAAGTGGGCCTTCGTCACCCGGGTGCGGACCATGGACATCGTCATGGACGCGATCCTCTACGGCCACAAATGGGCGGTGGACCGCTCGATCACCGCGACTTATGTCAAGGACGTCACCGAGGGCCTGCAAGCGTTCATGCGCGACCTGAAGAACCAGGGCGCGATCATCAACTTCGAGGTCTATGCCGACACCGAGCTCAACACCGCCAGCCAGCTGGAGCAGGGCAAGGTGTACTGGAACATCCGCTTCACCGACGTACCACCGGCCGAAAACCCGAACTTCCGGGTCGAGGTCACCAATCAATGGTTGACCGAAGTCCTCGAACAAACCGCTTAAGGAGCAGCAGCAATGGCAATGATTCCCGAAACCCTGGCGAACATGAACCTGTTCGTCGATGGCATCAGCTTTCAAGGCGACGTGCCGAGCCTGACCCTGCCCAAGTTGACCCTCAAGACCGAGGAACATCGTGTCGGCGGCATGGATGTGCCGGTGGAACTGGACATGGGCATGGAGAAACAAGAGGCCGGCTTCACCACCACCGGTGTGCGCCGCGAGTCGCTGAAAATGTTCGGCCTGGCCGACGGCAGCGGTTTCAGTGGTGTGTTCCGTGGCGCCTTCAAGGGCCTCAAGGGCAAGGTCACTCCAGTGATCGTGACCCTGCGTGGCCTGCTCAAGGAGGTCGACATGGGCGACTGGAAATCCGGCGACAAGGCCGAGGTCAAGCACAACGTGGCGCTGACCTACTACAAGCTGGAAGTCGACGGTCGCCTGATCTATGAGATCGACGCCCTGGGCATGAAGCGTGTGATCAACGGCGTCGACCAGCTCGCCGCTCAACGTTCGGCCCTCGGCCTGTAAGGAATCCCCCGCATGTCTCAAGCAATCAACACGATCCCGACCTGGATGACCCTGAGTGCGGAAAACGTCGTGATCAGCCTCAGCAAGCCGGTGGAGATGAATGGCGTGGTCTGCGACAAGGTCACCTTGCGTGCCCCCACCGTGCGCGATGTGCGTGCGGCCAATGCCGGGGCTGTTGGCGATGATGAGCAGCGCGAGCTGATGCTGTTTGCCAGCCTGGCGCAAATCAGCGCCAAGGACCTGGAGGGCATGGCGCTCAAGGACTACCAACGCCTGCAGGCTGGCTATTTTCGCCTGGTGCAAGACGACGAGCTTTGATCCTGCGGTGATGAAAATGGCGGCGAAGCGGCTCGCCAGCGAGCTGCATTTCGCCGCCGAGGAAATCATGACCATGAGGTTTTCCGACATGGTCTGGTGGCTCACGGACTGAGCCCGTCACCCAAGGAACAGGAGAAGCAGATGGCGAGCAAGCAGGTATCGGAGCTGGTGGTGATAGGTACTGCCCTCAGTTCGACGTGGGACGCCGCCTTCAAGACGGTGGAAGGCCGGATCAAGCAGCTGGAGGAGCAGGGCAGCAAGGCCAGGGTGCTGGAAAAGACCATTGGCCAGACCCTGCGCCTGCAGGATGAATGGAAAAAGGCCCGTGACACCGGCGCTGCTTCCGCCGCCGGGCTGTTGCGCCGATTGGAAGAGAGTCGGGACGGGCTGCGCCAGCAGGGTGTGCAGGTGCATAAACTGCGTCAGGAATATCAGGCGCTGGGTAATGTGGCCCGGGGTTCGGCTCTGCAGGCCCGGGGGCTGCAGCAGATCGGCCAGGGCAAGGCCGACTTCAAGGCGGCTTATGGCTTGGCCAAGGCCGGTATCGGCAAGCTGGCCGTTCCGGTCAAGGTCAGTGCCGACTATCAGGCGTTGATCCGCGACATCGCGATCAAGGCCGGTGTGGCCAACCAGCCTCAGGAAGCGCAGTTGAGCCGAACCGTCATTCAGACTACACGTGACACGGGAATGGCCCGCAACGAGGTGGCCGCGCTGGTGGGCCAGATGACTGCCAACGGCATGTCGCTGGACAAGGCGCAAGGTTACGCCTCGTTGGCAGCCAGGTTCGCGGTGGGCCAGGGCGCGGGTGTTGAAGACACGGCGAACCTGATGCGGGCCCTTGAGCTGAAGGCCGGGATCAGCGATCCCAAGGTCATGGAGAAGGCTCTGGAGGCCATTGCGCTGCAGGGGCAGGCGGGCAATTTCGAGGCCGCCGACATGGCGCGCCTGCTCCCGGCACTGCTCAAGAGCGCGGGCGGGGAGGGGCTCACCGGTATGGATGCGGTGAGCCAGTTGGGGGCGATGCTGCAAGTACAGATGAGCACCGCTGGCAGTGCAGATGAGGCCGCCAGCCAACTGCAGAGCTGGATAGGGAAAATCGGTTCCAGTGAGGCAGTCAAAGCCTACGAGGATGCCGGCATTGATTATCAGGCTTCGCTGAACACCGGTATCCAGAAGGGCATGTCGAGCCTGGAGGCGAGCTTTGCCCTGGCCATGCGTTATGTCAGGGCCATCGACCCGGCCAAGGCCGCGAAGATGGCCGAGGCCCAGGCGCAGATCAGCAAGGAAACCGACCCGGCGAAGGCCAAGGCCATGCTTGAGGCTCTGGAAGAGTCCCTGCGCACCGGTGACCTGTTCACCGATATGCAGATCAAGGCGGCCTTGCTCGCTCACACCCAGGGCCGGCAGCAGTACGAGCAAGTGAAGAAGGATTCGTTGAGTGCTTCGGGGGTTATCGACAAGAACCTGGCCGAGCGTCGGCAAGCCTCCGCGCAGTTGTGGAAGGAAACCGAGCAGGCAGTCGACGGTGGCATGCTTGCCGTGGGGGAGGCCTTGCGCCCGGCCACGGATCTGGTGGCCCAAAGCATCACGGTGGTGGTCGGCAAGCTGACCGAGCTGGCGGAGAAGGCCCCGTCATTGGTGCAGGGGGTGACCGCCCTGGGCGCCGCTTATGTGGCGGTAAAAAAACTGATGGCCGTCTACACCATGGGCAAGGGCCTGCTGAATGTCTTGCGAGGTGGGTTGAAGATCGACCCCAAGGTGGCAAAGCGAGCGCCTGGCCGCAACGCGGGAGGCATCGACTGCTGTGAGTCCGTGGCCGACAGCACCATGGACAAAAAACGCCGCAAGGGCCGTGGCGGGCGCAGTGCGCCGAGGCGCAGGCCTCGTTCGAAAAGCTCAGGCGGCAAAGGGTTCAAGAGCCCTCTGATGCCCAGTGGCCTGGAGAAACTGGCCAGGGGAGCGGCCGCGCCAGGCGTGACCAGCAGCGCGATGAAAGGTGTCGGTTCCTTGGCCAAGGGGTTTGCACCATTGCTCAAGGGCGGCGCGTTCCTCTCAGTGCTCGGTGCTGGTATCCAGGTGGCAGACACCTTTCTGAATGCCAAGACCCAGGATGAAAAAGCCCAAGGCTATGGCGAGGCAGCGGGCAATCTGGCGGGTGCCGCAGCGGGTGCAGCAGCAGGTGCTGCCATTGGCTCCGTGGTCCCGGTGGTAGGTACGGTGATTGGTGGGCTGGTGGGTGGCGCCCTGGGCGCCTGGGGTGGTTCGGCTGCGGGGGGAGCCTTGGGTAAAAAGTTGTTCGGCTCCGACGAGTCGCTCAAGCAGCTGCCCGCAGCCGGTCCGCTGATGATGCGCAACGCCGGGCAGAACCTCCCGCCGGTCATGGGCGACATCGCCAAGTCCTTCCAGAAAGGCCAGACACCCCCGCTGATGGGGCAGGCTGTGCGTTCGATGGCCAGTCCATCGTCGTCCACCGCAGCGCCGGCCACGATCACCGCGCCGGAGTCGTTCAAATCCCAGGTACCACCGATGATCGAGCAGCAGTTCAGCTTCGCGCCCAACCTGTCGATCTCGGTCCAGGGCGATGTGCGCGACCCTGCGCAACTGGCTCGGGAACTGGAACCGCATCTGCGCTGGCAGTTCGATGAGTTCAGCCGCCAGGCTGCCGCTCGCCAGCTGTTCGACGCGGCACACGTTTAAGGAGAGGGCATGGCCTACATGGAACAGCTGCAATCGGGGCTTGGCTCCCTGGTGGCAGCAGCTGAGGCGGGGCGGCGCAGCGCCGATGAAATGCTGGGGCCCATGAACGGCGCCATCAGCGACATCAGCGGCGCCGCCCTGGAGCTGGAAAACCTGCCCTTTGTCGGGCCGGCGCTGGGCGCCAAGCTGCAACGCACGATGCGCAGCATCAGCTCCGCGCAGTCGGTGGTCGGTGAGGTGGCGGCCAAGTACAGCCAGGCCGTGACGGTGGCCGGGCAGGTCCAGCAGCGTCTTGGCGCGCTGCAGGAACAGGTCGCCAAGGCCGGCGCGGCGATCAATCGGATTGGTGGGCAAATCAGCCCATCCCTGGGCAACATTTTCCCCAGCGCGGCACTTGCCGACCAGGACACTCCGGCGGCCGAGGCGGTGAAGCCATTCCCGCACCTGCTGATCCTGCAGCCCCTGGGTGCCGGCGCGCAGCCTTACTACTTCAACCTCGATACTGCGGCCTTTGATGAGTTGCGCCGCCAGAGCGGGTTTCGCTGGGCGGGCCAGGAGCGTTTGACCCGCGGCGTTGCCCAGCAGGCAGTGGGCCTGGGTGAAGAAAGGATCTCGCTCAAGGGGGCGGTCTTTCCAGGATTCAAGGGCGGGCTGGGCCAGTTGCAGACGTTGCGCAGTATTGGCCGTCGCTTGCTGCCCCTGAGCCTGACCACGGGCTATGGCGAGGTGCTGGGTACTTGGTGTCTCACCAGTATCGATGAGGACCAGAGCCACCTGCTGGCGGGCGGCATTCCCCGCAAACAAGGCTTTTCACTGGAGTTTGTGAGCTATGGCAACGACCTGCAGAACCTCTGACGGTGATCTGCTCGACACCCTGTGTCATCAGTATTACGGGCACCTCAATGGCAGTGTCGAGGCGGTGCTGGACGCCAACCAGGGCCTGGCCGATGAGCCACAGCCGTTTCGCGCCGGGGTACTGATCCTGCTACCGGACCTGCCGATTCGTACAGAGGCGATGGTTCAGCTATGGGACTGACTTTGCCTCCAATCAACAGGCCCCGGCGCGTACAGGGGCTTCATTTTCTGGAGCACAGGTCATGACCCCAGTCTTTCGAATCCTTGCCGATGGTCGGGATATCACGGCGCAGATCAACGACCGGCTGCTGACACTGCGCACCTCGGACAAGCCCGGGATGGAATCGGACGAGTTTGAACTGCGTATCGATGACCGTGACTCGGCAGTAGCGCTGCCCAGTCGTGGCGCCAGCATTGAAATCTTCCTCGGCTACGCTGGCCAGCCGCTGACCCGGCTGGGACGCTACACGGTCGATGAAGTGGTGGTGAACGGGCCGCCGGACTCCATCGAGATCCGCGGCAAGGCCAGCGATATGCGCGGCAGCGGCAAGACTACCCGCAGTGGCAGTTGGGAGAACGTGGCGCTGGCGCAGATTGTCCGCGACCTGGCGGCACGCAACGGTTGGGCGCCCATCTGCCCAGTCGCCACCAAGGTGCCGCGGATCGATCAGCTCAATGAGTCCGACTTCAACTTCATCACCCGTCTGGCCCGGCAGTACGACTGCACCGCCAAGGTGGCCGAAGGCAAGTTGCTGGTCCTGCCTCGCCAGGCCGGGTTGAGTGCCAGTGGCAAGGCCCTGGGCGTCGTCACTCTCAGCCGCCGCGACGTCAGCCGTTATCAGTTCCGCCTGAGTGACACCAGCACCCACAAGGCGGTGCAGACCAAACATCAGGACAAGAAGAGCGGCAAGCTCAGGGTCATCGACCTGCGCAACAGCAACTCCCCGGACAGCGTACCGGCGGTGCACACCGAACGGCACCTGTACCCGAACAAGTCCGCCGCCGAGCAGGCGGCCAGTGCCCGTTTGGCCGCCTTCAACCGCAGCAACGCCAGCATCCGCCTGGAGATGCCGGGGCGCACCGACCTGTTCGCCGAGCGCCTGATCAATGCCCAGGGCTTCAAGGCCGGCCTGGATGGCGAATACCTGGTGGACTCGGTGGAGCAGATGTTCAACCCGTCCGGGTGGAGCACCACGGTCGAGTGCAACGGCGGCAAGCAAGGCAAAGCCAAGGCCAAGGCCAAGAAAAATACTGCAAAAAAACCGCTCAGAGTGGTGCCGCTTTAACTCATCAACGGCGTCCGCCGGCCACCTTCGCAAGATGCTCAATCGGATCGATCTTGATCCCTGACTCTGTTCCTTCCCAGCCATGCGGCAAGCCCGCAGGAGTATTCATGAACCCAGGTATCAGCATGCCGGCCTCGATGACAGGCATCCGGCATTTTTTCCATGCTTTGATCGCTAGCTGCACCCTGTTGCTGGCAACCGCAGTCCATGCCGGGCCCTTTGTCCTGGCCTACACCGATGGCCAGGTCGAAGCGTCCTACGGCAATCTGCAAGCCTTCTACCGCAACCTTTCCGCCGTCGGTCTGGGCAGCACTTACGGTCTGACGGTTACCGGCAAGTTGCACCAGGACGGGATGAACGAAACTACCGAAAACATCATTCGCTTTGCCAGGTCCAAGTCCTTGCCGCTGTATCCGACCGTCTCCGACTACAACGAAGGCATTGGTGATTTCGACCCGGCCATCTCCCACTCCATCGTCAACGACAAGACCTTGAGTGCCGACAGCATCAAGCAACTGGTGACGCTGGCCAAGGAGGGCGGTTTTGCCGGTATCAACCTGGACTTCGAAAAGGTCGAACCGAGGAATGCCAAGGCGTTTTCCGCCTATGTCAAAGCCCTGGGCAACGCCCTGCATGCCAGCAACAAGAAGCTGATCATCAGCATCCCGCCCAAATCCAGCGACCGCGAGCCCGAGTACCTGCAAGGCTACGACTACAAGGCCCTGGGCGCGGCGGTGGATTACTTCCAGGTCATGACCTACGACCAGGTCGGGCCGGGCTGGAGCAGCGGTGGTTTCCACAATGAAGTCTGGCCCGGCCCGGAGTCGGGTGCCGACTGGCAGCGGGCCCTGCTCAGCTATGCGGTTTCCCGAGTCCCGGCGAGCAAGGTCCTGGCCGGGCTGCCGGCTTACGGTCAGGACTACAGCATTGGCAACCGGGTGCACTGGTCGGCTTACCAGGAAGTGATTGCCGAACACCGCGCCGTCACTCATCTGGACGCCGTTTCCGCCACTCCGTACGCCACCTGGGGGCCGGTCAAAAACTTCGCCGATGGCGTGGAGTGGACACAGGAGCGCGCGCAACCGGTGCTCTGGTATGACGACGCCGCGAGCATCAAGACCAAGACCGCACTGGTGGCCAAGCTGGGCCTGGGCGGCACCAGCGTCTGGGCGGTGGGCTATGAAAATGCCGAGTTCTGGACGGCGCTGCAGTCCGGGCTCAAGGCCGGTAGTGAACTCTTGCCTGCGGGGCATGAGTGAGCCAGGCAGATGGCCCAGGCCTGAGCGCCGAAGGCGATTTTCCGAGGCATTTTGAAAGCCCCACGCCATAAATCTGCGGCAGCGATTCCAGGCCACTTTTCTGAAACCCGTCTCGACGGGTTTTTTCATGCCCCGGAGAAACCTATGACCACCGCTTCCCGCGGGGGTCAGTGCTGGAGCCTGGTCGCCCTGAATGGACACTGGACGGCACCCAGGTTTTCGTTCCTCAACGTCTGCACGAAGAGGCTGGCAGAAGCCTTGCCAATACCTTGGTGAATTCAGTTCCAGGAGTCTTGTGATGAAACTCACGACTGTTCTTGATCAGCTACAAGCTCAGTGCCCCAGCTTTACGGGGCGCATCGTTGTTGGCACTTATCCCGATTCTGCTTCAGGCGCTAGTGCATCAATGCCGATTGCCTATCTGGCGCCAATCAACGACCTGGCCACCGCCAGCGTCGGGCAAAACATCATTCGCCAGACCATCCGCGATCGTTTTGAAGTCGCCCTGGCACTTGGCGCCACTGACCCTACAAAAGCGCTGAATCCGTTGCACGACCTGCGCGCCGAAGTCTGGCGCGCCTTGGTCGGTTTCAAGCCCGGCGCCGAGTACAACCTAATCGAATACGACGGCGGCGAGCTGGTGTCCCTCGACGCCACCCGCCTGCTCTACCGCCTGCGCTTCTTCGCCGAGTTCCAGCTGGGACGCAACTTGCCCAGCCAGCCGGCGGAAACCTGGCATGAACGTGAACTCGACGGCTTGCCGTCCTTTACCGGGGTCACGGTGCGGGTCGATGCCATCGATCCGGCGGACCCCAATCTGCAACGCCCAGGGCCCGACGGGCGCCTGGAGCTGACTTTTTCAGGAGAGCTGAAGCAATGAGCAAACGCATCACTGTGCTGCCGGTCGCCGGCCGTGCCGTACCAGACCCAGAGGCCGGCGATCTGCTGCCCGCCTCCGGCCGTGAAGTGCCGGACAACACCTGGTGGCGCCGGCGTCTGGCCGATGGCGATATCACTAGCAAGGCCGTGAAAGCGGCGAAATCTCAAGGAGCCAAATAATGGCGATCGGTTTCAGCAATATCCCGGCGGACATCCGTGTTCCGCTGTTCTACGCCGAGATGGACAACTCGGCGGCCAATAGCGCGTCCTCGGCCATGCGCCGTCTGATCGTTGCCCAAGTCAATGACAAGCAGACCGGTGACGACCTCGGCAAGCTGGTGCTGGTGTCCAGCGTGGCCCTGGCCAAGAGCATTGGTGGCCAAGGTTCGATGCTCGCTTCGATGTACGAAACCTGGCGCAAGACCGACCCAGTGGGCGAAATCTGGTGCCTGCCGCTGCATAGCACCGAAGGCAGCGTGGCCAAGGCCGAGGTGAAAATCACCGGTAGCGCCAGCGAAAGTGGCCTGCTCAACCTGTATGTCGGCGGTGTGCGGGTGCAGGCGTCCATCGTCAGCGGCGCGACTGCCGCCCAGGCCGCCAGCGCCCTGGCCTTGAAGGTCAACGCGGCGGTGGATCTGCCAGTGACCGCCACCGCGGCCGAGGGCACTGTGACCCTGAACGCCAAATGGACCGGCGACAGTGGCAACGACATCAGCCTGCAGCTCAATCGCCTGGGCAAGAGCAATGGCGAGCAGACTCCGGCCGGCCTGACCCTGGTGGTCGGCAAGCTGGCCGGCGGCACCGGCGTGCCGGATCAGGTTGCGGCCCTGGCGGCCCTGGGCGACGAGCCTTTCGAGTTCATCTGCATGCCCTGGACCGACACTGCCAGCCTCAATGCCTGGCAAGCCGTCATGGATGACAGCACCGGTCGCTGGTCCTGGGCCAAGCAACTGTTCGGTCACGTCTACAGCGCCAAGCGTGGCACCGTCGGCACCCTGGTGGCGGCCGGTCAGGCACGCAACGATCAGCACATCACGATCCAGGCCCTGGAAACCGGCGTGCCGCAACCGGTCTGGGTCCAGGCCGCAGCCTTGGCTGCACGGACGTCGGTGTTCATCTCCGCCGACGCCAGCCGTCCGACCCAGAGCGGTAGCCTGCCGGGCGTTGATCCCGCTCCAGCCAGCGAGCGTTTCACGCTGACCGAACGTCAATCGCTGCTGAACTACGGCATCGCCACCGCCTACTACGAAGGCGGCTACCTGCGCATTCAACGGGCGATCACCACCTACCAGAAAAACGCCTACGGGCAGGCCGACAACTCCTACCTGGACAGCGAAACCATGCACCAGTCGGCGTTTATCGTGCGCCGCCTGCAAAGCGTGATCACCAGCAAGTACGGGCGCCACAAGCTGGCCGCCGATGGCACTCGCTTCGGCGCCGGCCAACCGATCGTCACCCCGAGCACCATTCGCGGTGAGCTGATCGCCCAGTACGCCAAGCTGGAGCTGGAAGGCCATGTGGAGAACGCTGAGCTGTTCGCCGAGCACCTGATCGTCGAGCGCGACGTGCAGGACCCGAGCCGGGTCAACGTGCTGTTCCCGCCGGACTACATCAACGGCCTGCGGGTGTTCGCGCTGCTCAACCAATTCCGCCTGCAGTACGACGCCGCGGCCTGAGCCGAACCAGCATCACTGCGCTTTTTCAGCCCGCCTTGAGCGGGCTTATTTTTTGGGAGAAACATCATGGGTCAACTGATTGCGGGCACCTGCTACGTCAAAGTGGACGGCGCTCAACTGACCATCAGCGGTGGCTGCGAAGCGCCGTTGATGGCCGTCAAACGAGAAACCGTGGTGCCGGGTTTCTACAAGGAAACCGACCTGACGCCGTCGTTTAAAGTGACGGCGCTGCACACCCCGGACTTTCCGCTCAAGCAGCTGATCGCCGGTTCCGACATGACCGTCACCTGCGAGTTCGCCAACGGCAAGGTCTACGTGCTGGCTGGCGCCTACCTGGTGGACGAGCCGGTGGCCAAGGGCGACGACGCCTCCATCGAGCTGAACTTCGAAGGGCAGAAGGGGACCTGGCAATGAGTAACCTGGTCAAGCTGCAGGTGCCCATCGAGGCCCACGGCGAGCCGCTGGCTGAACTCGCTCTGCGCCGCCCGACGGTGCAGGAAGTACGGGCGATCAAGGCGCTGCCGTACAAGATCGACAAGAGCGAAGAGGTCAGCCTCGACATGGATGTCGCGGCCAAGTACATCGCGGTCTGCGCCGGCATTCCACCGTCCTCGGTGAACCAGCTGGATCTGGCAGACCTCAACGCCCTGAGCTGGGCGGTGGCGAGTTTTTTCATGAGTGCGGCATCGCAGCCATCGCCGACCTGATCGCTGTCGCCTATGACCTGGCCTGGTTCTGGAAGGTCGACCCCGAACAGATGATGGCCAGGCCACTGGATGTGCTCCGGGAATCCCTGGAGCACGCGCAACGGATCAATGCGATGCAGCAGGTGCAGTGATGGCGAAGAAACAAAAAAAAGCCAACGTGAGTAAAAACCGGCAAGCCAGCAATCCGGTGGCGGAGGTCGCGACGGGGGTTGCTGTTGAGGCCAAGGCGCTGGACGGCGAATTGACAGGGGTGCGTCTGCAAGTCAGCAAATTCAGGGAGCAGATGGAGAGCAATGGTCTCGGCAACCTGAATTTTTCCTCCTTGGTGGCGGGTGCAGGGTTGCTCACTCCTTTCGTCAGTGGTGTTCAGGCGGCAATCAATGTCGAGAACGAGTTGGCGGTGATACACGCTCAGACCATGGGAGCGCTGGATGCTGAGGGTGCTGTGGGCAACACGGCGAAGAACCTCAAGCTGTTCGATGAGTCGGTCGAGAAAATCTCACAGAACCTGGGAGAGGTCTTGTTACCGACGGTCAACAATGTGGTGACGAAGTTGCAGCCAATGCTCACCTTCATTGGTGAGTTTGTGGCTAACAATCCAGGATTGGTGGAAGGACTGGCCGCAGCGGCAGTGGCGTTTACGGTGGTGACCGCTGCTGCTCTGGGCGCGGCCACAGTCTTCGGTGTACTGGCTTCGCCCTTAGGGATCGCCGCAGCAGTGATTGCGGTGGTCGCAGGGTTGATCGTGGCCAACTGGGACAGGATCAAGAGCGTGCTGAACTGGAGTCCACGCGAGGCCTTGGCCAAGGGGTGGGCTGCTATCGGAAGCTTTTTCTCTGAGTTGTGGAGCTCAATTAGCAATTATGCAGAGGTACAGTGGCTGCGCTTCAGGTCGATATTCGACTGGTCGCCGAAACCTCTGCTCAGTAGTTTGTGGGCAGGTGTGACGGACTTCTTCGCGAATCTCTGGCTGGCGATTATAGGGGCAGCTGCAAAGACTTGGGGTGGCATAAAACGGCTATTCAGTTGGAGCCCATTGACGTTGCTGATCAACAATTGGGATGCCGTCACGGGTTATTTCAGCGGTTGTTGGGAACGTATGAAAAGTGGCGCCCTGAGTTGGTTCCAGGATTTGAAAGCGGTGTTCGCCTGGAATCCTCTGGAGATGCTCAGTTCTGTCTGGAGTCCTCTAGAAAACTATCTTTCCGGTCTTGGGGGCTCACTTAGAAAATTGGCCTCAGAGATTTTGGCGCAGTTCAAATCTCTATTTGATTGGTCGCCTCTGGACATGGTGAGCGAGCTTTGGGATGGCCTTCCCGATTGGTTTGCCAAATGGGGGGAGCGGCTCCGCATTGTCATTGCCCCCATCAAGGAATTGCTCGGCAGCATCGGCAAGGTGATCACGTCGGCTTCCGAGGGTGTTCAGGGCTTCTTTGGCCTGGACTCATCCGCTTCTGAAGAAGCCCCCCGGCTTTCTGGCTTTTTCGGCCAAGGGAGGGATCAGTTCGGCGGTGTTTCACTGCTGTCCGGGAACTTGAGTCAGAGCTCTAGCTCCCTACTGCAACAAACCGCTGCCAACAACCGAACCCAGCTTGAAGGTGGCCTCACTGTGAGCTTTGCCAACGCTCCTGTGGGCTTGCGGGTGGATCAGGCCAAGACTAATCAGCCAGGCCTCAATGTGGACTCGACCATCGGCTATCGCTCACTTTCTCTAGGAGGTTCCTATGCCTGATTCCTGGCGTGATCGTTTGTTGCCGGCGTCTTTTCGTGGTGTTGCTTTCTGGGTCGACCAGGCGAAAACCCCGGTGGGCCAGAAAGGCCAGTTGCACGAGTACCCCCAGCGCGACCAGCCGTTTTTCGAAGGACTTGGCCAACAGGCAAAGATCCACGATCTGACGGCCTTCATCGTCGGCGCCGACTGCCTGGAGCAGCGTGACAAGCTGCTCAAGGCCCTGGAGGAGGGCCGTGGTGAGCTGGTTCACCCCTGGCTTGGGCGGATGCAGGTCAAGGTCGGTGAATGCGAGATGACCCAGAGCCGCCAGGATGGCGGCCTGGTGACCTTCAGCCTGAAGTTCTACCCGGACCAGCCGGTGCGCTTTCCAGCGGCGGTGGTCAACACTCAACAGCAGGTGCTGGTGGCCAGCGATACGTTGCTGGGCGCAGCAGTGCTGCGTTTTGAGTTCGCGACCAACCTGATCAAGCAGGCTCGCCTTGGCGTGGCGTCTTTGCGCCAGGGCCTGACGGAGGTGTATCAGGTCATCGAGCACGAGTTCAAACCGCTGATCGAGTTTTATGGCGACCTCAACACCCTGGTCAAGGCGGTCAAGGAAATACCCAAGGAGCTGAGCGCGGAGTTCAAGGGGTTGCTGGAGGATGTGCGCGGGCTTGAGGATTTTGCCCGCAGCGGCTATCGGCAGATGCTCGCCGATATTTCCCAACAAGTGGAGGCGGCCAGGCGCATCGATGCGCCGAAGCTGACCACCGGCAAGGACACCACGGCGGCGGCCGAGGCGGTGGCCAACCTGGTGCAGGATGCCTTGCTGGTGCAGATCGGCCGCTTGGTATCGGCCTTGCCGGTCGCCACGCCGGTGGTGAAGCTTACGAGCACGCCGCCCTTGACGCAGCAGGCCAGTCAGCCGGTGCAACGCCTGGAAGTGCCGGTGGCCGACGATGTGCTGGCCCTGCGTGATCAGCTCAACGAGCTGATCTGGCAAGCCTCGCTCAAGGCCGATGCGGTGCATTACCAGGCGCTCAACACCCTGCGCCAGCAAGTGCAGGGGCACCTGAATGCCGTGGCCTCGTCGGGAGTGCGCTTGATCAGCCTCAGCCCTAAAAGCAGCATGCCGGCGCTGGTCCTGGCTTATCAGCGGTTTGCCGATGCCACGCGGGTGGGTGAAGTGGTGCAGCGCAATCGAGTGGCCCACCCGGGCTTCTTGCCGCCGGCCGACCTGCAAATCGCTCGGGAGTGACCCATGGACGAACTGGCAAACATTGTCACCCTGACGGTGGACGGGCTGGATTACAGCGGCTGGAAAAGCGTCGAGATCAGCGCGGACCTGGAGCGTCAGTTCCGCACCTTCAACCTCAACATCACCTGGCAATGGCCAGGGCAGGATCAGCAAGTGCGGATCCGCCCCGGTGCGCGCTGCCAGGTGCGTATCGGTTGCGACCTGGTGCTCACCGGGCATGTCTACAAGGCGCCGATCAGTTACGACGGCAAGCAGATCAGCCTGAGTATCCAGGGCAGCTCGCTGACCCAGGATCTGGTGGATTGTGCGGCAATCAACCGGCCGAGCCAGTGGCGCCAGCAGGATGTGCTGAGCATCGTTCGAGCCCTGGCCGGTTCCTATGGGGTCGGGGTACGCAGTGAGATTGCCCCCACCAGCAAGCTGCACACCCACAGCATCGTGCCGGGGGAGACGGTGTTCGCCTCCATCGACCGTTTGCTGACCCTGTACAGGGTGTTCTCCACCGATGACGCCGACGGGTATCTGCTGTTGGCGGCGCCGGGCAGCGGCGGGCGGGCCAGCGACACACTGGAGCTGGGCAAGAACATCCTCTCGGCCAATGCCACGATGGATTTTTCCGCGGTGTTTTCCGAATACCGGGTGATTGGCCAGCACAAGGGCAGCAATCAGAGCAGCGGTGTCGCGGTCAGCGAAATTTCTGGCCAAGCCAACGATGCCAGGGTTTCGCGCAAGCGGGTGACGGTGATCAACGAAGCCGCGCAACTGAGTGCCGAACTGGCTCAGCAGCGGGCCGACTGGGAGTGCGGCACCCGCACCGGCAAGGCCCTGACCACCACCTACCAGGTGCAGGGCTGGCGCCAGAGCAATGGCGACTTGTGGAAGCACAACACCCTGGTGCGGGTGATCGATCCGGTGCTGGATTTCGACCGCGACATGCTGATCTCCAAGGTCACCTGGTCGCTGTCCGAGCAGGGCTCGATCACCACCTTGCAGGTGGCACCGCCGGACACCTTCGACGCCAACCCGACACCACCGAAAACCTGAAACCCGCGCCCACCCGTAGGAGCCGGCTTGTCGGCGAAGGCGTCCTGCCTGCAACCGCGCAAATCCGGTTCGCCGGCAAGCCGGCTCCTACACCCCAAGGAAACCAGCATGAGCCTACTGACACGCCTGTTGGCGCGAGGCACCGTGGTGCTCGCCAACTCGGCCAACAAACTGCAATCGCTGCAAATGCGCCTCACCGCCGGCGAGGTCAATGACGATATGGAGCACTTCGAGCCCTATGGTTTCACCAGCAACCCCCTGGCTGGCGCCGAGGGCATCGCGACCTTTCTCGGTGGTGACCGCTCCCACGCCGTGGTGCTGGTGGTGGCCGACCGGCGCTATCGCCTGCAAGCCCTGGCCGCCGGCGAGGTAGCGATCTACACCGACGAGGGCGACAAGATCCACTTCAAGCGCGGCAGGATCATCGACATCGACACCGCGACCCTGAATATCCGCGCCAGCAGCAGCGTCAATATCGACACGGCGGCCCTGAATGTCCGCGCCAGTAGCGGCGTCAGTATCGACACACCGACCCTGACCCAGAGCGGCAAGATTGTCTCCCAAGGAGATCAGATCGCCGCTGGCATCAGTCAGATCAATCACGTCCACAGCGGCGTGCAACCCGGCCCGGGGCAGACCGGCGTACCTGTGGGAGGTTAAGCATGTTCGCCACCTATGACCTGAAGAACGCCCTGACCCGGGCTGTGGAAATCAGCCTGTTCACCTGGCGCCGTGCCGCCGATGACGATGCCCTCGACGATGACCAGCGCTACGGCTGGTGGGGCGACAGCTTCCCCAGCGTCGCCGACGACCGCATCGGTTCGCGGTTGTGGCTGCTGCGCCGGGTCAAGCTGAGCCGACAGACTCAGCTCGACGCCGAATTCTATGCCCGCGAGGCCCTGCAATGGCTGATCGACGATGGCCACTGCAACGCCGTCGAGATCCTTAGCGAGCGCCTCGATGCCCAGCGCCTGAACCTGCGCACGGTACTGATCCTGGCCGACGGTGAGCGCCTGGACATCAACCCCATTCACAGTTGGCAGGTGACCTATGCCGTTTGAAACGCCTTCGCTGCCGGTGCTGATCAAGCGCACCCAAAGCGACCTGGCCAGCGATTCGCTGCGCCAGTCCGATGCCCAAGTGCTGGCCCGAACCCTGAGCGGCGCCGCCTTTGGCCTGTATGGCTACCTGGATTGGATCGCCGAGCAGATCCTCCCGGACAAGGCCGATGAGTCGACTCTGGAACGTATCGCCGCCTTGCGCCTGAACCAGCCACGCAAGACCGCCCAGGCGGCCAGTGGCAGCGTCAGCTTCAACGCAGCAGCCGGTGCGGTGCTGGACCTCGATACCCTGCTGCAGAGCAACGATGGTCGCAGCTACAAAGTGACTGCCGCCCGTACCACCCGCGCCGAGCTCAACAGCACCACGATCCAGGCGGTCGACGGCGGCGCCCTGGGCAATGCCGACGCCGGCTTGAGCCTGATTGCGGTGCAGCCGGTGCAAGGCATCAGCAATCCCTTCACCGTTCTGGCCCCGGGCCTGAGCGGTGGCGTGGCCGAAGAAAGCCTTGAGTCCCTGCGGGCCCGGGTGATCCGTTCATACCGGATCATTCCCCACGGCGGCTCGGCGGACGACTA
The DNA here is from genome assembly GCF_009908205.1 of Pseudomonas sp. Fl5BN2. Classification (NCBI taxonomy): domain Bacteria; kingdom Pseudomonadati; phylum Pseudomonadota; class Gammaproteobacteria; order Pseudomonadales; family Pseudomonadaceae; genus Pseudomonas; species Pseudomonas sp. Fl5BN2. Next base: position 1,574 of record NZ_JAAARL010000015.1, on the reverse strand, counting down.
CGAAACCTGGGCCCTGGAATGCCCGGGGATCACCCGTGCCTGGTGTCGACGCAATTACCTGGGGCCGGGCACTGTGGGCCTGTTCGTCATGCGTGACGACGACCCGCAGCCGATCCCCAATGCTGAGCAACTGGCGCAGGTTCTGGCCCATATCGAAGCCCTGCGTCCGGTGACTGCCGAGGTGTATGTGCTGGCGCCGGTGATGCGGCCGGTGGCTTACAAACTTCGCCTGACTCCCGACACCAGCGCGGTACGTGCCGCGGTCGAGGACCAGTTGCGGGACCTGCACAGCCGCGAGGCCGGCCTTGGGGAAAGCTTGCTACTGAGCCACATCAGCGAGGCCATCAGCAGCGCCACCGGCGAGCACGATCACCGCTTGCTGGCGCCGCTGGCCGATGTACCGGCGAGCAACAACCAGTTGCTGGTGTTTGGAGGTTGCGAATGGCAGCAATAAGAAGCGCCGCGCAATACCAGGACCAGCTGCGCAGCCTGCTGCCCAGCGGCCCGGCCTGGGACCCGGAGCGGGTGCCAGAGCTTGAACGCGTGTTGCAGGGCGTATCCCAGGAACTGGCACGCATCGACGCCCGGGCCGTGGACCTGCAAAACGAAATGGACCCGGCCAACGTCAGCGAGCTGGTGACGGATTGGGAAAAGGTCATGGACCTGCCCGATCCCTGCCTGGGCCTGACTCCGTTATTCGAAGACCGGCGCCTGGCCGTGCGCCGACGCCTGTTGGCGGTGGGCAGCCAGCGCGCCGCCTACTTCGTCGAAATCGCCCGCAGCCAGGGTTATCCCAATGCCAGCGTCAGCGAACTGAGCACCCCGCGCATGGGGCGTTCACGCTTTGGCCACGCGCACTTTGGCACCTGGCGGGCGAACTTCATGTGGACCCTCAACACCGGCGGCCGCCTGCAACTGGGCCGGCGCTTCGGCGCGAGCTATTGGGGCGAACGTTTTGGCATGAACCCGGGGAGCGCTCTGGAATGCCTTATCCATCGCAGTACACCAGCGCATACCCAGGTGTATATCAACTATGACTAGAGAGGATTAGACAACGTGGATTATCCGAAGAGTGTTGCCAGCGTAGGGCTGGTGAACGGAAAGTTTGTCGATGAGAACCCGGTGACTGGGCAAGTCGGCTCGCTGATTTCCTCGGAATGGGGAAACGCGGTTACCGACGAAATGCTCAATGTGATTCGTGCAGGTGGCAAGGCGCCGGCCGAGGCCGAGCATGATCAGTTGCTGGCGGCGATCAAGGTGATCGTCCGTGATTCTATTCCGCCGGAAAAAATTCGCAGCACCTTGGCCGAGTATGGGATCACCGATGCCTATACCAAGTCGGTGACCTACACCAAGGCGGAGATCGAAGCGCTGCTGAAGAACATGTCGGCCTTGCCGGTGGGGGCCATGGTGCCGTTTCCCAAGGGCACGGTGCCGACGGGGTTCCTGGAGGTGGATGGCAGTGTGCAGAGCGCTGCGACCTATCCGGACCTGGCGGCTTATTTGGGGACGACCTTCAACACCGGGGGCGAGGGCGTGGGGAATTTCCGTCTGCCTGAGTCGCGGGGGGAGTT